>DCFP01000191.1:23553-33150 GCA_002319925.1 Holophagaceae bacterium UBA1801 | reverse complement strand
CGCCCATGTTGAAGTCGCCGACGGCGACGATCATGTACTGGTCGAGGTCCATCTCGAGCCCGAAGCGCCGCTCGTCCCACGCCATGCTTTTCTTTAGTGCGGCCATGGCGTGGTCGCACTGGTCGAGCTTGCCCGGTTCTACATACACGGCAAGTTGCACCTTGCGCCCGGATTGAGTGACAAAGCTGTCTTCCAGCACATCGAGCTTTGCCGCGACCAGCGCGAACAGGTAGCAGGGCTTGGCGAAGGGGTCTTCCCAGCGCGCCCAGTGGCGGTGGTTATCTGCTTCACCGCTGGCGACGAGGTTGCCGTTGGAGAGAAGTTGCGGAAAGCGTTCGCGATCGGTTTCGATGGTGCAGGTGAAGCGCGCCATGACGTCGGGACGATCGATATAGAAGGTGATGCGGCGAAAGCCCTGCGCTTCGCACTGGGTGAAGTAGCCGTCCTTGGAGCGGTAGAGCCCCGAGAGCTGCGTATTTTCATCCGGCCTGATCCGGACCACCGTTCTCAGAACGAAAGCCTCCGGCACGGATTCGAGAATCAGCTTCTCTCCAGCCAGCCGATATTCGGACTCGGACAACGCGCGATCGTCGAGGCTCACCGACTCGAGCGCCAGATCCTCTCCATCCAGGATCAAAGGTCCTCCGCAACCCGTCGGATTGCGTTTCATTCGGCAAACCGCGGTCACACGGGTGAACCCCTCACGGATATCAATGTCGAGATCGATGGTTTCCACGAGGTAGGCGGGGACCGCGTAATCGTGGAGATAGATCGGATGTGACGTCATGTTCGGTTCCTGTTCAGACAATCAGACAGAGCCATGGGCAAAAATCCGGCATTCCTGGCCCAGCGTCTATTTTGAAGGTTCAGTCCCCACTTCACAAGGCTAGGATGCCTTTGGCTGAATCCAGCTCATCCGAGGCGGATCCGGCCAAGCGTGCGCACTCTTCGCGAGTCTGCAGGAGCGGATCGAATTCTCTATTTCATCCGGACAGACCCATGGCATCCCCCCGGCATGGAATTTCCCCATCGGAGGTAGACACGATGGCCGGTTTCAGATCCCGCCGCTATTTCAGACTGGATGCCATTGCTGAAATCAGTCTCCAAAAGCTCCACCCGGCCACCCCGCCGATCATCGGTCCAGCGATCGGAACCCACGCATAGCCCCAGTCACTGGGCCCTTTGCCCGGTAGAGGCAGGATGGCATGGGCAATCCTAGGTCCCAAGTCCCTGGCTGGATTCAAGGCATAGGCTGTGGGTCCTCCCAGAGACAGGCCGATTCCCCAAATCAATGCGCCAATGACCACGGGAACCAGGCCATCGGTGAAGTGAACGGAGCCCAAGGCGGCAATGACGAGCAGGAGAATGAAGGTGGCGATCACCTCGGAAAGGCAATTGGCCCAGGGCTTCCGAATGGATGGCCCCGTGGCGAAAACAGCCAGCTTCAACTCCGGATCCTGGGTCTCTTCCCAGTGAGGCAGATAAGCCAGATAGACGATGACGGCGCCAAGGAAAGCCCCAACCAATTCACCGGCCATTCCTGCGAGAACAGCTCCCACATTGGCATCGGGTTTGAATAGTGCCGTGACGGCCACGGCCGGGTTGAGCCAGCCCGGCCCGCCGAGGCCGAAGGACACGAAAATCCCGCACATTACGGCCACACCCCAACCCGCGGTGATGACGATCCAGCCCGAATTCTGCCCCTTCGATTTCTCCAGCAGTACGTTGGCGACCACGCCGTTTCCAAGGGCGATGAGGGTCATGGTCCCCATCAATTCTGAGAGGAAAAACATGCCTTTGAACCTCCATGTTCCTAGCGCTTCGTACGGACAGACTATCGCGGTTCCCTGGCCTAGCCCAGTGAGCATGGAAGCAAGTCCGGCGGGCCAGGGCGAGCCCGCCGGACTTGCTGACGCATCCCGTGCCCGGATGGCCGTCAACCAGGAGAGTCGGTCGTCGGCCTTGCGCGGGCGCGCCACGCACTTGCTCCGGGTACCCGCATGAGACCAAGTGCGCCCGTGCACCCCGGGGCGCGCTTCCCCGGGGAGTCGCCAATTCTATGAGCGCTGCAAGCCCGCCTCCACGACCCGGTCCTCGGCGGGTGATTTTTCCGAATTGAGGAAAGCGTCGTAGGTGAACACTGCTGCGATGCAGGCTACGCATGGCACGAGCACAGGTGGAACGAGCCAGTACCAGCCATCGAAGAGGCCCTTGGATCCCGCCAGGAAGCCGAACATGCGCGGAGCCAGGTCACGGGCCGGATTGAGGGAATACCCGCTGGGCCCGCCGAGGCAGAGGCCAATCGCCAGGATCACACCACCCACCACGAAGGGGCCACCCTTGGCCAGGACCGCGTTCTTCCGGTCCGAGACCGCCAGCACAGCCCACATCAGCACCAGGGTTCCGAAGAACTCGGCGATGCTGGCCGTGAGAAGGCTGTAAGCTCCGGCTGCCGCATGGCCACTGTCGTAGATGGCCCCCGCTCCGCTGGTCCAGATATTGGGCATCCCCGCGGACACCAGCCCATCGCGGTAGACCAGGAAGACGGCCAGCGCTCCGAGGAAACCCCCAAGAAAGGTCCCGATGAAGGTAGGCACGACCTTCCGCCATGGCACGGCGCCTCGCACGGCATTGGCAAGGGTGATGGCAGGATTGTTGTCCGCTCCGACGATGAGCCCTGCGGAAGCCACGGCGAAGGCCCATCCGAAGGCAATCGTATTCCAGTTGTAGTTCCCAGCCGCACCTCGCGGTCCCAGCACAACGCTGGCCACTACGCCGTCCCCCAACAGGATCAGCACGAAGGTCGCCAACACCACTGCAATGAATTCCCTGGTTCTCATGAAGAGGTCCTCCTTGTTGGAAATTGGGACCGATTAAATCAAGCGCGCTCAAAATGGAAATCATAAAATTGTGTTTTTAAAACTATCAATACAAGGACCTATATGGGCGTATTACGAATGTATTACGCTCATTGATTTTCCTGACAGTGGCTCAATAAACAGCATGTCCCCCGCAGTCCGGCGGCTATCATGCATGAAATCCCACCGGTTCATCCCCGACTGAAACCGCTTCCATGAGCCTCCCCGACATCGATCCAGAAGCCCTCTCCGGCAACAAGGTCGTCCGGACCTTCCGCATGCCACGGGAACTCGTGAATCTGCTCGGGAGAGAGGCCCATCTCCGTGGCCTTGATCTGACCGCATTCGTGCTCAGGATTCTTCATGGTTTCCTGACCTACTTCTCACTGCCGGAAGCCGCCATTGCCCAGCTGGAGGCTGATCGGGAGGCGATGAAGATGGACCGCCATCAGTATCTCTCGCACTTGCTCTACCACCGATGCCTGGCTCTCCGTGAGCTGGGCCCTGGATTCGATGATCCCCACGCGCCACCGCGCAGTCTCGACCCATCGGACCCATCCCTCGGCGAAACTCAAGCCCCTACGATGGGAGATCCGGCCAAACGCCATTCCCCCCTGGGATCCTTGGGCGGCGGAGCCCATGGCGCGAAGGAAGGACTCGTGCCCGGCGGCGGAGTCTGGCCCTACGGAGTCAAGGAGAACCGGCCGAAACGTTGAGAGCGAACGGCCGCTAGACGCGATCCAGGGCTTCCTTCCCGATGTTGGGAAGCCACGGCAGCAGCTCATACTGAGCCACGCCGGCCTTGGTGAAGGGGTCCTCGTCGCGGATGCGGTCCAGGGCACCAAGCACGTCACCCTCGGAAACGCGCAGGATGAGCGCACCTCCGTTGCGGGGATCCACGGGCCCGGAGGCCAGCAGGATGCCCTTCTCCTGCAGGCTCCGCAGGTAGGCCCGGTGGACTTCAACGACCTTCAGCACCTCTTCCAGGGACTTGCGGTAGCGGATGATGGCGATGGCGTACATGGGCTCTCCAAACGGGAACGGGCACGGATGAGTGTGCCTCATCCGTGCCCGTCATGGATACCGGATCGCGCTCAATCGCGGACGATGCGGGTTCCCACCTTTGCGTAATCCTCTCGCTCGAGGGCTTCGGGCGAGGTGATCAGAACCTCGTGGCCACCGGCCTTGATGAAGTTGAGGGCGGATTCGATCTTGGGTCCCATGGAGCCGGCCGGGAACTGTCCATCGGCCATGTGCTTGGCGGCCTCGCTGACAGTCATGCGATCGACCCAGCGCTGGGTGGGCTTGCCGAAGTCCAGGGCGACCTTGGGCACGCCCGTGAGGATCACGTAGGTGTCGGCGCCCAGCTGTTCGGCCAGGAGCGAGGAGAGCCGGTCCTTGTCGATGACCGCCTCCACACCCACGAGCAGACCCGAGGCATCCTTGATGACGGGAATACCGCCGCCCCCCCCAGCGATGACGCAATGCCCGGCTTCCAGCAGGAGTTTGACTGCATCCAGCTGGACGATCTCCACGGGCTTGGGTGAGGGTACGACCTTGCGCCAGCCGCGACCCGCGTCTTCCTTCATGTGCCAGCGCTTCTCCTTCATCAGCTCCAGGGCGCGGAACTCCTTGTAGAAGGGCCCCACGGGCTTGGTGGGATTCTTGAAACCGGCGTCGTCCTTGTCCACGACCACTTCGGTGAGGACGGTGGTGACGGGGATTTTCAGGTTCATGTAGTTGAGCCGGTTGATGAGCAGACGCTCGATCATGTAGCCCATGGAACCCTGGGTCATGGCATCACAGATGTCGAGGGTGTAGGGAGGAATCCGGTTGGCGGCCTCCTCCTGCTGGATGAGGATGTTTCCCACCTGGGGGCCGTTGCCGTGGACGACGCAGAGGGAGAACCCCGCCTTGATCACATTGCCGAACATCTCCGCGCATTCCCGGGCGTTTTCGAGCTGCTCCTCCTGGAGACCGCGCTCGTTTTCTTTCAAAAGGGCGTTTCCGCCGATCGCAATGAGGGCAATTTTCTTGGACATGTGGTTTCCTTATAGGGTCGCCGAAGAAAAACGTTCATTCTACAGACATAGGAATTGGTGTGAAGCCCATTTTTCTGCCTAGTAAAAACCGACTCAATCCAAGCCTGGCATCGCCCCGATGATCGACTCCGCACGGGCCATCGAGACCCCCGAGGGGGTGGTGCTGGAGCTGAGACTCGCCGGCCCCATCGTGCGTGCGCTCGCATGGGCCATTGATACAGCCATCCGCGTAGCCTTCTACATCGGCATGGGCATGTTTCTGCCCCTGCTCGGCGGCTTCGGCGTGGCGGCCTGGCTCATCCTGATGTTCCTCGTGGAGTGGTTCTACCCGGTCTTCTTCGAGGTGCTGGCCAAGGGGCAGACCGTGGGCAAGATGGCGCTGGGCATCCGCGTGTTGTGCGACGACGGCACCCCCGTGGGCTGGTATCCCTCCACCATTCGAAACTTCTTGAGGGTCGTGGATTTCCTTCCCATGCTCTACGGCGCGGGTCTTCTGAGCATGTTGATGCAGAAGGATTTCAAGCGACTGGGAGACCTGGCCGCGGGCACGCTGGTGGTCTATGCGGAGCGGCGGATGCCGCGCAGAACGAAGGCGACCACTGTGCCCGAAGAGGAAACCGTAGAAACGCCGAGCCTTCCCCCCGTACCCTTGACCCTCGAGGAACAGCAGGCCCTCGTTGCCTTTTCGTTTCGCAGCCGTGAACTCACCTCTGAGCGGGCCGAGGAACTGGCCGATCTCCTGGAACCCATCGTGGGTCACCGGGGCCACGGCGCCGTGGTTCACATCCGCCGTCTGGCCTCCATCTACGCGGGTGAACGATGAAGCAGGAGGCCTTTGAATCGGCCCATGAAGAGGAATGGGCTTCCTTCGAAGCGGTCCTGGGGCAGCTCGGGCACGGCCACCGCTACAGCGCAGCGGTGCCCACGGAGGACTTCCCGGCGCGCTACCGCAGGATCTGCCATCACCTGGCTCTGGCACGGGAACGCCACTACACCGCGGCCCTCATCCGGCGCCTCAACGAGATGTCCCTGCGGGGCCATCACGCGCTGTACGGCGTCCGGCCCGGTCTCCAGAGGAAATGGCTGCGGTTCCTGCTTGCGGGTTTCCCCCGCCTCGTGCGCTCCAACTGGCGCCCGGTGGTCCTCGCATTGGCTCTGTTCTACGTCCCGTTCTGCGGCCTCACCTTCTCCATCCAGAGGAATCCCGAAATCGCCTACCTGATCGAGGATCCCCAGTCCCTGGCGCGCATGGAGGACATGTACCGATCGGGCAACGAAAAATTCGGACGGAAAGATGAATCGGATACCGACCTCACTATGTTCGGTTTCTACATCTGGAACAACGTGCGCATCACCTTCCAGGTGTTCGCGAGCGGCCTCCTGCTGGGCCTCGGCTCCATCTTCTTCCTGCTGTTCAACGGTCTGGACAGCGGCGCGGTAGCAGGCCATCTCACACGGATGGGCCTGGGCCACAACTTCTGGCCCTTCGTCGTCACGCACAGCGCTCTGGAAGTCACGGGCCTGATCCTCGCTGGTGCCACGGGCCTGAAGCTGGGTTTCGCGCTCCTTGCACCCGGCCGCAAATCCCGGCTGCAATCCATGAAGGACGCCGCGCGGAACGGCGTGTCCATGGTCTATGGCGCGGGCTTCATGGTCTTCGCCGCCGCCTTCTTCGAGGCCTTCTGGTCCTCCAGCGCGCTGGTGCCCGTGGCCGCCAAATTCGCCGTGGGCGGCACCCTTTGGGCTTCGGTCCTCGCCTACTTCCTCTTCGCGGGGAGGCGCCGTGTTTGAACAACCCGGCATGGCCATCCGCTTGAGGGATCCCTGGGAAGCCGTGGATCTCGGCTTCATTCTGATCCGAACCCACTGGAAGGCCGTGATGGCCGTGTGGCTGACCGTGGTGATTCCCATCACGGCGCTGCTCTACATCCTCTTCTGGAACCACCTCTGGCTGCCGCCCCTGGTGATCTGGTGGCTGAATCCCGCTCTGGATCGCATCGTGCTGCACGTGCTCGCCAAGGCGACCTTCGGAGAGGTGCCAGGCTTCGCGGAAACCTTGAGGCACCTGCCCCGGCTCATGCGCCACGGATTCTTCGCGACCCTGTCCTGGCGCCGCCTGAGCCCCCAGCGCAGCTTCGTGCTGCCGGTGTGGCAGCTGGAAGAACAGCCTGGCATCGGGTTCCGGAAACGCTGCGACATTCTCCTGCGCAGAGGCCGTGGCCAGGCCATCTTCCTCACGGTGGTCTGCTTCCTGTTCCACGCGGTGATCTTTTCCAGCTTCATGTTCGGGATCGCCCTGCTCACGCCCACGAACGTGGATTTCAATCTCGGAAACGCGGTCTTCGGATCGGGCTCCGATCGCATCCACTGGCTGGACGTGCTCCTGAGCGTGATCCCGATCATTTCCATCACGCTGCTGGAGCCCTTCTATGTGGCAGGCGGATTCGCACTCTATCTGAACCGCCGGGTCGAGCTGGAAGGCTGGGATCTGGAAGTGACCTTCCGCAAGATAGCCGCACGGGTCTCAAAGGCACTGGGCCGGGGCATCGCGCTATTGCTGCTGCTCGGGTTCCTGACCTTCCCCATGCACCTGCAAGCCGCGCCCCCCAAACCCGATCCCAAGGAAGCCCTGGCGGAAGTCCTCAAGCAACCTGAATTCCAGGTCAAGCGCAAGGAGAAGGGACTGCACTGGAAGAGCCAGCCCCAAAAGGAAAATCCCCGGGATGTGTCGATCTCGCCGGCATTGATGCCCTTCCTGAAATTCCTGGCGGTGCTCGCGAAGTGGGCTGTCATTGGCACTGCGGTGGCCGCGCTCCTGTACGTCATCTGGAGGAATCGCCAGTTCCTCACGAGCCGCTTGAGAATCACCTCCGAAGAAGAGCTGCCGGAGACCCTCTTTGGCATGGATATTCGGCCGGAGGCGTTGCCTCCCGGCCTGGCGCAAGTCGCCGCCAGATTGTGGGCGGAAGGTCGGATCCGGGCCGCTTTAGCCCTACTCTACCGAGGGGCGCTGGCACAGCTGGTGCATCATCACCGGATTCCCCTTTCACGCGGCGCCACGGAAGGAGACTGCCTGAGGAAGGCCCGCGAAGTGCTGCCCCAGCCTTCCTCCGACTACTTCGGGCGCTTGACGCGCACCTGGCTCCGGGTGGCTTACGCGGACCTCGCGCCGGAACCCGGTGCCGAGGCGCTTTGCGCGGAGTGGTCGGCACACTTCCGTGAAACCGCGGACGAGGTGCGTCCATGAGAGGGGCACGCATCGCGATCGTGGTGGGCATCATTCTGGCCGTGGCGGGCCTCATCACCTGGGCTCTTTGGGGCAAGCTGGAGTGGTCCGAACAGGATGTCTGGGTGGGCTACTCGGGCGAGGCGAGGGTCAATGACTTCCTGGCGGCCCAGCGGCTCCTGGAGCGAATGGGGCAGCGGACATCCTCGATCCGTGGGCTTCCCGTGGGCCGGCGCGCACCGGGAAAGAACGATGTTCTGATCCTGCCGCGACGGCAAGTGGCCATGTCCCCGGGACAGGCTTCCGACTTGATCAACTGGGTCAAGAAAGGGGGATTGCTCATCGTGGAAGGCCTCACTCCTGAATCCCGCGAGGCGGGAGAGACCCAGGATCCCCTTTTCCGGGCCGTAGGCGCGCGGCTCATCTGGACCCGCGAGAAGCAGAACCTGGAAGCCAACATCGGCGGCAATCCAGCCACCGGCACCGATACGAAGGATTTTGACGAAAAGAACCGGGACCTGACCGTGGATCTGGACGGCCATACCTACAAGGTGCGCGTGGGGGCTTGGGAAGAGCTCCTCGACTGGAGCGGGCAAGCCACTCGCTCCGCGAAGAACGATTCCGGCATCAAGATGCTGCAGTACGACCTTGGGGATGGTCGCGTCATTCTCTGCACCAGCCTCGCCTGCATCGCCAACGGCAGCATCGCGGAGGAGGACCATGCGGGCTTCCTTTCGGCGCTGGCCACGGATTGGGCCAGCGGCAATCGCGTCTGGATCGTCTACCGGGAGGAGCCCCCTTCCCTCTGGACGTGGCTCCGGGACAACGCGTGGATGATCATGATTTCCTTCGCCATCCTCGTGTGCATCAGCCTCTGGCAAGCCGCCGCGCGATTCGGCCCGCGCGTGCCTGACCCAGTGGAGGGACGGCGCAGTTTGCTGGAGCACCTCCTGGCCTGCGGCCGGTTCCAGTGGGCCCAGCGGCAGGGCGTCTCCCTGCTGCGATCCGCGCGGGAAGCCACCCTTTCCAGGATCCACCGGGTCCATCCCGGCTGGGGACACCTGGATCCCCACGAATTGTGCGCGCGACTCGCGGAATTCTCTGGCCTCGCCGAGGACCGCATCGCCAGAGCCTTGCACAAGGACAACCTCCGCGAACCTCGTGAATTCACCGAAGCGATTCAGACCTTGGACCTTATCAGGAAACAACTATGACCACCGAAACCCTCACCCCCCAACAACTGGATCCCGAGCGCCTGGCCTGGGCTTCCGATCTGGCCAAGCGCATGCGCATGGAAATCGGCAAGGCCCTCGTCGGTCAGCAGGCCGTCGTGGACCAGGTGCTGACCAGCCTCTTCGCAGGCGGCCATGTGCTGCTGGAAGGAGTTCCGGGTCTCGGCAAGACACTGCTGGTCCGCGCCCTGGCCAAGGCCTTCCAGGGCACCAACGCGCGCATCCAGTTCACGCCGGAC
>DCFP01000191.1:23060-23296 GCA_002319925.1 Holophagaceae bacterium UBA1801 | reverse complement strand
GCCGGACCTCATGCCCTCGGACGTCATGGGTCACGCCATCTACGATCCCAAGACCGAGAGCTTCCGCATCCGCCAGGGGCCGGTGTTCACGCACCTTTTGCTCGCGGACGAGATCAATCGCGCGCCCGCCAAGACCCAGTCCGCGCTGCTCGAGGTCATGCAGGAGCAGCAGGTCACCATCGAGGGCCGAGCCTTCAAGGTGCCGCGACCTTTCATGGTGCTGGCCACCCAGAACC
>DCFP01000191.1:6632-22790 GCA_002319925.1 Holophagaceae bacterium UBA1801 | reverse complement strand
TCGAGCAGGAAGGCACCTACCCGCTTCCCGAGGCCCAGTTGGATCGTTTCCTTCTCAAGGTGGCCATGGCCTATCCCACGGAAGCCGAGGAACAGAGCCTCGTGCGCCTGGTGACGCAGGGTCAGGTGGGCGAAGGACTGAACGTTGAGGCCATCGAAGCCATCGCCACGCCCGAGGATGTACAGGAACTCCAACGCATCGCGGCCTGCGTGCGGGTCGACGAACAGGTGCTCCACTACGCCGTCCGCATCGTGCGCACCACGCGTGGCTGGATGGGCATCACCCTCGGCGCCGGGCCCCGCGGAGCCATCGCCCTCGTGCGCGCGGCGCGGGGCCACGCCATCCTGGACGGACGCGACTTCGCCACGCCGGACGATGTGAAATCCCTGGCCCTTCCCGCCCTTCGCCATCGCATCGCGCCCTCGCCCGAAAGCGAGATCGAGGGGCACACCTGCGACGACCTGCTCTCCGCACTGCTGGAACGCGTGGAGGCACCACGGGCATGAAAAAGACTCACCGCAGAGACGCAGAGGAAAGAGGCAAGAGCGCAGAGAAAAGCCATGCCTCCCAGTTCTTGCCATTTATCTGCGCGCTTTCTTTTCTGCCTCTGCGCTCTCTGCGGTTCATCTTTTCACGTGATGCGGTGATGCCATGAGTCCTTCCCGCACGTGCGTGCTCCTGCTGACGGGCTGGCTGGCCTTCGCCATCCTAGCCTCGGTCTGGCCGAACGCGCTCACTGCCCACTGGAAGGCCATCGGCTGGGCCATTCTCTTTCTGGTGACCATCGACGCCATCCTGGTCATGCGCTCACCGGTCATGGATGTCGTGCGCCGCATGCCAGGCACACTGCCCATCGGCGTGTGGTGCGATGTGCATCTGCATCTCTCAAATAGCAGCGCCTGGCCCTTGAAGCTTGAAGTTTTCGATGGCATACCCCACGAACTGGATGCCCACGGCATGCCGCGGCAACAGCGGCTGGCCCAGGGCGCCAATGCAGATCTCAAATACCAGGTGCGTCCCAAGGAGCGCGGCACCCATCATTTCGGCGCCTGCCACTTCCGGCTCACCTCACCTTTGGGCCTTTGGCGAAGAAATCAGCGCGGTGGGCCTGAGATGCAGGTGCGGGTCTTCCCCAATTTCGCGGCCGTGCGGAAATACGCGCAGCTGGCCACCAGCCATCGCCTTTCCCAGCTGGGCATCCACAAGAAACGGCGCCGCGGCGAAGGCATGGAGTTCCATCAGCTCCGTGAATACCGCGAAGGCGACAGTCTGCGCCAGATCGACTGGAAGGCCACGGCACGCATGAAGCGCCTCATCAGCCGCGATTACCAGGACGAGCGGGACCAGCAGATCGTCTTCCTGCTGGACTGCGGCCGCCGCATGCGCACCCGGGACGGCGAGCTTTCCCACTTCGATCACACCCTCACCGCCGTGCTGCTCACCGCCTATGTCGCCTTGCGGGAAGGCGATGCCACCGGCCTGCTCACCTTCGCCGGCGAGGAACGCTGGCTTCCGCCCCACAAGACCGGCGCAGCCCTGGACGAGCTGCTCCAGACCCTCTACGACCTCCAGCCCACCACCAACGCCACGGACTACCTCGCTGCTGCCCGCGTCTACATGACCCGCGTGCGCAAGCGCTCGCTCGTCATCCTGGTCACGAATTTGCGGGATGAGGAGGACGACACGCTGTTGCCCGCCCTGCAGCTCCTGCGGGCGCGGCATCTCGTCCTGCTGGTGAACCTCCGCGAACGGGCGCTGGAACAGGCCTTGGACGAGCCCGTGACGGACTTCGACAGCGCCCTGCTCCATGGCGCCGTCCACGAATACCTCGACCAGCGGCGCAAGACCTTCGAGCGCATCCACGCCCAGGGCGTGCTGAGCATGGACGTGCTGCCCGAGCAGCTCTCCGTGTCCATGGTGAACCGCTACCTGGCGCTGAAGCGCGGTGGAGCGATTTGAGAAACGGTTGCTTTGCCCTTGATTCGATTACTGGATGAGAGGCAGATCCTTGCCGTTGACCTTCTCCAGCTTCAGGCGGATCTCGGCCCGGAGTCTGCGAAGGAGTGAGACAACCTTGGTGTGCTGCTCAGGGCTCAGACCCGGCCGTCCGAGCATGTCCTCGAGCTGGTGCTCGCGCATGCGTGCGAAGCCGAACCAGCTGCTCAGGTCCAGCATCCTGGCCCTTTCCTGTTCGTTCCGCCGGTTCTGAGTCTGTTCATTCATCCGTTCACCTGATGTGTTCCTGCCAGCTTAAAGGTTCCAAACCCCCGGGAAACCACCAAAGGCGCGAACTGCATCTTGAGGGGGGTGAACGGCCGTCATTCGTCGAGGAATTGCAGGAAGCCCCTGGAGGCGCCAGTTCGGGAACGAACCCTCGCCAAGGGGCCTGAAACCCGCTAAAATACTGGTTTTCTTGCGAGCGACCATGCACGTACAGGAACTCATCCTCCGACTGCAACGCTATTGGGCCGACCGGGGCTGTCTGGTGGGTCAGCCCTACGACATCGAAAAGGGCGCGGGTACCATGAACCCCCTCACCTTCTTCGGTGCCCTGGGTTCCAAGCCCTGGAACGTGGGCTACGTCGAGCCCTCGCGCCGTCCCGGCGATGGCCGTTACGGTGAGAATCCCTTCCGGCTCTACAAGCACCACCAGTTCCAGGTGATCCTGAAGCCCTCGCCTGCGGCGGTGCAGGACATGTACATCGCTTCGCTGGAAGCCATGGGCATCGACCTCTCCAAGCACGATCTGCGCTTCGAGGAGGACAACTGGGAATCGCCTACTCTGGGCGCCTGGGGCGTAGGCTGGCAGGTAGTCCTGGATGGCATGGAGATCACGCAGTTCACCTACTTCCAGCAGGTGGCGGGCGTGGACTGCCGCCCCGTGAGCGCCGAGCTCACCTATGGTATCGAGCGCATCTGCATGTTCCTCACGGGCATCGACAACATCTTCGATCTCACCTGGGGCGAAGTGAAAACCGACCAGGGCACCTTCCCCATCAAATATGCCGAGGTAAGGCAGCGCGAAGAGTTCGAGCTCTCCGCCTACAGTTTCGAGCACGCGGACCTGGAGCTGCACTGGCGGCTCTTCACGGATTTCGAGAAGGAGGGCTGGCGTCTGGTGAAGGACCTGGGCCACTACCTATCGGCCTACGACCAGGTTCTCAAGATGAGCCACACCTTCAATGTGCTGGACGCCCGCGGCGCCGTGAGCACCACCGAGCGGCCCGGCATCATCAAGCGTGTGCGTGATCTCGCGTGCGCCTGCGCCAAGACCTATCTCGAGACCGAAGCGAAGAAGCAAGCCGAGGTGACGGCATGAGCGATACGAAGACCCTTCTGCTGGAACTCCACTGCGAAGAGATTCCTGCCCGGTTCCTGAAGCCGCTTTCCGTGGAATTCGCCGAGAGCTTCGCCAAATGGTCTGAAAGCGAAAAGCTCGACATCTTTGGAATACTTTTCCATTTCTCACCTCGCAAGCTTTCCTGGCGGTTCACGGGGTTGCCGACCGCCCAGCCCGATCAGACCGAGACCCAGGTGGGTCCTCCCCAGCGCATGTGCGCGGATGAGAAGGGCGCGCCCACGGTCCAGGGTCTGAAATTCGCCGAGAAGTGGGGCGTGGATTTCAGTGCCGTGAAGTTCGAGCAGCCCACGGGCAAGAAGGAACCCTGTGCAGTGGTGACCCTCACGAAGAGGGGACAGCCCACGCCCACGCTGCTTTCCGAGGCCTTGCCGAAGCTCATTGCGGGCCTTCACGTGCCCAAGGCGATGCGATGGGGCGTGAGCGAGTTCCAGTTCGTAAGGCCCATCCGCAACATCCTTTGCCTCTTCGGCAATGAGGTCGTTCCCTTCGAAGTGGATGGCGTGAAGACCTCGCGCAACACCTGGGGTCATCGGCTTCATCACATGAAGCATGCAGATCCCATCGTCATTTCGAATATCGAATCCTACGAGGTTGAGCTTGAAAAGGCAGGCGTGGTCGTATCCTTCGATGTGCGCCAACAGCGCATCACCGAGGACATGAAAAAGCTCGCCGGTGAGGTTGGCGGACAGGTCGTCGAAGACGAAGAACTCTTGAGCACGCTCGCCGAGATCGTAGAATTCCCGCGGGTGGTGCGCGGCCAATTCCCGCAGGAGTTCATGGCGCTGCCCAAGGAAGTGCTCGTCACGTCCCTCAAGGAGCACCAGAAATCCTTCTGCATCGAGAACGAAAAGGGCGAGCTGCTGCCCTTCTTCCTGGCCGCCGCCAATCGTCCCGACGATCCGGAGGGCTTCATCAAGAGCGGCAACGAGTGGGTGTTGAAGGCCCGGCTCTACGACGCGCGCTTCTTCTTCGAGGAGGATCTGCGCACGCCCCTCATCGGTCGTCTGGATTCCCTCACCCATCTCACTTTCCATCGCGAGCTGGGCAGCTATTTCGAGAAGACCGAGCGCATCGGCGCCATCGCGGTGGAGCTGGCCAAGCGGCTGGGCCTCAACGCGGAACATGCGGGGGTCGCAGCGCGCAACTGCAAGTGCGACCTGCGCACGCTGATGGTGGGCGAATTCCCAGAACTGCAAGGCGTCATGGGCGGGGAATACCTGCGCCACGAGAAAGCCCCCGAGGCCGTGTGGAAGGCCGTGAAGGAGCACTACCAGCCCATCGCCGCCGAGGCACCCATTCCGGGTACGGATCTCGGCTGCGTCCTCGCCATCGCCGACAAGCTGGACACTCTCGTGGGCTGCTTCGCCATCGGACAGATTCCGAGCGGTTCCAAGGACCCCTTGGCTCTGCGCCGGGCGGGCGCAGGCATCATTCGCATCCTGTGGGAAAAGGGCTGGACCCTGAGCCCCATGGAACTCTGCCGCATGGCCATGAAAGCCCTGGGTGTCCGCGCGACGAAACCCGAATCGGACACCTTCGAAGCCCTGGACTCCTTCTTCCGGGATCGCGTCACCTACCAGCTCGAGGTGGCGGGATACGCAGGCGCCGTGCGGCGCTCGGCCCTTCCCGTGGGTTGGACGAATCTCGTGGATCTCAAGGCTCGGTGCGAAGCCCTGTCCTCCTTCGCGGAAGACCAGCGCTTCGCGAGCCTAGCCCAGAGCGCCAAGCGCATCGCCAACATCCTCAAGGATGAGGTTCCAGCGGATGTTTTCGATGCCAGCAAACTGCAGGAGAGCGAAGAGAAGTCCCTCGCGGAGCACTTGGCCCGCATGGAAGCAGCCTCGAATCATGGCGCCTTGCTGGCCGATCTCGCGGAGCTGGCACAACCTCTCGAAGCCTTCTTCACGGCGGTCATGGTGAAGTGCGACGATCCGATGCTCAGGAATACGCGCCTGTCCCTGCTCCATCGCCTCCGGAAGTCCTTCCTGCGCGTGGCGGATTTCAGTCTGTGGCAGTAGACTCCATCGCCTCGATCACCCAGGAATCCGAGTCAAGGCGCTCCGGAGCACTCGGTTCAGATCTTCGAGGCGGTAGGGTTTCGGCACCACGCCGACGAAGCCGTAGGATTGGTAATCAGCCATGACGGGATCGTTCGAATAACCACTGGAAACGATCGCCTTTGCCGATGGATCCAGGGCGAGCAGTTCCCTGATGCCCTCCACGCCGCCCATGCCGCCGGGGATGGTCAGATCCATGATGACGATGTCGATAGGATTCTGCTCAGCCCGCGCTTCGATGTAGCGGGCCAGCATCTCGTGGCCATCCCGCGCGGTCTCCACGGAATACCCCAGGTGTTCCAGCATCGCAGATGCGGTGATCCTCACGATCTCCTCGTCATCCATCAGCAGAATGGATCCTGATCCAGTCTGTGCTTCCGTCGGCTCGACCTCTGCCTTTGCGGGATTCGCACTGGCGGCGGGCAGGTAGATCGTCACAGAAGTGCCAAGACCGATTTCCGAATCAAGATGCACATGCCCACCGTGCTTCAGGACCACGGAGTACACGATCGCGAGGCCCAGACCCCGTCCGCCCTGCTTCGCGCTGAAATAGGGATCGAACACTTGATGCAAGTGGTCGGCGGGAATACCAACGCCATGATCCCGCACGGTGACTTCCACGAATCTGCCCGCTGGGAGCCTGAACACTTCGCTTTCCTTGAGAGATCGATTGCATGCGCGCACATCCAGGAATCCGCCATCGGGCATGGCTTCGACACCGTTGAGTACGATGTTGCTGATGACCTGGATGAGCTGGTTTTCATCGGCTTCGATATTCCACGTATCCTCGGCGATGGTGAACAGGCAGCCGACGTTGGAGCCACTGAGGCAGAAATTCACGGCGTTCCTCAGCAGGTCATCCACCACCAGCGTCTTCTTGACCGGCGCACCGCCTCGGGCAAAGGTCAGCAATTGGTAGGTCAGGTTCTTGGCCTTCTCGCAGGCTCGCTCTGCGTTCTCCAGAGATGACTGGAGCTTGGCACTGGACCCGGGATGCATCCGGGCGAGGGAGATGCTCCCTGTGATTCCCATGAGGAGGTTGTTGAAGTCATGGGCGATCCCGCCCGCCAGCACGCCCAGCGATTCCAGTTTCTGGGTTCGCCGCCGCTCGGCTTCCAACTGCTTCTGGGCGGTGATATCGATGATGCAGAGGAGCAGGCTCCGGTATTCCTCCGCTTCCTTGGGCAGGAACAAGCGGATCAGGACGTTCAGCACCCGCCCATCCATGGTCCGGTTGACGGTCTCGTACTCGAACCGCGGCCGCCCTTCGGCGATGGCGATGATGAATTCCTGCAACATGGAGCTGGTTTCCGGGAGCAGCACTCGATCGAGGTCTCCCAGCAGTTCTTCCTTGCTGCGCGCGCCATAGAGAGCTAGCGTCCCGTTGTTCACATCCAGCACCCGGATGGTCGGGACCGCGTGGGCGAGGAATTCCGGATGTTCGCGGAGATGCGACCGGAAATCCGTGACACCTTGCGTTTTCAATTCCTCTGTCATGAGCTTTAGCTGATAGAAATCCTCTTCCCAGATCGAGATGTCCGTGTTGTTGAAGATGGTCTTGAATCGGCTCTCGCTCCGGCGCAAATCCTCGTCCACTCTGCGTTCCTGGGTCACGTTGCGCGCGCAGCCCACGGTGCCGATCAAGTTGCCGGCTTCGTCCCAGAAGGGGGCTTTGTGGACATCCAGGAACAGGAACTCTCCCTGCACGTTGCCGTACTCGTCGAACTTGGCGGCGGCCTTCTTCTCCAGCACGATGTCATCGGAGTCCTGGCAAATCTCGCCGAAGGTATGCCACTGCGGATTGTCCGCGTGCGAGTTCCGCTCGCGCAGGGCGAAGAAGAGATCGTTCTTCCCCAGGGGTTCTTCCGTGTCCATCGCGTTGAGCAGCTGCTCGCAGAAGGCCTTGTTGGTGAAGAGGTAGTTCTTGTTGATGTCCTTCGCCCAGATCATGTCCGGCACGTTGTCGCACATCAGCCGGAGCAGGTTCCCCAAGGCCTGGATATCCTCGCCGATCACGCATGCGCCGGCCTTCAGTTCCTGAATTTCCTGACGCAGACGCTCGATCTCCTGGACCAGAGCTTCACGATTTGCGTCTTCCAACTGCATTGCCGGACCTCAATCACTTCCCTGCGGATCCCCGATGCGAGTTCCGCATCCTGGCCCCGTCACGGGCATCATCCATCAGGGTTCCGATGGAAGTCACCCCTGCTCCAGGGTGATGAAAATTGAATTGCCAACCTTAGCGGCCCAGCACGGTCAGAATCCGGATCCGACTGTTCGGGATAAAGCGAGTCTATGGATTGTTGGGAACAACGTCGGAATCAAAATGAATTCGATTTCATGGGATGTCAATGAGATCTTGGAAATAACAACGCTGCCGTTTTTGCATTACAAAGTGATCAATCAAATTGACCGTCCAGACCATGGTTCATTCCATAGATTGTTTTTCTCGCGAGTCGATAATTTCAAATTTCCTCTAGGGGTTTTTCGATCCCAAGTGATCCGAACGCTCACAATTGCCATGCCCCCGTGTCCTAGTTCCTACTTGATTTTCTTAATCTTGCCGTGATCTGCGGGACGAGGATATCCGCCGGGCCTGCGGCTAGCCGCTGATATTCTGGTGGATCGCCTTGGTACCGGTGCCAGATCAACCCGTGTCCTAGGCATCCAAACCGGCAGACAGGGCGTTCATAAGGATCCTCATGCCTCAACGTTCCGCACTTGAATTGACAAAACCCGCGTTTTCACTGGCTTTCATGCTTGTGGCCACCCTCTCTCTCCCTGGCTCGGAGCTTCCTGTCCTGCACCTCACCTTGAAGGAGGCGCTGCGAATCGCGCTGGACCAGAATCCCCAGATCCATCGATCCCTGTTGACCATGGCCCAGAGCGAGGAGGACCGCCGCATGGCACGGGCGGCGCTGCTGCTCACCGTGGATGCGTTCGGCTCTCTTCAGAAGAACAAGCTCAACCTGGATACGTTCCTGGGCGAGCCCAGCAAGGGAGGTCCAGATGTGGTGGGCCCTTACAACTGGGGCCAGATCGGCGTGGAAGCACAAATCCCCTTGTTCGACTTGAACCTCTGGCAGAAGTGGCAGGCGGCTCAGGAAGGCGAAGCAGCGGCGAAGGCCCAAACCCGGACCGTGCGCGAAGGCATCACGGCCTTGACCGTGGGACAGTATCTTCGTGCCCTGCGTGGGCTCGAATCCGTGAAGGCTTCCGAGTCCAGAGTGGAACTGGCCCAGGCCCTGGAGAAGCTGGCCGAGGACCAGCAGACCCACGGTGTCGGTACCAAGCTGGACACCCTCCGGTCCCAGGTGCAGCTACAGAACGAGCGGCAGCGCTTGATCCAGGCCCAGACCTTGCTCAAGACTTCTCTCTTCGGCCTGTCCAAGCTCATGAACGTCGATCCCAATACGCCCATCGAACTGGCGGATCGATTGGCTGCGCCGGAAATCCCGGCCTTCACCTTCGAGCAGGCCTATCAGAACGGTCTGAATGCACGCCCTGAACTGGCCACCCTGGAGGCCCAGAAGAAGGCTGCCGAGAACCTGCAGAATGCCGCCCGGAGCCTTCATCTTCCGACGGTGATGCTGAACGGCAGTTTCACCTCCGTGGGTCTTTTCCCGTCTGAGCCCTGGGTGCCCGTCTACCAGATCACGGTGGGCGTCAAAGTGCCTCTCTTCACAGGCGGACTGATCAGCGCGCAGGTCGCCAAAGCCAAGGAAGAGCTGGCCAAGATCCAGGAGGATCGCCGGGACGCGGAGACCCAGATGGGCCTGGATGTCCAGGTGGCCCAGGCCGAACTGGACTCCGCACGCAACGAGGTGGAGGTTGCCACCCAAACCGTGACCCTTGCGAACGAGGCGCTCACGCAGGCAAGGCATCGTTTCGAAGCCGGGGTCAGCAACAACATCGAGGTCATCAACGCGCAGGATGAGCTGGCGCGGGCCAACGACAATCAGATCAACGCTCTCTATCGGCTCAACCAGGCCCGGGCCGATCTGGCCAAGGCCATGGGCCAGATGGAATCTCTTTTTGTGCAATGACGGAATCCGATATGACCAGCGAAAACCCCACGCCCAACCCAGCACCGGCAGCGCCGCCCGCCCTGAGCGATCATCTGCCCGACTGGGTGCCAAAAGTACTGAAGTTCGGCATTCCGATCCTGCTCCTGCTTTTCATCGCGATGTATTTCTACTTCCGCCATCGGATCAGCACGGACGATGCCCAGGTGGATGGCCATCTGGTGCCCGTGGCATGCAAGATCAGCGGCAGCGTGGAGAAGGTTCTGGTGGAGGATAATCAGGCCGTGAAGGCTGGCGACCTGCTGGTTTCCATCGATCCGAAGGATCTGCAAGCCAGGGTGGACCAGGCACGCGCAGCCCAGGACCAGGCCGTGGCCGATATCGAAACCTCCAAGGCGGACCTTGAAAAAGCGAAGGTTTCCTTCGAGCAGGCCAAGGGTTCCGATCTCCAGGCGGCGGAGGCCAATCTCGATTCCAGGAAGGCCAGCTACGACAAGGCCAAGACTGACCTCCAGCGCATGAAGCCCTTGGCCGACCGCGAGGAGATCTCCGCGCTGCAGTTCGATTCCTTCAAGACCCAGGCGGATGTGGCGGAGAACGACTGGAAGGCGGCTCAGCGCCGCGTGGCCTCCCTGCAGCAGGAAGCCGATATCCGTAGGGTGAACGTGACGTCCCAGGCGGGCAAGTTGAGCAAGAGCGACGCTGGACTCGAACAGGCCAAAGCCAATCTAGCGGCCCTGGAACTGCAGCTCAGCTACACCAAGATCACTGCGCCCATGGATGGCGTGGTGACCCGCAAGAGCGTGGAACTGGGCCAGGTGGTCCAGCCGGGGCAAGGGATGATGACTCTGATTCCCCTTCACCAGACGTGGGTCACCGCCAACTTCAAGGAAACCCAGTTGACTGACGTGCGGCCAGGACAGGACGCAGAAGTGCAGGTGGACATGAACGGTCTAGTGCTCCACGGCAAGGTGGATTCCATCGCCGGATCCACGGGCTCCCGCATGAGCCTGCTGCCCCCTGAGAATGCCGTCGGCAACTTCGTGAAAGTGGTCCAGCGCATCCCGGTGAAGATCGTCATCAACGAACAGGACACCCAGAAGGTGGTGCTGCGGCCAGGCATGAATGTCGAGGTCACCATCATCACGAAGTGATTTTCACCGGCATCCTATGACCTCCCACCACGAACACCATTTCCACATCTCGCCGTGGATCATCGCCATGACGGTGATGATCGCGACGTTCATGGAAGTGCTGGACACCAGCGTGGCCAACGTGGCGCTGCCGCACATCGCTGGCAATCTCTCGGCCACCGTGGAAGAGACCACCTGGGTGCTGACCTCGTACCTGGTGGCCAATGCCATCGTGCTACCGCTGGGCGGCTACATTTCGAGCATCATCGGCCGCAAGCGTTTCTACCTCAGCTGCGTGGCCATCTTCACGGTGGCTTCCGGCCTTTGCGGACTCGCGCCGTCCCTGGGATGGCTCATCTTCTTCCGCATCCTGCAGGGTTTGGGCGGCGGCGGGCTTCAACCGACCTCCCAGGCGATCCTCGTGGAAAGCTTTCCCATGGAGCGGCGCGGCGCTGCCATGGCCCTCTACGGCATGGGCGTCGTGTTCGCGCCCATCATCGGGCCGGTGCTGGGCGGGTGGATCACGGACAACTACAGTTGGCACTGGATCTTCCTCATCAACATTCCCATCGGCATGCTGTCCCTCTTCCTGAACAGCGCCTTGCTCCATGATCCGCCCCATCTGAAGCGCATCGAACTTAAGGAAGGGGAACGATTCGACTACCTGGGCATCAGCATTCTCACTCTGGGCCTCGCGTCGCTCGAGATCGTGCTGGACGAAGGCCAGCGCCGGGACTGGTTCTCCTCTGACCTGATCGTGTTCTGCGCGATCACGGCGGTGGTGACGCTCCTGACGACGCTGCTCGTGGAATGGCGGAAGAAGGATCCCATCGTGGATCTGCGCCTGCTCAAGGACAGGAACTTTGCCGTTTCGACGCTGATGCTGTTCGTGCTGGGTTTCGTGCTGTACGGAAGCATGGCGCTCCTGCCGATCTTCCTGCAGACCTTGCTGGGCTACACCGCATCCCTGAGCGGCCAGATCCTCAGCCCCGGCGGATTAATGGTGCTGATCATGATGCCGGTGGTGGCCATGCTTCTGAAGTACCTCGACACGCGCTGGCTTATCGGCACAGGTTTCGTCATCTGCGGCCTTGGCCTCTTCATGATGGCCGGGTTCAATCTCTACGTGGACTTCAGGACCGCCATGTTCGCCCGCATGGTGCAGAGCGCGGGCCTGGCATTCCTGTTCATTCCCATGAACGTAACCGCCTTCCAGAACGTCCCCCAAAACAAGACCAGCTACGCCACCGGCATGCTGAACCTCGTGCGCAACATCGGCGGCAGCACGGGCATCGCGCTGGTCACGACGATCCTCTCCCGGCGCGCACAGGTGCATCAGGCCGCCTTGTCCGGCAACATGCAGATGTCGAATCCAGCCTATGCCAATATGCTCCGCGGAGCGCAGCAGCTCATGTTCAGCAAAGGGATTCCTATGGTTGATGCCATGCACAAGGCCGAAGGGCTGGCCTATGGAACCCTGCTGCGCCAATCGACGATGATGGCCTTCGTGGACACGTTCTGGATCATGGGGCTGCTTTGCGTCTGTCTGCTGCCCCTCCTGTTCCTCATGCGGAAGACGCGCGCCACCAAGGGCAGATCCGCTCCTGGCGGCCATTGATCAGAGGGTTCTCTTTCCACGAAGATGTCAATATCGGGAGGTACGACATGACCAATGTTTCCGCTCGCGTGGCCGTCGTCCAGGCGGGATCCATTTTGTTTGACACGCCTCGCACGCTCGTAAAGCTGAAGGACTTGGCAAGCCAAGCCGCTGGCCAAGGCGCGAAGTTCGCATTGTTCCCGGAAGCATTTCTTGGCGGATATCCGAAAGGCATTGATTTCGGCGCGAAGGTCGGTTCGAGATCGCCGGAAGGACGCGAATGGTTCCGCCGCTACTTCGACTCCGCGATCACGGTGCCCGGTCCTGAAACGGAGGCTCTTTGCGAGCTTGCGAGAACCCTCGGCATGACCCTCGTGGTTGGCATCATCGAGCGGGATGGCGGGACTCTGTACTGCACGGCGCTCTTCGTCGGGCAGGATGGTCGCATCCTCGGCAAGCACCGCAAACTGATGCCCACTGCCGCCGAGCGTCTCATCTGGGGCTTCGGCGACGGCTCGACCATGCCGGTGGTGGAAACCCCCGCTGGGCGCGCCGGTGCGGTGATCTGCTGGGAGAACTACATGCCCATGCTCCGCACGGCTCTTTACGCCCAGGATCTCCAGATCTACTGCGCGCCGACCGTGGACGATCGCGAGACCTGGCTTCCAACACTGCGCCATATCGCCATCGAAGGCCGGTGCTTCGTGCTGAGCGCCTGCCAGTTCCTGCGCCGCTCGGACTGCCCCGACGACTACGACCCCATCCAGGGCAACACCCCCGAAACCATCCTGATCCGTGGCGGCAGTTCCATTATTGATCCCTTCGGCAAGGTCCTGGCTGGGCCATGTTTTGGCGAAGAAACCGTCCTGATCGCCGAGATCGACCTTCAGGAAATCCCCCGGGCCCGCTTCGATCTGGATGTGGTCGGACACTATGCGCGACCCGATGTCTTCCAGCTGATGGTCAACACGAAACCGCAGATGCCAGTGAATCGGCCGCCTTCCGAAGATTCATAGCGAGGGAAATCCACTTGATCGGAATCGTCCTTCCGGGGCAACGCGCCTGCGCCTGCCAAGCCTGCTCTGGCACGCAGGGCCACAGCCAAGGCAGCGCACAACTGAAAACCGTTTTAAAATGGTTCAGGTGAGCGCCAGGGCATACCGTGATCAAGACCTGGATTCCTTGCGCTTTTAACCAAAAGCAGGTCCAAGGGCTGGATTATGCAAATCGGATTGGAAGGACGCAGTAGCACTAAAACAGGATCACCAAGCTTCTCGATATCGATCGAATCTCACATCACATGTATTTTAGGCTGACCTAATGCTATTCAGTTCTTTCAGCTTCGTGCTCTTTTTTCTGCCGATCACACTCATCGGCTATTTCAGCCTCAATCGATTCCGCCTGACCACCGCCGCCAATGCCTGGCTTTTGCTCGCCTCGCTCTTCTTCTACGGCTGGTGGAACGTGCGATTCCTGCCGCTGATCCTTGGATCGGTGCTGTTCAATTACACTATTGGCCATTTCATCGTCGTCAGCGATGCCAGGGGAGAATACTCCGCTTTGCGGAAGGCCATGTTCATCCTTGGCATCGCCGGGAATATATTGCTTCTCGGGTATTTTAAATACACCGATTTCTTCCTGAAGAACGTCAATGTTTTGCTAGGCACCAACATCACCTTGCTTCATATCATCCTGCCCCTCGGCATCAGCTTTTTCACCATCACCCAGATCGCTTTTCTGGTGGATGCCTACGAAGGATTGGTCGAGGAACGCAAACTCCTCAACTATGCTCTGTTTGTCACCTTTTTCCCCCACTTGCTGGCCGGCCCCATCCTTCACCACAAGGAGATGATGCCCCAGTTCAATACCATCCGGAACAAAGTGTTGAACTACCGCAATCTCACCCTTGGCCTATATCTGTTTTCCCTCGGGCTCTTCAAGAAGGTGGTCATAGCCGATTCCATCGCGATGCTCGCCAACAATGGTTTTGCCAACGCGGGGAAAGTCACACTGCTGGAGGCTTGGGTCACGAGCCTTGCCTACGCCATGCAACTCTATTTCGACTTCAGCGGCTACAGCGATATGGCCATCGGCGTGGGCTGGATGTTCAACATCGATCTCCCACTCAATTTCAACAGCCCCTATAAGGCGACGAACATCATCGATTTCTGGAAGCGCTGGCACATCACACTCACCAACTTCGTGACCACTTACATCTACACGCCGATCCTTCGATCCTTCAGCCGGGTCACCTTCACGGCATCGCTGGTGGCGATATTCCTCTCCATGTTCATTTCCGGTTTCTGGCACGGCTCGGGCTGGACCTACATCCTCTGGGGAACCATGCACGGCGTGGCATTGGTGGCAAACCACGTCTGGAGGAAGTTGAAGTTCAAGATGCATCCCGCGCTGGGCTGGTTCCTGACCTTCAATTTCATATGCCTCTCGTTTGTCTTCTTCCGCGCGAAGAGCGTGAGCGAGGCTCTGCTGATTCTCAAGGCGATGTTCGGCGGCAATGGAGTTATTCTTCCGGAAGGACTGGCCGGCAAATTCGCAGCATTGAACAGTCATTGGGTCCATTTCGACCGGATGATGGGAAACATCAACGGACACGAGAATGTCCTGGTGATCTTCGCGGCTCTCTTCGTGGCGCTGCGTGCCAAGAATTCGAGCATGTTCGCGGACCGGCGGAACTTCCGGCCCTCAAATTGGAACCACGCTTTCATCGTGTTCCTCATCGTCGTGAACCTGGTCTACATGGATTCCCTTCAGACAAAGGAGTTCCTCTATTTTGGTTTTTAAACGATTCTTCTGGAAGGTCCTGCTGACGACCCTCGCCATCACGGCTCTGTGGGTCGGAGTCGTAGTTCACTTTGACGAATTCGGACTGTTCCGGGACGTTAAGAACAGGGAACTGCGCATCTACGGTTCCGAGCGGCTGTCCAAGTACCTGTTCTCATATCACTACATTCCAGAAAAATTCAACGCCGTCCTCATCGGTCCATCACTATCCGACATCATCGACACCAGGGAGTTCAAGAGCTGCCGGATGTACAACCTCTCCATCACTGGCGGCAATTCGCAGGAGTTGAGGGCTCTGTTCGAGAACGTCGCCGCGAAAGACGAAAACCTCAAGGTTCTGGTCATCTGCATCGATCCATACATCACCCGCAAGACAGGAATGGAAGAAGTCGAGATGACTTCCAAGGTCTTCTGGAACACCCTCGATCCGGCCTTCTTTATCAGTTACAACAAAGAAAAGAATCGAGCCCTCCGCGGCGAAATGATCCCAGATCTTTCCCTGAATACGGAATGGGGCCGCTATCATCTCCTACTGTTCAGACCGAAAACCCCGCAACAAATGATCGAGGAATTCTCAGCCACGACCGAGAAAAGAACCGAGGAATTTGCGATCGACAACACCGCCTTTGCCGAATTAGAGAAAATCGCCAGTATCGCGCGGGAGCACAAGGTTCGCATCCTGGCCTATTACCACCCTTACCCACTGAAGGCATTCCAGCCCCAGGAAGAGGCTTACCGGGCCTACCAGCGAAGGATCAATTCCATCTTCCAGAAGAGTGATGTGATTCACGACTTTAACGACGACAAGTACCGGGCGTTCCGAACTGACTACAGCAATTACCTGGACACAGTCCACGTGTCGGACAAAGGAGCAGCCTACATCACCAGCGAACTGGATAAATTGATCGCGGCTTGGCCAAAAAATTAAGCTGAATACTGCTTCCTTCCTGCATTACCCGGGCGAGTTTATTCGTAAGGGACCCCAACCTCAGTCCCGCCGCGCGCTCGGCGTATCGCACCATGCCACGCCTGTCGCCCCTGTGCTCCTTCTGCGCGCCGACACGGAGTCTCGGCTGCGCCTGTATCTCCAGCTCCGCTGACCTTTCCGGCGCGCCATCCGTGATCCTCGGTTCGAATCCGGATTCGTCTCAACGATTGATGGTGGCCCCACAGGGATTCGAAC
>DCFP01000191.1:0-6388 GCA_002319925.1 Holophagaceae bacterium UBA1801 | reverse complement strand
GTGGCCCCACAGGGATTCGAACCCTCCGTCCCGCCGCGTCTGGGCTGCGCACGAGCCTGCTGCTTCGCCGCACCGCGGAGAACGCATGCGTTCTCCGCTGGCTCTACCTGCGCACCCAGCCGATCCAGGGTTCGAATCCCGGGCTCCGTTTGCTTATTGCTTGGTGGCCCCACAGGGATTCGAACCCTGGACCAAGCGGTTATGAGCCGCCAGCTCTGACCACTGAGCTATAGGGCCGTCCTCAGTGTATCTGAGCGGGAGCACTTGCGATAGGAAGGCGAAGGCCAGCCAGGGGAATTGATCATTCGATCCAGCGGGTGCCGGGAGGGGCCGTGAAGATGAAGGTGGACGGCGGGAAGCTGCTCTTCGGCGTGTGGGGGTCCAGCAGTTCGAGGGATTGTTTGGCGCCGGTTCCATCGATCCAGGAAACGCGCTTCAGGAGCCCGTTCTGGCCATCAACGGTCACCTTCGGCAGTTCTTTGCGTTTCGGTTCTAGCTGGATGCGATTCCCGGTTTCGACTCGTATTGAATAGGCGGTTTCAAGGGCGGCTGGGTTCACCAGGAGGTTCAACAGGGGCATGTCCTTGATGGCGCTCTGGATCTCCATTCGCTGGGCGGTTCTGGCCATGGCGTCGTACTGGATCAGGTTCTGGCCATCGGAAAGGATCAGCAGGCCCTTGGTGTAAGCCACGCGCAATCGCCCTCGGCCTCCGAGCTGGAGAAGGCCTTCCTTCTTGAGTGAGCCGAAGACCTCGCTCTGGGATTCCTGCACGAATCGGCTTTCCAGTTTCCTGGCACTGGATAGGGCCTTCCACCACGGAGGAATATCAACGGCCTGGCAGCAACCTGCGATGAGCAGAAAACTGAGAATACGCCGCAACCTAGCTCCGCTTCATTTCCAAAGTCAGTCGAGAAGTTGCTCCGGTGTTCGGAGCCGATCGCTTCACCTGGCTTTGCGCGACGGTCCTATCGCCCTGGCGAACCTGCACCACCACTTCGATATCTGATCCATCCAGGTCCGGAGGGATTTCCACTTTAATCACACTCGGCATTGCGGAGGTGTGCACACCAGCCAGATCGCCAAGAAGTGCCGTTACAGCAGCTTTGGGCGTGGGGCTCTTGGCCTTTGGCGCCACCGGTGCCGCGAGGGAGACCATCATGGGGCTCACGGAGGGCCTGGAGATGGGCATCGCTCTGGGAGCCGCTGGCGCGGCATTGGCGCGGGGAAGCGGCGCGGTCAGAGGCATGGTCACTGGCCTTGTGACCTGCATGGTAGTGGGAGCGATGGGTCGCGGTGGAGCAGGCATTTTCCGGATGACCGGCGTAGGCGCGACCATGGGCGCATCCGCGAGCACTTCGGCCACCGAGGGCAGGTCGGAGAAGGTCAAGGGCTTCACGGGGGTCGGTGCGGAAATCGGCCCCTCCGCCGGAGCGGGCTTTGGCTGCACCGGAGCGGCGGCTGGCTCCCGTTTTGGAGGCTCTTCCCTCGCGGGATTCGTTTCGCCGAAGTGGTGCGTCTTGATGTGCATCAGAGCGAGTTTAGTGATTCCCCGCAGTGTCTCGAAAACGCCCTGCCCTTCCTGAGCATTACTCTGGAAGCTGAGGTGTTTCGAGGCATTCAATTCCCGTTCGAGATCGTCCACCGTGACGATGTTCTTGAGGTCCCGCTTGTTCCACTGGAACACCATGGGGATATCCCGAATGCTCAATCCGAGTTCCCGCAGATTGGCCTCGAGGTTCTGCAGGCTCTCTTTGTTCGCATCGAGCATCGGAACCTGGCTGTCCACCACGAACACGATGCCATCCACGCCCTTCAGCACCAGCTTTCGCGTGGAGTTGTAGAACACCTGCCCCGGGACCGTGTAGAGCTGGAGCTTGGTCTTGAATCCGCCGATGACGCCCACGTCCATAGGCAGCAGGTCGAAGAACAGCGTCCGGTCCGTCTCCGTGTTCAGGGAGACCATTTCCCCGCGGGCCTTCTGCGAGGTTTTCCCGTAGATAGTGTTCAGATTGGTCGTCTTCCCGCACAGACCCGGGCCGTAGTAGACGATTTTGGCCGTCATCTGGCGTGTGGCGTGGTTGAAAAAAACCATCGTCCAGAACCTCGAAGTATGGCGTGAGTGTAACCGGTTCGCACGCAAGCCTCAAACAAGGATGCACATAGGAATTCATCCAAGATCCCGGCGGCTCCCTGCAATGATGGTTCTCGACCCGAAGGAGAAGACCCGAAATGACTCGAATCGCCATCATTCCCGGAGACGGCATCGGCCCGGAGGTCATGGAGAGCGTCTACCCAGTCCTTGAATGGGTCAGGAAACAGGGCCGGGACGCGGAGTGGGTTTCTTTCCCATACGGAGCTGATCATTTCCTCCGGACGGGCGAAGCCCTGTCCGATGCCCATTTCCAGGAACTGCGGGATTCCTTCGACACGGTCCTGTTCGGCGCCGTAGGGGACCCGAGAGTGCCGGATGGCCGCCACGCGGAAGCACTCCTTCTGCGCCTGCGGCAGGAGTTGGAACTCCACGTGAACTACCGGCCCTGCTTTCCCTTCCTCGATGGTCACGTGCCATTGAAGGGTGTCCGGGCCAGTGAGATCCACATCGAGGTATTCCGGGAGAACACCGAAGGCCCCTATTGCCTCAAGGGCCATACCGAGCCGGACCGGGCCGTGGACGAGGCCGTGCATTCGTCCAAGGCCGTCCGAATCCTGCTCAAGGCCGCTTTCGAACACGCAAAGCAGAAGGAATGCCCTCTGACCGTAGCCCACAAGGCCAATGTGATGAAGCATGGACATGGGCTGTGGATGCGGGTCTTCAATGAATTGCGTGCGGAATTTCCCGAGGTGAAGGCAAGCGGGATGCACGCCGACGCGCTTCTTTGCGCCCTTGTCCAGGATCCCAAAAGGTTCGCCGTCATTGCCGCGGACAACTTCATCGGGGACCTGGTCAGTGACCTCCTGGCGGGTTTCCAGGGAGGCATGGGCGTGGCACCTTCCGCCTCCTGGGCGCCGCATCGACCCCATCGTTGCGCAGCGCTCTTCGAGCCGGTCCATGGATCCGCGCCGGATATCGCCGGAAAGGGCATCGCCAACCCCATCGGAATGCTGCTGTCCACTGCGTTGTTCTTCCAGCGGGAGGGCTGGAGCAAGGAAGCGGAGGCCGTCCAAGGCGCCGTGGCAGCCGTTCTGACCCGGGGCTTAGCCACACCAGATCTAGGCGGGACATCAACCTGCCGGGAAATGCAGCAGGCCATCCAAAAGGAAATCAAGACCTGCTGATTTGAAGGAACCAGGTCAGCCTAGGGATCAGCAGCTCCGCATGACACCGATGAGAACTCCCTGAATGGCCACCTGTTCAGGCGGGTAGCACTTCGGGGTCAACTCGGGGTTGTGGGGAATGAGCCATACGCCTTTGGGGTCCTTCCGAAATTCCTTGAGCGTAGCCTCCTCGCCGTCGAGGAGAGCCACCACCCGATCACCGTTGCGGTACTCGCCGCGGCGTTGAAGAACGACCAGATCTCCGTCCATGATGCAGTCCTGGATCATGGAATCCCCGCGGACGCGCAGCACGAACAGTCCGTCTCGATCCCGGTGGATGCTGTTGGGGACTTCCAGGGGTATGGCGCGGCTTTCCGGAATGAGGGGCGCGCCGGCAGCGACATCCCCACAGAAGGGATAGAACTTCGTAATGGCGCGGTCCGGGGGAGCCAGAAGCCGCTCTTCAGTCTGGCCGGTTTTTTCAGATTCGGCCATTACGATGTTGTTCCCGCAGCCATGGCTGCGCTCGATGAATCCCTTCTCGATCAGGTGCTGGACATGCTTGTGGATGGTACTGACCGCGCTGGATCCAACCCCCTCGGCAATCTCTTTCAGGGTGGGACTCCGTCCCTCCGATTCAAGAAATTGATGGATGTAATGCAGGACAGCCTGCTGGCGCTTGGTAAGATTTGTCGGCTTCATGGCATCAAAGTAGGCGAAAGGGTGGGTGAGGTCAATCCTTTTTTTTCGCTTTTTTTCGAGCAGGCAATATTTCACTCGTAGACACATTTGATTCCCTGATCCGGCGGTCAATCCTCCATAGATCTTCTGAACATGGCAGTTCCACTTGGATCGTGAACTACTTCAGGCAAGGAAAGGAACCCAATGCCTCTGGAATACGGAACCCCTGTGCAGGCGGAAGAAATGAAAACCCTCATTAACGACTTTTCCATCGAGGTCGCCACCGTCAACGGTTCCGGAAGCCAGACCGCCAACAACGTCATTCTGCGCGCCCTGTTCCAGATGGGCATTCCCGTGAGCGGGAAAAACCTGTTCCCCTCCAACATCGCCGGGCTCCCCACCTGGTTCCAGATCCGCGCCAATGCCAAAGGCTACGTGGCCCGCAAGCAGGATATCGATCTCATGGTTTGCATGAATCCTGAGACCGCCAAGGACGATGTGATCAAGCTCCGCCCCGGAGCCATCGTCATCTTCGACGAGCCCTTGAAACTGGAAACCCTTCGCCAGGATCTCACGTTCCACGCCGTGCCCTTCCAGAGGATCGTTGCCGCCTCTTGCCCGGAACCCAAGCTCCACAAGCTCGTGAAGAACATGATCTACACGGGTGTGATCGCCCAGGTGCTGGGCATCGACATGGCCGAGGTCCAGCGGTCCATCGCGAAGCAGCTCAAGGGCAAGCAGAAGGCCATCGAGCTGAACCAGACCGCGGCCCAGGCCGGCTACGACTGGGCCGACGCCAATGTGCCCGCCCAGGACGCGCTCCGCGTGGTCAGGGACAACAAGACGGAAGGCATGTTGATCATGGATGGCAACACCGCCTGCGCCCTTGGCGCCATGTTGGCCGGTGTGACCGTGGTCGCCTGGTATCCCATCACACCGAGCTCGAGCCTCGTGGAGAAACTCAGCGACTACGCCGATCGCTTCCGCATCGATCCAGCCACGGGAAAGCGGAACATCGCCGTCATCCAGATGGAGGACGAACTGGCTTCCGCCGGTGTCGTGATCGGCGCGGGCTGGGCCGGGGCGCGGGCCATGACGGCCACATCCGGTCCGGGGATCTCCCTCATGTCGGAATTCATCGGTCTCGGCTACTTCGCCGAATGCCCAAGCGTCTTCGTGGATGTCACCCGCATGGGCCCGTCCACCGGTTTGCCGACCCGCACGAGCCAGGGCGATATCGGCATGACGGCCCGATGCAGCCACGGCGACACCTACCACATCTGCCTCTATCCGGGATCCATGGATGAGTGCTTCCAGTTCGCCTATCGCGCCTTCGACCTGGCGGAGCGTTTCCAGACACCAGTGTTCCTGGTATCCGATCTGGACCTGGGAATGCAGAACTGGATCACCAAGCCCTTCACCTACCCTGAAGATCACTTCGACCGCGGGAAGGTGCTTTCGGAGCAGCAGCTCAAGACCATCGAGGACTGGGGCCGCTACAAGGACCTCGACGGAGACGGCATCTGCTGGCGCACCATCCCCGGCACCCCTGGCGGCAAGGGCGGCTACTTCACGCGGGGTACCGGACACAACCCCTATGCGGGCTACTCGGAAAAGCCCCAGGACTGGAAGTCCAACATCGACCGGCTGCGGCGGAAGTTCCTGAGCGCGCAATCCGTGGTGCCGCCACCCATCCTCCAGAGCTCGGGCTCCAAGCGGGGCATCGTCGCCTTCGGCTCCAGCGATCCTGCGGTGCTGGAAGCAAGGGATCTGCTGGAAGCCAAGCACGAGATCCGCACGGACTACTTGCGCATCCGCGCGCTGCCCTTCACCGCGGAGGTGGAAGCCTTCCTGCGCGAGAAGGAGCTGATCTTCGTGGTCGAACAGAATCGCGACGGCCAGATGGCTTCCCTTCTGAAGGACTTCTTCCCGGACCAGGCGCCGAAACTCCGTAGCGTCCTCCACTACGACAGCACCGCGATCACGGCGCAGGCCATCGTCGATCCCATCGTTGCCGCCTGGAAGTGAGGAAACCATGACGACCGCCATTCCTACCAATCAGCTCGGCCTCACCAAGCAGGACTACATCGGTGCCAAGTCCACGCTTTGCGCGGGCTGCGGGCACGATGCCATCACCTCGCAGATCATCCAGTCCGCTTGGGAAATGAGCATCGAGCCCCATCGCGTGGCCAAGCTCTCGGGCATCGGCTGCTCCAGCAAGACGCCCACTTACTTCCTGGGCCAGGCCTGGGGCTTCAACTCCGTGCATGGACGCGCCGCCTCGGTCTGCACGGGCGTGACCCTCGCCAACCGGCAGCTCGTTAACATCATCGCCAGCGGCGATGGCGATTCCATTTCCATCGGCATGGGCCAGATGGTGCATATGATCCGACGGAACATCCCCGTCGTGTACATCCTTGAAGACAATGGCGTCTACGGCCTCACCAAGGG
>DCFP01000093.1:2523-5364 GCA_002319925.1 Holophagaceae bacterium UBA1801 | reverse complement strand
GTGCCCTTCTGCTTCCAGAGCTTCTTGCCTGAACCGGAAACTTCGCGCTTGTCCTTGGTCTTGGCGGTGCCAGCGCGGCGCTTGGCCAGGAAATGACGAACGGCTTCCCAGATCAGGTGCTGGTTGATGTCCTCGAGCTTGAAGACTTCGGGGAGCAGATCCACGGTGCCGACCTGCTTGTTTTCGAAATTGACAACGGGGTGCTGAAAGACGGCCATCTTACGCCTCCTGCTTGATAACGACGTAGCCACCCTTGGGGCCGGGGACGGCGCCCTTGATGAGCAGCAGGTTGTTCTCGGCGTCCACCTTGGCGATCTCCAGGTTGCGAACAGTGACCTGCTCGCTGCCCATGTGCCCGCCCATGCGCATACCGGGCCAGACACGGCTGGGGTAGGAACTGCCGCCGATGGAACCGGGGGCGCGGTGGAACATGGAGCCGTGGGTCGCCACGCCGCCAGAGAAGTGGTGGCGCTTCATGACGCCCGCGAAACCCTTGCCCTTGCTGATGCCGGTCACGTGGACCTTTACCTTCTCGTCGAACTGGGTCGCGAGGATGCTGTCGCCTTCCTTGAGGGGATCGCCAGCTTCCACGCGGAGTTCGCGCAGCACGCGGACCGGAGCCACGCCGTGCTTCTCACAGTGTCCCTTCTCGGGCTTGGAGGCGCGCTTGCCGCCTACGGGATCCACGAAACCGATCTGCACGGCCTCGTAGCCTTCCTTGGCGGAGGTCTTGCGCTGGACGACGACGCAGGGACCGGCCTGGATGACGGTCACAGGGACGATCTGCCCCTTTTCATTGAAGATCTGGGTCATGCCCAGCTTCTTTCCGATGATTCCTTTGCTCATTCTTTATCCCCTCGCCTTTACCGGTTGCCCTGACGGCTGAACACCTTGATTTCGACGTCGACGCCGGCGGGAAGATCCAGGCGCATGAGCGTGTCCACGGTGTTCTGCGTGGGGTTGAGGATGTCGAGGAGCCGCTTGTGGGTACGAACCTCGAACTGGTCGCGGCTCTTCTTGTCCACGTGGGGAGAGCGGTTCACCGTGTACTTGGAGATCCGCGTCGGAAGAGGGATGGGACCGGCCACCTGAGCGCCCGTGCGCTTGGCGGTGTCCACGATCTCCCGCGTCGATTGGTCCAGCAGACGGTGGTCGAAGGCTCGCAGACGGATGCGAATGTTATCTTTCATGTTCACTCCATTGGGACGGAAATCACCGCAGTGGGGCCGTCCATAGATGTGGGGCGCTGACCGCCCGTATGGATTGGAGTCCCGTTGAACAGGGACAGGGCTGATCAGAATAACAAAAGCCATAGCGAATGCAATGGCTTTTTTGGTTTTCAATGTCCTTCCGGAGAGATCCGGATGACGTGGGTATGAAGAGGACGGTTGGAGGTGGTCAGTGGCCAGTGGTCAGTTACTAGCGGTGACTCTTCGCGTATTACTAATGTCCTCACCCTCCGAAAAGGGCTGTAAACAACATGGTGTCAGAGAAAGAGGACGGTAACTTACTGGCCACCGACCACTGACCCCTGGCCACTAAGCACGCGCTAGCGCGTGCCCTTCGCCTTGGCGATGATCTCTTCCGAGACCTGCTTGGGCGCTTCTTCGTAATGGCTGAACTGCATGGTGTAAGTGCCGCGGCCCTGGGTCATGCTGCGCAGCGAGGTCGAATAGGCGAACATCTCGGCGAGGGGCACCTTGGAGGTGACCACCTTGATGCCGGAGCGATCTTCCATATTCTCGATGCGGCCACGACGGCTGTTGAGGTTGCCGATGACGTCGCCCATGTAATCCTCGGGGACTTCCACTTCGACTGCCATGATGGGTTCGAGAAGCACGGGCTGGGCTTTCTCACAGGCGGCCTTGAAGGCCATGGAGCCCGCGATCTTGAAGGCCATTTCGTTGGAGTCCACTTCGTGGTAACTGCCATCGTAGAGCGTGACCTTCACGTCCACCACGGGGTAGCCCGCCAGAACGCCAGAGCTGGTGGCTTCCTGGATGCCCTGGTCCACGGGCTTGATGTATTCCTTGGGAACGACGCCGCCGACGATGGCATTGACGAATTCGTAGCCCTTGCCGATCTCGTTGGGTTCCACCGTGACGCGGACATGGCCGTACTGGCCGCGGCCGCCAGTCTGGCGCACGAACTTGCCTTCGGCGTCCTGCTTCTTGCGGATGGTCTCGCGGTAAGCCACCTGGGGCTTGCCGACGTTGGCATCCACCTTGAACTCACGCAGCATGCGATCGACGATGATCTCCAGGTGCAGTTCGCCCATGCCCGCGATGATGGTCTGGCCCGTTTCCTGATCCGTGTGAACCTTGAAAGTGGGGTCTTCCTGAGCGAGCTTCTGGAGGGCGATGCCCATCTTCTCCTGGTCCGCCTTGGTCTTGGGTTCGATGGCGACCTGGATCACGGGATCCGGGAAATCCATGCTTTCGAGGACCACGGGGTGGTTCTCGTCACAGATGGTCTCGCCCGTGTAGACATCCTTGAAGCCCACGGCGGCGCCGATGTCGCCCGTGCGGATCTCCTGGATCTCCTCGCGCTTGTTGGCGTGCATCTGGAGCAAGCGTCCCACGCGGTCCCTGCGGTTCTTGTTGGCGTTGTAGACCGCAGCGCCCGCGGGGAGAACACCGGAATAGACGCGGATGAAGGAGAGGCTGCCCACGAAGGGGTCAGCCATGATCTTGAAAATGAGGGCGCTGAAGGGCTCGTCGTCGTCGGCCTTGCGCTCCGTCGGATTCCCATCGTCATCCATGCCCTGGATGGGAGGGATGTCCAAGGGGCTGGGCATGTAGCTGACCACCGCATCCAGCAGGGGCTGCACGCCCTTGTTCT
>DCFP01000093.1:1731-2258 GCA_002319925.1 Holophagaceae bacterium UBA1801 | reverse complement strand
ACGCCCTTGTTCTTGAAGGCGGAGCCGCAGGTGACGGGCGTGAAGGTGAGATTGATGCAGCCTTTGCGGATCGCGCCCCGGAGCTCTGCTTCGGTGAGCGCTTCGCCACCGAGATACTTCTCCATCAAGTGTTCGTCGGTCTCCGCGACCATCTCCACCATGTGCTCGTGCCACTTCTTGGCATCCTCGAGATACTCGGCGGGGATCTCACTGTAGACGACGTTGGCACCCTTGTCGGCTTCGTCGAACACTACGACCTTCATAGTCACCAGGTCGATCACACCCGTGAAGGAATCCTCGGCGCCGACGGGGATCTGCAGGGGCAGCGGTTTGGCTGCGAGGCGGGACTTCATCATGTCCAGCACGCGGTAGAAGTCGGCACCGGTGCGATCCATTTTGTTCACAAAGGCGAGACGCGGAACCTTGTATTTGTTGGCCTGCCTCCAGACCGTCTCGCTCTGGGGCTGCACGCCGCCCACGGCGCAGAACACGGCCACGGCGCCATCCAGCACGCGCAGGCTGCGTTC
>DCFP01000093.1:1218-1429 GCA_002319925.1 Holophagaceae bacterium UBA1801 | reverse complement strand
TGTCGATGATGTTGATGCGATGCTCCACGTCCGTCCACACGCCGGTCTGGGGTGCCCAGGCGGCGGTGATGGCGGCGGAGGTGATCGTGATGCCGCGCTCCTGTTCCTGGACCATCCAGTCGGTGGTGGCTGCGCCCTCATGCACTTCGCCGATCTTGTGGATCTTGCCGGTGTAGAAGAGAATGCGCTCCGTCGTGGTCGTCTTGCCGGC
>DCFP01000093.1:755-946 GCA_002319925.1 Holophagaceae bacterium UBA1801 | reverse complement strand
GTGGGCCATGATGCCGATGTTTCGGTAGCGATCAAGGGATGTTGCGCGGGCCACGGGGGCCTCCTTCAGGATTGAAAACTCGTATGCATACGATCGTGCAAAACGAGGGCCGATCCTTTATGATCGGCCCCGTTTGTGAACAGACTGTGACTACCAGCGGAAGTGAGCGAACGCCTTGTTGGCTTCGGCCA
>DCFP01000093.1:0-499 GCA_002319925.1 Holophagaceae bacterium UBA1801 | reverse complement strand
CTTGTTGGCTTCGGCCATCTTGTGGACGTCGTCCTTCTTCTTGATGGAGGCGCCGCGGAAGTTCATGGCGTCCAGGATCTCGCCGGCCAGCTTGTCGCGCATGGTGCGCTCGCCGCGGGAGGCGGCGTAGGTCTTGAGCCAACGCATGGCCAGTGACTGCCGGCGGTTCTGGGGAACCTCCACGGGAACTTGGTAGGTGGCGCCGCCGACGCGGCGGGACTTCACCTCGACGGTGGGCTTGATGTTGTTGATCGCCTTCTGGAAGGCTTCGATGGCCTCTTCACCGGACTTCTTGGCGACGATTTCCAGCGCTCCGTAGAGGATCCGCTCAGCGGTAGCCTTCTTGCCGCGCTCCATGAGCACGTTGACGAACTTGGTGATGGTGATGCTGTTGTAGACGGGATCCGGCAGGATCTCGCGCTTGGCGGGAGTAGAACGACGGCTCATGTCTGCCCTCCTACTTCTTCACGGCCGCGGCCTTGGGCCGCTTCGCGCCGTA
>DCFP01000100.1 GCA_002319925.1 Holophagaceae bacterium UBA1801 | reverse complement strand
TCCTCGATCACTTGAAAGTGCGCCTGGCCTTTGCGGAAAAGGCACTGGCGGCCACGAAATTCGAAGGCTTGGTCATTTCCAGCGGTGCTCCCTTCACCTACTTCTCGGACGACCAGCAGGCGCCATTCCACACCATTCCCCACTTCCGCCACTACTGCCCCGTGGAAGGCCCGTACCATGTCCTGAAACTCATGCCGGGCCGGAGACCCCAGCTCATCCACTGGTCTCCCGAGGATTTCTGGTACGAGCGCCTGCCCCTGGGCGACCCCTTCTGGGCTCAGGGGTTCGAGATCATCCCCGCCGCGAACCTCGACGCCGTGTGGGAACAGGTCGGCAAGCCGGAGAAGACCGCCTACATCGGCAACGAGACGGAGCGGGCCACGAACGCGGGTCTCGAGCTGAATCCCCAGGCGCTCGTTACCTACCTCGACTGGGGGCGGAGCTTCAAGACGCCCTACGAGATCAAGTCCCTGGAGGAGGCCACGGAACTGGGCGCCAAGGCCCATCGCGCTGCACGGAAGGCCTTTCTTGATGGTGCCTCGGAGCTAGAGATCCACTACGCCTTCGTGCAGGCCGTGGGCTGCATGGATCATCAGCTGGCCTTCCCCTCCATCGCCGCCCTGGAGCCCAAGGGCGCGACACTCCATTACGAGAACAAGCGCAGCTTCAGGAACGGCAAAGTGCTGCTGATGGATTGTGGAGCCCGGGTGAGGGACTATGCCTCGGATATCACGCGCACCACGGTCTCGAAGTCCTGTGACCGTCGGTTCGTGGACCTGCTGGCAGGCTTGGAGAAAATGCAGTTGAAAGCCTGCACGATGTTGAAGCCGAAGGTTCCCTTCGGTGAGATCCACCATCAGTCGCATCTAATGCTGGGCGAACTGCTGCACAGCGCAGACGTTCTGAAAACCGGCGCGGAAGAATCCGTTTCCAAAGGCTTCACTCGCCCCTTCATGCCCCACGGACTGGGCCATCACCTCGGCATCATGGTCCACGACGTGGCCGGCGGCCTGTCCGCGCCCGACGGCTCCAAGCAGCCACCGCCCCAGGAACACCCCAGCCTCCGCACCACCCGAATCCTGGAACCTGGCCATGTCCTCACCGTGGAGCCCGGCATCTACTTCATTCCCATCCTGCTCCACCCCTTCCGCGAAGGCGAGCATGCCTCCCACTTCAACTGGAAACTGATTGACGAACTGATCCCCCTAGGCGGCATGCGAATCGAAGACAACGTCGTCATTACCGAAAAGGGCAACCGGAACATCACGCGGGAGTATCTGCCGGATTGAGGGAGGTCGTAACCACGAATCACACGAATCAAAACGAATCCCTCGAAGCTAATCCTTTTCGTGCGATTCGTCCCCATTCGTGAAATTCGTGGTTTCCCTTTTCAGATGTGATTCCAGCGCCCTTCAGTCCAGCCTGTAATGGCATCCCCGTGATTCCGGATTCTGCTGTGCGGCCTTCAAGATCAGGCGCGCGCAGGTGATGCCGTTGCGCAGTTCCAGGGTGTTCCGCGAGATTGGCGCGGTACGGTAGAAGGCCTCCATGCGGTGGTAGAGGTGGCCCATGTCGCCGCGGGCCCGCTCGAGGCGTGCGCTGGTGCGCACGATGCCCGCGTAGTTCCAGAGGGTCGTGCGGATGTTGTTCCAGTCCTGTTCGATGAGCACGGGGTCGGGATTGATGGGAGCGCTGACGGGACGCCAGGAATGGAATCCTTCGGGATCCAGCAGGGGCGCGGTCTTGCACTCGGCCACGGCGGCCAGGGCTGCCCGGTAGCCCCAGAGCAATCCCTCCAACAGCGAGGTTGAGGCCAGACGGTTGGCGCCGTGCAGACCCGTGCAGGACACCTCGCCCACTGCAAAGAGACCCGGCAGACTCGAATGCCCGTCGAGATCCACGGCGACACCGCCGCAGAAGAAGTGGGCCGCAGGAACCACGGGGATCAATTGCGTCTTGGGATCGAGGCCCTCCATGCGGCAGGCGTTCATCACCGTGGGGAAGCGAGCCTCCAGATCCAGCTTCTGGGTCAGGGGTTTCAGGTCCAGGAACATGCAGACATCGCCCGAGGCGGCGATCTCCTGGAAGATGGCGCGGCTGACCACGTGGCGGGGCGCCAGCTCCATCTGATCCGGCGCATACTTCGACATGAAGCGCTCGCCCTTGCGGTTCACCAGCAGCGCGCCTTCGCCGCGCAGGGCCTCGGTGAGCAGCTTCCGTGGTTTGTGAGGAATGTAGAGGGTGGTCGGATGGAACTGGATGTACTCGCAGTTCACCACGCGGGCGCTTGCACGGTAGGCCGCGGCGAGGCCATCCCCCGTCGCTGAGGGAGGATTGCTGGTGTGGAGGTAGAGATAGCCCAGCCCGCCCGTGGCGAGGATGGTGCGCTTGGCGAGGCACATCTCCACCGCTGTTGTTTCGTGGTTCAGCAGGTATGCGCCGCAGACTTGGATCGGATCGTAGACGCGGCGGGGGTCATTGCAATGGTGGGGAATCGTGAGCAGGTCCACCAGACTGCGGTCTTCCACGAGACGGATCCTGGGATGCTGCTTCACCTTCGCGGTGAGCGTCTCCTGGATGGCTCGCCCCGTCGCGTCCTTCACATGGTAGATGCGGCGCGCGGAATGGGCCGCTTCGGCCGTGGGCGCAGGCAGGCCATCATCGCCCTGGTCGAAGTTCACACCCAGTTGTTTCCAGAGAAAATCACGGCAGAGGATGGGTCCCTGCTCCGCCAGGAGTTGCACGGCTTCGGGACGGCAAAGGCCCGCGCCCGCCGCTTCGATATCCTTCGCCAGCAAGTCCGGGGAATCCCCATGGCCTTCAGGGGAATGCCCTACGATGCCGCCCTGGGCATAGGTCGTATTGCATTCGCCCAGGCGGTCCTTACAAATCACGACCACGTCGGCGCCCAGTTCCGCGGCGCGGAGGGCCGCTGTGCAGCCGGCGATGCCCGCACCAAGAATCAACACATCGCAACTGATCATCTGAGCTCCCAATGCGGAGGCGGCATCTCCCAGAAGCGCGCCGGATCCTCGTCGACCCCGGTGGTCTTGAGCCACTCCAGCCGGCGCAAAGCCATGGCCAGGCTTTCAGCATAGCCAACTCGGCCCCAGGGTGTATCCAGTGCGCCATCCTCCAAAGAAAGTTGAGGAATGCCATCTTTCCAGATGCTCTGCATCCCCGAGGAGCGATGGCATTGCTGGTGGTGGAAACCACAGGTCAGGAGGATCAACCCCTGCAGGCCCTTCTTGAGATCGCCTTCCGCTCTGCGCCACAACAATTCCAGCGCCTCGTGACACTCGTGGAACAGAGAGAGATTGAACAGCGAGACCGCACTCGCCAACAGATACCGCTCATCCTCGGGCTGGCCCGTGAGCGCGAGCAGGATCACGCCGCATCTCAAGCTCACGTATCCGGCAAAGGATTTCCACAGGGGATGGGGCAACCAGCAGGCATCCCGGCCTTCTGCCGTGTCCGGGAACCGGCTCAGATCCTCTTCCCATGCGGCCTTTTCATCCTTCACACCAACCGCACCGATCATGCCCTTCGCTTGTGGGAGGAATTCGTCAAGGGGAATGCCATAGGGGTGGCTTTCCAGCTGGCGTGGCGCGCCAAGGATCGTCGGCCAAACCAGCACCGTGCGGCGAAGTGGATCCTGAAGCGAATCCTCAAGCCTGGCCCGAATGAAGCGCCGCACCTCCATGGGCAAGGCAGGCTGCCGCTGCCAGAAGGCCGGACGGACATTCTCGCTCATCGTGGACGACCGGTTCCGGCATCCTCCGTCACGTGAAATTGCGTTCCGAGAGGCTGATGAACTCGAGGGCGAAGTCGTCCAGTTCCGTCTGCCACTGCTTCAGCTGGCCCTGGAAGAAGTTGTAGGCCATCAGGGCCGGAATGGCGGCGACGAGGCCCATGGCGGTCGCGACCAACGCTTCGGAAATGGGAATCGCCACCGTGGCCAGGCTCGCGTTGCCCGTGGCACCGATGCCACGGAAGGCGTCGATGATGCCCCAGACGGTTCCGAAAAGGCCCACGAAGGGACTGACGGCCGCGATGGTGGCCAGGATGCCCAGGTAGTGTTCCATGCGGCCCATCTCGACCACCGAGGCGCGCTGCAGGCTGCGCTCCACTGCTTCCATGCTCTTGATGAGCGCGCGGCTGGAACCTGGGGACGACTTCAACTGGTACGTGACCTCGGTGTAGCCCGCGGTGAAGAGGCCCAGCAGCGGGCTCAATCTGAAGATGCCGCTGGCCTGCTTGAGATCCCGCCAGTCGGTGGTCTTGCGGAACTCGTTGCGGAACTTTTCCGTCACGCGCCGGCTACGGTGCATCAGCACCAGCTTCTGCAGGATGATCACCCAGCTGATAACGGAGAAGGCTGCCAACAGGAGTAGCACGACCTTCGCCACCGCACCACTGTGGAGCACGACCGCCAGCAAGTTGGTGCCTTGATTATCCATCATGGTCGCAAGGAACATGCGAGCCCCCTGACATGCATATTACCAAGCCTCGCGCTTTCCCGGGGAGCCCGCTAAACTGCGAGGTTATGCATTGCCCTGGCTTTCGCCGGGCCTATCTACAAGGATGCATCATGCAGGTTATGGTCATTGGTTCAGGTTACGTGGGTCTGGTCGCCGCCGTGGGCTTCGCCGAATCGGGCCACAAGGTGATCGGCATCGACGTGGATGCGGTCAAGATCGAGAAACTGCGCAAGGGCATCTCCCCCATCTACGAACCCGGCCTGGACGAGTTGTTGAAGAAGCACCAGGATTCCGGAGCCCTCACCTTCACCCTCGACATGAAGGCCGGGATCGCGGATGCGCACGCCGCCTTCATCTGCGTGGGAACGCCCCAGAGCGAAGACGGCAGCGCGGATCTCCAGTACGTCGTATCCGTGGCAGACGAGCTGGGCAGGCACATGAACCTGCGGGCCAAGGATGCCAAGCCCCTGATCGTGGTGGACAAGAGCACCGTGCCGGTGGGTACCGCCGCCAAGGTCACCGCCGCCATCGCCTCGGAAACGGACCGCGCCTTCGAAGTGGTCTCCAATCCTGAATTCCTGCGGGAAGGCTGCGCCATCGATGACTTCCTCTTCCCCGATCGCGTCGTCATCGGATGCCGTTCCGACTACGCCGAATCCGTCATGAAGGGGCTCTACCAGGCCCATTTGGATGCAGCCCGGAAGCGCAATGCCGAAGGCGGGAAGTGGTTCCGCATGGACCCGCCCAGCGCCGAAATGACCAAGTACACGGCCAACGCCATGCTGGCGCTGCGCATCAGCTTCATGAACGAGATCGCGGGGCTGT
>DCFP01000096.1 GCA_002319925.1 Holophagaceae bacterium UBA1801 | reverse complement strand
AGGCTCCATCGCCATCACCGGCGCCTTGGTCCAGTGGCTGCGCGACAACCTTGGCATGATCCAGAATTCCGCTGACGTGGAAACCCTGGCGAATACCGTCGAGGACAACGGCGGCGCCTACTTCGTGCCGGCCTTCTCCGGCCTCTATGCCCCCTACTGGAAGAGCGACGCCCGCGGCGTCATCGCCGGCCTGACCCGCTACGTCAACAAGGGTCACATCGCCCGCGCCGTCCTGGAAGCCACCGCCTACCAGACCCGCGAAGTGCTCGACGCCATGAACGCCGACTCCGGCGTGAACCTCACGGCCCTAAAGGTGGACGGCGGCATGGTGTTCAACAACACGCTGATGCAGTTCCAGGCTGACATCCTGGGCGTGCCCGTCATCCGCCCGAAGGTCGCTGAGACCACTGCCCTCGGCGCTGCCTATGCCGCCGGTCTCGCCGTGGGCTTCTGGTCCAAGGTGGAAGACCTCCGCGCCAACTGGGGCAAGGACAAGGACTGGGCGCCTAAGATGGACGCCGGCAAGCGCAAGGAATACTACGCGTCCTGGAAGAAGGCGGTTACCCGCACCTTCGGCTGGGTCGAGCACGAGTAACACACGTCTGCGAGCCCAAGGCACCGCCTGGGTTCCCGATCAGCGCTCCGAAGTTGGAGATCGGGAATCCAGGCGGGCCGGGTGAGCGGGCGCTTCAAGTCTGATTTCGATTCGAACCGATTCTTAAGCCCGGGAATGACACCCGGCACAACTGAATAGCGATACGCAAACGGGTTTGAGACTGGAGAGCCGTGCTCAGGGGCCGCTGCAGCGATGCAGCTTGGCCTTTGGGGGCGGCTTTCTTTGATTTGCGATGCATGCGAGGAGGTAGCACTTGTTCGACATCACCATCATCGGTGGCGGCGTCATCGGATGTCTCATCGGGCGGGAACTGAGCCGGTACCGGGTCAAGACCCTGCTCATCGAGAAGGACAGCGATATCGCCAACGGCACCACCAAGGCCAACAGCGCCATCGTGCACGCCGGATTCGACGCCAAGCCTGGGACCCTGAAGGGGAAGTTCAACGTCGAAGGAAACGCCCTCTACGACCGCGTCTGCGGCGAGCTGAGCGTCCCCTTCAAGCGCAACGGTTCCATGGTGCTGGCCTTCTCGGAAAGCGAACTACCCGAGCTCTACAACCTCGAGAAGCGCGGCCGCCAGAACGGAGTGCCGGGCCTGGAACTCATCAGCGGCGATGAAGCCCGCCGCCGGGAACCGCACCTCGCCAAGGAAGTGGTGGAGGCGCTCTACGCCCCCACCGGCGGCATCGTCAGTCCCTGGGACCTGGCCATCGCCGCGGCCGAGAACGCCATCGACAATGGCATGGAAATGAGCCTGGATACGGAAGTCACCGGCATCGAGAGGATCCCGGATGGTTACCGCCTCATCACCACAGGCACGGCCATCGAATCGCGCATCGTGATCAACTGTGCCGGACTCCACTCCGACCGCATCCACAACATGGTGGCAACCCCCGCCTTCAAAATCATTCCCCGCCGCGGGGAGTACTTCGTCTTCGACCGGAGCGAAGGCAATCACGTCAGCCACACGATCTTCCAGTGCCCCACGCCGAACGGCAAGGGTGTGCTGATCTCCCCGTCCGTTCACGGAAATCTGCTGGTGGGACCCAACGCCGAAGCGGTGCAGGATGCCGAGCACACGGAAACCACCGCCGCGGGGCTCGCCTCCGTCCGTGAAGCCGCCTCCAAGAGCAGCCCCGACGTGGCTTACAGCGCCGTGATCACCTCCTTCGCGGGGCTCCGTGCCACGCCGGACACCGGCGATTTCATCATCGGCGAGGTGAAGGAAGCGCCCGGTTTCATCGACGTGGCGGGCATCGAATCCCCCGGCCTCACCGCCGCTCCCGCCATCGCCATCCACGTGACGGAACTCGTGCGCGAGCGCCTGGGCAATCCCGCCGCCAATCCTGAGTTCACGCCCACCCGCCGGCCCATGGTGCACTTCTCCCATCTCCCGGCCGAGGCCAAGTCCGCCTGGATCCAAAAAGACCCTCGCTTCGGCCGCATCGTCTGCCGCTGCGAGAGCATCACGGAAGGAGAGATCGTCGACGCCATCCATCGCAACGCCGGTGCGCGGACCGTGGATGGCGTCAAGCGTCGCCTGCGGCCCGGCATGGGCCGCTGCCAGGGCGGGTTCTGCGGCCCCCGCGTAGTGGAGATCCTCGCGCGCGAGCTGAACATTCCCATGACCGAAGTGCGGAAGGACCGCCCTGCTTCCGTCCTGCTGACCGGGGTCACCAAGAGCGCATCGGAGGCTGTAATCGCATGAACACCTACGAGATCATCGTCGTCGGAGGCGGCCCCGCGGGGCTGGCCGCCGCCATTGAAGCCCACAAGAGCGGCGCAAAAAACATCCTGATCCTCGAGCGGGACCGCGAGCTGGGCGGCATCCTCCAGCAATGCATCCACAACGGCTTCGGTCTGCACATCTTCAAAGAAGAGCTCACAGGCCCCGAGTACGCCGAGCGGTTCATCCGCGAAATGGATGCCCTGGGCATCGAGTACCGCCTGGACACCATGGTGCTGGAAGTGCGCAACGACCGCACCGTGGACATCATCAGCTCCAAGCACGGCTTCGAGACCCTGCAGGCCAAGGCCATCGTGCTCGCCATGGGCTGCCGCGAGCGCACCCGCGGCGCCATCAACATCCCCGGCACACGGCCCGCGGGCGTCTATTCCGCAGGCGCGGCGCAGCGCTTCGTGAACATGGAAGGCTTGATGGTCGGCAAGCGCGTGGTGGTGCTGGGCTCGGGCGACATCGGCCTGATCATGGCCCGGCGCATGACGCTGGAAGGCGCCAAGGTGCTCGCCGTGGCCGAGATCCTGCCCTACTCCGGCGGCCTCACACGCAACATCGTGCAGTGCCTCTACGACTACGACATCCCCCTCTACCTCAGCCACACGATCACCAGCATCGAAGGCCGCGACCGCGTGGAGGGCGTCACCATCGCCCAGGTGGATACGAAACGGCAGCCCATCCCGGGCACCGAGATCCACTACGATTGCGACACGCTGCTGCTTTCCGTGGGCTTGATCCCCGAGAACGAGCTCTCGAAGACCGCGGGCATCCAGCTGGATCCCGTCACCGGCGGTCCCGTGGTGAACGAGTGCATGGAGACCAGCGTGCCGGGCATCTTCGCCTGCGGCAACGTGGTGCAGGTCCACGACCTCGTGGACTGGGTGACGGAAGAGTCGCGCAAGGCCGGGCGCAACGCGGCGCGGCTGGTCCTGGGCCAGATCACGGAAGGCGAGCCAGATCTCCGCACCCGCGCCAATCACGGCGTCCGCTACGTGGTGCCCCACACGATCCGCATCGAGAACATCGAGAAGGAGATCGATCTGATGATGCGGGTCACGGACCCCTTCAAGAACAAGTACCTGGTGGTCAAGCACGGCGAGGACGTGGTGAAGAAGGTACGCAAGGCGCACCTCACCCCCGGCGAGATGGAATCCATGAAGATCCCCGTGGAGAAGCTCCGCGGTCTTACCGGCGAACTCACCGTCTGCCTCGAGGAGGTGGCCCATGAAGCGTGATCTCATCTGCATCGTCTGCCCCATGGGCTGCCGCTGCTCCATCGAGGAGGACACGAGCGCGCCCAAGGGCTACAAGGTCACCGGCATCACCTGCAAGCGCGGCGAGGACTATGCCATCAAGGAAGTCACCGAGCCCACGCGCATGCTCACCTCCACCGTCCGCATCGAGGGCGCCCGCCTGCCGCGCCTGCCCGTGCGCACCAGCGGCGCCATTCCCAAGGAGCGCATCGGCGAGTGCATGGCGCTGATCAACCAGCTGCAGGTGCGGCATCCCGTGGCCATGGGCCAGGTGCTCCTGAAGAACCTTTTCGACACCAACGTCAACCTCATTGCGTCCCGGAGCCTGTGAGCCGGAACGCAACACCACAGAGGCATCGAACGAAGCTCAGCGGCTCCTGGACCCCACCCTGAGGGCCTTCGTTCCCTGCCTCTGTGACCCCTTCTGTCCATTTCTCAAGCAGGGCCATGAAAACCGTCCAACGCGTCCTCTTCGTCGATCCTTCCACCGGCTTCTACCGTCTGAAGCGGTATCCCTTCGGCCAGTACTTCGGCCCCGTAGATCTGGGCATCCATCTCTCGGACCGCTTCCGTTGCCTCAATTTCGGCACTGGCATCTTCGCGGGCTCCATCCTGCCGGGCAGCAACCGCCTCATCGTCACGGGCTTTTCGCCCTGCTGGCGCGGGTTCTACGTCTCCAGCATGGGTGGCGCGGGGTTGCCCTTCGACAACCTGGGCATCAACATGGTGAGCCTCCTGGGCAAGGCACCCGTACCCTCGATCCTCTACCTCAACCGGACCCATGGCGAAGAGATCACGGTGGAAGTGGTGCCCGTGGATCTCCAGCAGGCCTGGAGTCGCGGCCGGGGAGGCATCTACGGCCTCATGGACGAAGTGCTGGAGCGCTTCGGCACCCGCTACTCCACGGATCCGCGCATCCTCGCCGTGGGACCGTCGGCGCAGTCCACGGACTTCGGCGGCATCGGCAGCGCGCCCATCGTGAAGGGCAAGCTCACCTTCGCGGACACCTGGGCGGGCCGTGGTGGCTTCGGTTCCAAGATGCTCCAGGATCACGGCATCGCAGCCGTGATCTACGGCGGGACCTTCATCGACGACGACTTCCGGGATCGCAAGGTGGCGGACGAGTGGTTCGAGGCCAAATACAAGCAGCGCCTGGCCACGAAGGACTTCGAGGCCACCACCAAGTACCGCTTCGATCCAAAATTCGAGACGGGCGGCACCTTCGGCGTCAACTACGCGACCCTCAAGGGGCGCATGATCGCCTTCAACTACCGCTCCATCTACAGCGAGGAAGGTGACCGGCTCACCATCCACAAGACGATGGCCTTCAATCACTACCTGAAGCAGTTCAACGACGAGACCATCAAGACCAAGAGCCAGTGCACCTGCGGCGAGCCCTGCTCGGCGGTCTGCAAGAAGCTCCGGGGCGAATACAAGAAGGACTACGAGCCCTACCAGACCCTGGGGCCGCTCATCGGCGTCTTCGATCAGCGGGCCGCGGAGCTGGTCAATGGCAAGGCGGATGCCTCCGGCTTCGACGCCATTTCCATCGGCGGTGTGCTCGCCTGGCTCATGGACTGCCTGGAGACGGGTCTGCTTTCCACCGAGGATCTGTGTGTGACGCGCACGCCGAAATGGGATTTGGACACCTTCGACATCGTTCCGGATTCCATGCACAACGCCGAACTGGCCATGGAGTTGATCGACTCGATCCTCCAGAAGCGCGGGCTCATCGACTTCCTGGAGGGCGTCCGCAAGTTCTCCCGGAAGGTGAAGCGGGAGCGCGGCATCCGCATCATCGACACCTTCGTGCACACAGCCTTCGGCCGCAAAGGTTGGATGGTGCCCAACCAGTACTGGACGCCGGGGTCCCTGGCGCCCATGGCCATCATGGGCAAGTACTACATGTTCTACGGCCCGGAATTCTTCCCGCCCCGGACCCTGGGCCGAGTCTGCGCCGAGCGCATGAAGGCCGAGCTGGTCATGGACAACATGGGCGTCTGCCGGTTCCACCGCGGCTGGGCCGAAGACATGCTGCCGGAGATCATCGAATCCCTGTACGGCCTGCGGGAGCAGTTCCTGGAGATGACCGGCATCACCGCTAGCCGGATCAACAGCCGGAACTCATCGGTGTTCTGGGAATCCCAGCGGGACTTGGATTTCGTCCACACCTTCCTGAAACGCAGGCGGGATGTGGAAGGGGACAAGGATCCCCAGCTCCAGACGTGGATCGAGGCCTTCGAGAAGAACCCCGGCGAAGCGGGGCTCGACTGGTGGTGCGAAATGAAGAAGGGCATCGACGAGAGCCTGCGCTCCTTCTTATAGATGGATCGACCACACTTGACATGAATTAATCAACGCCATGTTGTATTTTCAAATTTCAACCCGGACTCATAAAGCCCTGAAAGGCCAAGGGGGGGATTGGAATTTGTTCAGAAAATTCCATGACTTGTCCAAGGAAGGATGTCATCCTCTTTGGGAACTTGTCACAGGTTTTTCACACCATGACCGACACTAAGAACGTAACCATCTCCGTCAGTGGTCCTCTCCGGCTCATCGTGTGCAAGCGCGATCCGATTCCGGTGAAAGCCAATCCTTCGCGAGAGTCCTGGACGCTGCTCCAGCCCACGGCTGCCGTGCGCGTCTGCACTGCGGATGATCACGAGGAGGGCATCGTTCCCCGTGGCAGTCTCGCGCTGCTGCTGCCGGGCTTCGGCCATACGCTGAAGCGCCATCAGCCGGACACGCCCTTCGGCTTCACGGCGCTGCAGCTCGATGGTCCGTTCCCCGAGCCACTGCTGTCGATCCTCCAGCACCCGCCCCGCAAGTGGCAGGAGCAGAGCTTTGCCGCGCTGCGCAGCCAGAGCCTGAAGCAGCTCTTCGGCATCTTCACGCAGGAGATGGCGCATCAGGATGGTCTGCAGCTGATGACGCGCGAACTCTTTCTCATCCTCCTCGGCGCGGAACTGAACCGCCTGTGCGAGAAGGAAGACCGGGGCCGCTTCCCCTACCGACTGAGCCGCTCCACGCTGCAGCTCGTGCTGGATCACATGGAAGCCCACCTGGGTTCCAAGAACAGCGTCCCCGATCTCGCCAAACTCGCTCGCTGCACGCCGGATCACTTCATCCGCCTGTTCCGCGAAGCCACCAGCACCACGCCCCACCAGTACCTGATCGAGCGCCGCCTGCAGCGCGCCGTGCAGCTCCTCTCCGACGGCGAGCGTCCCTCCGACGTGGCCACGGGCCTGGGCTTCTACGATGCCTCCGCCTTCACCCGCGCCTTCAAGCGCCGCTTCGGCGTGCCCCCCAGCAAGTACGCACAGGAAGCCTACGACCGGCAGTTCTCGAAGAAGAACGTCTGAGTCGACTCCACGGCCTTACCGATCTGCTAACTCCTTACGGCTTCCTTGACTACCCCCAGATCGCACAGCGCACCGCGCTGTGCTCCCGCTCCTCACTTAGCTCGATCGCGGATGAAGGAACGCATGCGTTCCTTCCGTCCTACGACCGGCAGTTCTCGAAGAAGAACGTGTAGATCCGAGTTCTTCTCCTAAAACAAAACACCGCGCGTTGCGCGGTGTTTAGTTTTAGGTGGTGATCTCCCAGAAGCGATTCAAGCCGCGCCTTCGGCTTGCATTTGCGTCCCCATCCAGCTGATGGCTCTGAGGGAGAGATTACCGTGCTGCCAGCCCTTGAACACCGTCGAAGGCGTTCCACCATCGGCGGCGCCGAGGGCGAAGTAGATGGGGTCGAGATGCTCGCTGGTGGGTGCAGCGTCCGCGAACCCGGGCGCGTGCTGCGCGGCGCCAAGCAGGCGGTTCACATCCTTGTCCTGGACGCCGGACATGATCCAGTCTTCGAAATCAGTGGCCCAGGCCTCGGGGTTGGGATGCCCATCCCAGCTCAGTTTCCACAGGTTGTGCACCAGTCCCCCGCTGCCCATGAGCAGCACGCCTTCGGACCGTAAAGGAGCAAGCACCTGACCGGCCTTCACAAGGGTCGCCGTTTCCCTGGGCCGTGGCAGGGAGACCTGGATGACGGGCAGCGAAGCCTCCGGAAACATGGCCCGGAGGGGCACCCAAACCCCATGATCCAAGGGGCGGTCGGCATCGGCCACCACAGGCAGTCCGGCGCCCTTGAGCATCTCGACGATCCGGGCCGCCAGTTTCGCATCGCCCGGAGCTCCATAATCCAGCTGGTATAGCGCGTCGGGAAATCCAGAGAAATCGTGCAGCACGCCCGGCCTGGCCGAAGCCGAAACCCGGAAACCGCCGCGGGATTCCCAGTGCGCAGAGGCCACCACCACCGCGCGAACACCCACGAGGCTGGCAGCCCAGCTGTTCAAGGCCGCGCGCCAGGGGCCGTTCTCCAGGGCCAGCATGGGAGAGCCGTGACTCACGAACACGGCGGGTTGAGTGATCGAAGCGTCCTGGATCATGATGAATCCTGCCTCCACCCCATGTGATGCAGCCATGTGCTTCCGCGAGCAGGTGGAAAAATCCCGTCAGCTACCGGAGGCAGATCTTGCAGGGGGTGTACCCCGCGGTCGTCGCCTCCTGGCGGTTACCGAAGGTGACCCGGTTGCCGGGCTTGATCTTGATCACTAGCTTGCAGGTGGGCAGGTGGAAAACCTTCGACTCCTTGTTCCCCACGAACCCGGTGGCGGCAGGTGCCGGGGTGGTGACCTTCACGGCCGGTGCCTGGGCGGCCCAGGTGAACACCGAAAGCGCGAAGACGATGGACAAGGCAATACGCATGAACCGATCCGGAAGTGTCCCAAGAATAGCCTTGGAATCCCACCGAATCCAGACGAACCCAGTATTGGAAATTCCCGTGGAGACAAACAAATTCCCCTGGTTCAGGACGCCGATGGATCGGATCAGCGCCATCTTCCAGGGGAGGGGAGGCTGACCAAGGAATGCGGGAACAAGAACTTTGGTTTCAAAAATTTTTTTCTTTTTCAGATTCTTCCGCTTTACATCTTTTCAGGGCACTTTGCCCTTCCCTACCGGGCGTTAGACTGGCTGGATCCAAGATCAATTTCTGGCCTCTAGGGAAGTAATGACCGGCATGAAACGGATTGCCATCGTGACCGACACCGGGAAAACCCTCCTGGGAGAGTCTCTGCGAGCCAATCTGGAGGAAGTGCTCAGCGGATCCGTGAAGATCCGAAGCTATGCTTTCGAAATGCTGGAACCCGGGGAGCAGCTCGAAGGCGATCTCGTGCTGGTGATGCTGAAAAGCCGTGCCTTCAGGCTCAAGAGTCATGTGGCAGAGGCGCGGCGGCTATTGGTGGTGCAGCGGACCATCCGGGAACGGGAGATCTACCCCATCTTCGCGATCCCTGCGGGCACGCGGGTCCTGGTGGTCAACGATCACCCGGAAACGACCCTGGAGACCGTGGCGCTCCTGCAGCAGCTGGAGATCAACCACCTGCAGTTCGTGCCTTACGAGGAAGGCATTGACTGCGGCGATCTCCGCATCGCCATCACGCCTGGGGAAAAGGCACGAGTCCCGAAAAACATCTCCACGGTCATCGACGTGGGCCACCGGTGCATCGATATATCTACCTTCATCGAGATCATCAACCGCCTGGATATCGCGGACCCCGAGGTCGACCGGCGGCTGCTCCGCTATTCCCAGAGCATCGTCACCTTGGATAACGGCGTGGACCGCCAGTACAAGGAGCTCTACCTCAAGCACACCGAACTGAATGCCGTCATCAACCTTTCCCACGAAGGCATCCTGCTGGTGGATCCCAAGGGCAAGGTGGCTCTCTGCAACCGAGCCCTGGCGGAGATGCTGAACCTCCAGGAGGACCTGACCGGCAAGTCCACGAGCGCCTTCGCCCCGGAAATCCAGGAAATCCTGGAAAAGAAGTCGGGCCGGGAGTGGATCGTGGAGCACAAAGGCCATTCCCTGGTGGTCACGCGGCAGGCCATCGCGCACTTCGGCGAGCCCGCCGGAAGCTGCTTCAACTTCCAGGAGGTCACTTACATCCGCCAGTTGGAGCAGAACCTCAGCCGCAAGCTGCGGGAGAAGGGCCTCACAGCGCGCTACCGCTTCGCGAACGTGCTCACCCACTCGCCCCGCATGCTCCAGTGCGTGGACATGGCCCGGAGGATCGCAGGCTCCGAGTTCACCGTGCTCATCACCGGCGAAAG
>DCFP01000184.1 GCA_002319925.1 Holophagaceae bacterium UBA1801 | reverse complement strand
GGCAGGTGGCGCACGTGAACGTCGGGCTCGCCAAGTATGAGCGCATCCGTAAGATCATCCTGATCGCCCAGGAACTGACCCCGGAAAGCGGTCTGCTGACGCCTTCCCTGAAAGTGAAACGCCGCGCCGTGGACGAAGCCTTCAAGGAGCAGATCGCGGAGCTCTACAAGAGCAACGGCTTTGGCAAGATCGAGGACTGATCGATCCCGTCCATCCTTCGCCTTAAACCTCGGAAGAAACGGCTCCTGCCCCGGCTTGCACGACTTCCCCCCCGTGCAGATCGTGCACAAGGTTGTTCAGCCATTTGCCCGAGAACAAACGCCAGATGCCGAAGACGGCCTTCACCACCTCCTCCAGGCTCACCAGGGCCATGACCAGGTAGATGGGCCACTTCAGCACCAGCACGCCCAGGGCGGCCATGGGGATGCCCACGCACCATGGGGACAGGACATCGATGAGCGCGGCGAAGACCGTGTCGCCGCCGTTCCGGCACACGCCCACAACCATGATCAGGTTGATGACGCGGAGGGACATCGTGCTGGCGAAAACGTAGGCCGCGATCCTGCAATCCGACAGGATTTCCGGCCCCACGTTGAAGAAGGAGAGGAAGAACGGCGCGGCCACCGCTAGGGCACAACCCATGCACAGGCCCAGCCCGGAGCCAAGCACGATGCTCCGCTTGGCATAGACGCGGGCGATATCGTCCTCCCGCGCGCCGATGCGGTTTCCGATCATCACGCCACAGGCACTGCCGAGGCCGAAGAAGAGCGAGAAGAAGAGGCCATTCATCACCTCCATGATCTGGGCTGTGGTCGTGGATTTCACGCCCTGCATGCCGTAGAAGAAGGTGTACATGCTCACGCCAATGGCCCAGAGGATCTCGTTGGCGATCACGGGCAGCACGGGCCGGACGAAGCGCCGGATGAAATCCCGCGAGTATCCGCTCATTTCAGAGATCGTGGCCGCGAGTTCGTACTTCCGACCATAGATGATCGCCAGCAGGATGCCTGCTTCCAGAATCCGGGCGATTAATGTCGCGGTGGCGGATCCCCGCACGCCCATGGCTGGAAGACCAAACCGGCCGTAGATAAGCGAGTAGTTCAGAAAAGTGTTGATGCCCAGCGCGACGGCGCTTGCGTACAAAGGCGGGCGGGTTCGGCCCACACCGCGGCTCTGAATGGCATAGGCGGCCGTGATCGCCTGGATCACGTAGCTCCATCCGATGATGCGCAGGAATGAGACGCCTTGCTCGATGACCTGCGCGTCGCGGATGAAGAAGGTCATCACCTGCCGCGGCAGGAGCTGCGAGACCAGAAAGAAGGGAATGGAAGCCACAAGACAGATGCGCAGGGAGATGCCGAGCACCTTCCGGATGGCCGCCAAGTCGCCCTTGCCCCAGAACTGAGCCCCAAACACGCTGGAGCCGCTGTTGACGCCAAACAGGAAAAGGATGAAGACGAAGCTCAGCTTGTTCGCGATGCCCACGGCGGAGATCGCTGTGTCGCCGAGGCCGCCGATCATCACGTTGTCGATCATGGTCAAACCGTTGAAGATTACGTTCTGGATCATTACGGGCAGACCGATGCGGACCAGCTCCGAATAGTAGGAACGATCCTCGAAATCCAATACCTTCAGTTTCCGCATGAGAGACACCGCAACCAGCCATTGGAATCTCAACGGCCGAACCAATTCATCGATCGATCACGCCGAAGGACCGATCTCATTCATCATCACATCCTCAGGGCCTTTCGCGCCACTGTTCGAGCTCAATTGAAAAAGTAACCGTGTGCTCCGTCTACTCGATGATCCGGTACTTCCGCTTCACCACGCTTCTCGGGAATGCGTCGAAATGCCACCACTCGTTCGGGATCGGCTGAAAACCCGCACCAATCATGACCTTGGCCAACAGGGCGCGATTGCGCAGGTGTGTCGCATTGAGGCGCCCTTCCTTCACGAAGCGAGCCTCGTACCGTGGTTGCGCCAGCTCTCCCAGGAAATCGTACGGAGTTCCCATATCCAGCTCGTCGCCATCATCGTTCACGATGGTCAGATCCACCGCAGAACCGAAGTTATGGATGGAGCCCGAAACCGGATTTGCCACGTACTTTTCCTGATCCGTGCCCCGCACGATCTTCCACATGATCCACTGGACGCTCCGGGGCCGAGCTCCATCGAACACCTTCAGCGAGAATCCGGCGTGCTGCTGACGCAGGAGAACCTGGGCCTTCGCGAGCATCCGCGCCACGTCCTTCTGCAGGTAGCAGTGTCTGAGATCGCCATAGACGTTCTCGTGCATGAAGTTTTCGGAGGTGGCGTATTTCAGTTCCACCTGGATGGAGGAATCGATGCGCTGGATATCCACGAGGCCCAGGCCCTGCAAGCGCGATTCCAGGGACTTGGCAGCCAGCGGAATCAGGAGGGACAGCGCACACCCGACCAAGCGGATAAAAGTTCCAGTTCTTCCCATGCAACTACCTCTAAGCGATATGCCCTTGAACACACTAGCAAGACGCCTTGCCATGCGTTGCTGGGCCCGATCCTTGGGAATTAAATCAAGCTCTTACTGATGGAATACATCAAGAAACTGATCACATTACCCAAGAGCAATCACGCCGGCCAGCCGCGCGGTATCCAAAGGTTTGTGACGCCTCATGTCCTGCGACAGTCCATCGTGACGCATGTCGATCAAGCGGAGGATGTCTCCGCACAATCCATGAACTCATCCGGCACTAGAACGCAGGCACCATCGGGATCTACACCCATGATCTGAATTGCGGCGAACCTGGCGCGGTGAGCCAATTGGATCAGACGGGAATCGGAAATCCATCAATGGGGAGCTTCTCTCATCCATGATCCCATTCCCCTCCACAGATCAGAAGCCTACTAAGGAAGTCGAGGTCTCGCGGTTGCCGAACAGAGGCTTCCGTTAGTAACCCCTCTTCTGCGGGAAGGTTCTGCCGTTCGTCCGATTCCTCTCTCCGACACGTTTTCCAGGGCTTGGCCCATTTTCAGCTGGTGTTTCTCTTAGGGTTTGGTCGCTGCTGCAGGCTGTTTGACTTCCCCTTCATAAAAGGGCTGGATGAACAGCTCTTGTTTCTGAAAGCTCCAGTGAACATTCTGCAAAATATCCGCTGCACCCCGTGCGTCTCCAGCAACGATCCGTTCCAAAATCCGCCGGTGTTCCTCGACGTTCTGCTTTTCCCATTCCAGGAGCAATTCAGAGTGCCGGGGCCAATCGTAGAGCCTTAACTTGCAATTGTGCACCGTGCGGGTCAGCAGATTGTTGCCACTCCGGTCTAAAAAATAGTCATGAAACCGGTAATTGACGAGCAGGCAGGCGTCATAGTTGCCCTCGTCGAAGAGGCTCTGGTATTCCATCGTCATCTCGTCCAAACGGCGATAGTCCTCGGGACCAAGTTTGGGAGCCGCGGCCAGAAGAGCGGTGGCCTCCAGCGTCCCAATGACTTGGTACAGGTCGCGCACATCCTCCAGGGCTAGGTGTTTCACTAGAACACCCCGGCGTGGGATGATTTCCACGTAGCCTTCCCGTTCCAGGCTCAAGAGGGCGTCCCGCAGCGGAGTGCGGCTGATGCCCAATTTCGCGGCAATCTCGTCCAGGTCAAGGTAGGTGCCGGGAACCAGGGATTTCTGTCTGAGCTGCTCGAACAGATAGTCGTAGACCTGTTCTCCGAACGATTTCACGACTTTGTTGGATTTCTGGATCACCTGAGCACCCCGATCAATGGTAAGCGCGGTCCGAACGGTCTCCCGTTCGAACTGGAAAAACGGGAAAGCGCTTCTGATATTTTTCTCCTTGACGCTGATATTTTTAACCTGATATATCAGATATTGTAAAATATTTTATGTGATGTATCTGATACATCACACATCGCCGCGATCAGATCAGCCCGAAAGAAAGGGGAGCCGTGGTCCGTTACATCCTCAAGCGATTCCTTATCTCCCTTGTCACGCTCTTGGGCTTGGTGACCGCGGTCTTCTTTCTCGTGCGGATGATGCCGGGTGATCCCTTCCTCAGTGACAAGCTCACGCCGGAGATCCGTGAAAACATGCTGCGCTACTGGGGCTTCGACCGACCGCTCCATGTGCAGTACCTGCATTACCTGGGAAACCTGATCCGGGGAGACCTGGGGATCTCAATGCACTACAACAGCGTCCCCATCAATCGTCTGATCGCGGATGCCTTCCCACAATCCGCGGATCTGGGGATCCGGGCACTGATGCTAGCGGTGGTAATGGGCACGACCCTGGGAATCGTGTCCGCCCTCAATCGAGGACGATGGCTCGACTACGCGTGCATCCTCGTGGCAATCATCGGTGTCTCGCTTCCCGACTTCATCATGGGCTACCTGCTCCAGTTCGTCTTCGGCTTGAAACTGAAGCTTCTGCCCATCGCGCTCTGGAAGGGTTTCAAATACACGATCCTGCCGACCATAGCGTTGTCCTTCTACACGACCGCACTGCTCACGCGGATCATGCGCGCCAGCATGCTCGAGGTCGTCCACCAGGACTTCATCAAAGTGGCGAAGGCAAAGGGACTGTCCACCTTCCAGATCGTATGGCGGCACCAGATCCGCAACGCGATCCTGCCCGTGGTGACGCTGTTGGGGCCCATCACGGCGGCGATTCTCACCGGCACCTTCGTCATCGAGTCCATATACGCGGTGCCGGGCATGGGCAAGTACTACGTCCTGGGCATTCAGAATCTGGACTATTCGCAGATTCTGGGGCTAACCGTCTTCTACGGGGCTTTCCTGGTGATGGCCAACTTCGCAGTGGATATCGTCTACGGCTTCATCGATCCGCGTATCCGGGTGGACCGCCGTGAGCGAGGCGCTTGATGGAAGCTGCAGTCGAACGGTCCGAAACCCAGGAAGTCATGGACGAATCCCTCTTCGAGCGCGCCACTGATCAGAATGGCCTCGAAGCAGAGCACCTCGTGCGCCCCTGCCTGACCTACTGGCAAGACGCCTGGATCCGCCTGCGGAAAAACAAGGTGGCGATTCTCTCCATCGGCATTCTCGCGCTCTACGTGGCGATGTCCATAGTCGGTCCACACATGGTGTCCTTCGAATACAAGTCCATTGACGAGATGAACATGGACAAGGCGCCCTCGGCCTTGCACTGGTTCGGTACCGATACGCTGGGCCGCGATCTTTGGGCTCGGGTTTGGGTTGGCGCGCGCGTTTCACTTGCCATCGGATTCCTGGCGGCCACCCTCAACGCCTTCATCGGCGTATGCATCGGGGGAGTTTCCGGCCATTTCGGCGGCCGCGTCGACATGGCGATCATGCGCCTCATCGATGTGGTGAGCGGAATCCCCTACCTCATCGTAGCCATCCTTGTAATGGTGGCGCTCGGCGCGGGCATTGCACCCCTCATCATCGCCATGATCCTCATCGGCTGGGTGAGCATGGCCCGGCTTGTGCGAGGCCAGGTGCTACAGCTCAAAAATCAGGAATACGTGCTGGCAGCGCGGAAGCTCGGAGCCAGTGACACGCGGATCATATTCCGCCACCTCATTCCAAACACCATGGGATTGATTCTCACGAATCTCACCATGGCCGTGCCTTATGCGATCTTCACAGAAGCCTTCCTGAGCTACATCGGTCTTGGAGTGCAGCCCCCCAACGCGAGTTGGGGTCTGCTGGCGCGCTACGGCTCACAAAATTTCCGGTTCGCGGCGTGGCAGCTTTTCATCCCCTCTTTCTTCATCTGCACCACGATGCTCTCGCTCTACCTGCTGGGGGATGGCCTGCGCGACGCCCTCGATCCGAAGTTGAGGCGCTAGATGGGCAACCTTGTCGAGATCGAGAATCTGAGCGTCTCCTTCAGCACTTATGGTGGCTCCGTGCACGCGGTCAGAGGAGTGTCACTGACCATCCGATCCGGTGAGTGCCTCGCCGTAGTCGGGGAGTCGGGTTGCGGAAAGAGCGTCACGGCGCAGACCCTGCTGCGCCTCATTCCAACGCCGCCAGCGCAGATCTCAGGGCGCGTCCGTTTCGAGGGCGCGGACCTGCTAGGCCTGACTGAACGGCAGATGAATGCGATCCGCGGCGATCAGATTGGGATGATCTTCCAGGACCCGATGACATCGCTCAATCCCACGATGCAGATCGGGCGCCAGATCACGGAGGGTCTCCGGGAACACCACCCCTCCATGAGGAAGGCTGAAGCGAAGCGACGTGCGATTGAAGTGCTCGCCCAAGTCGGCATCCCCGAGCCCGAGCACCAGCTCAAGCGCTATGCCTACGAGTTCTCCGGCGGCATGCGCCAGCGCGCGGTCATCGCCATGGCCATCATCTGTCGCCCGCGCCTGCTCATCGCGGACGAGCCCACCACGGCCCTCGATGTGACAACCCAAGCCCAGATCCTCGAACTCATCGGTCGACTGAAGGAGGAGACGGGAATGGCCGTAATGCTCATCACGCACGATATGGGCGTGGTTTCCCACATGGCGGAACGCATCGCGGTCTTCTACGCTGGGCAGGTCGTCGAAGAGGGTCCTGCGGCGGAGGTCTTCCGGCGGCCTTCGCATCCCTATACCGTAGCCCTGTTGCGCTCGCGGCCTAGACTCGATCTGGACCGCAGTCAGTCGCTTCTGAGCATCCCCGGCACGCCGCCGGATCTCTTCGCACCGCCCGCCGGTTGTGGCTTCGCGGCCCGCTGCGGCCTTGCCCTGAAAGTCTGTCGCACCCACCAGGCCCCGCCCTTCGCTTTGAAGGACAGTCACCATAGCGCGGCTTGCTGGTTGCACCATCCGTTGGCGTTGGCGCGGCACGGCGAACCCACTCGGGAGCGCCTGGAGCAGGAGGTCTGCCATGCCCGGTGAGACGATGCCCCTGGTGGAATCCCAGAATCTGGAACTGCACTTCCGCCTGCCCGGTGGAGCCACCCTTAAAGCCGTGGACGGGATCTCCTTCGCGATCCCCGCGGGCCGTACGCTCGGTCTGGTGGGGGAATCCGGCTGTGGCAAGACGACCGCGGGCCGCACACTCGTGGGCCTCTACCCACCTACGGGGGGGAAGGTGCTATTCCGCGGGAAGGACACGAGGACCCTGAGCAAGAGTGATCGGAGCGCGTTCACGCGGCACGCTCAGATGATTTTCCAGGACCCCTATTCCTCTCTGAACCCGCGCATGACCGTGGGCGATATCGTTGGTGAAGGCATCGATATCCACCGGCTCTCCACGGGCAAGCAGCGCATGGAACGCATCTGGGAGCTGCTGAGCTTTGTGGGCTTGGCCAAGGAACACGCCAACCGGTTCCCCCACGAATTCTCTGGTGGCCAGCGCCAGCGCATTGGCATCGCGCGATCCCTGGCGGTGGAACCTGATTTCATCGTGTGCGACGAACCCATCAGCGCACTGGACGTCTCCATTCAATCCCAGATCGTGAATCTCCTCATAAGCCTGCAGCAACGTCTGGGCCTCACCTACCTTTTCATCTCCCACGACCTCAGCATGGTGAAATACATTTGCGAGCGCGTGGCGGTGATGTACCTGGGGGTGATCGTCGAGGCCGCGCCTAGCGATGAACTCTACAGGGAACCACTGCACCCCTATACCAAGGCTCTGCTCTCCGCGATACCCATCGCGGATCCTGAGAAAGAGCGGTCCCGGCGCCGCATCCTGTTGACAGGAGACGTGCCAAGTCCCGTGGATCCTCCCCCGGGCTGCCGTTTCGCGCCTCGCTGCCCATTGGCCGGGAAACTCTGCTGGGACCAATCGCCAACGCTGCGCGAGGTTGCATCAAGTCATTCCGTTGCCTGCCATTTCGTTTGCAGTGAGGAAACATGAACCTGGTCGATCGTTTTGAAACGGCTCTGAGGGAAGCCCATCTCGATGCCCTCCTGATCACCCGTGACGCCAATCAGCGTTATCTGGAGGACTACACGGGCTCCGAATGCTACCTGCTCGCCTCGGCAAAAAAACGCTGGCTGATAGCCGACGCGCGATATTCCGAACAGGCGGATCAAGAGTGCCGTACCGCCTCGGTGGTTCAGCACCGTGACCCCTTTCCACCCTATGCGGAAGTCATCGCCTCGCTGGCAGGGGAGCACGGCCTCAAGCGTATCGGCTTCGAAAAGGATGTCCTGCGTTACGGGCAGTTCGAGGCTATCGCCGCGGCCCTGAATGACTCGGCAGCATTCGTTCCGGTGGAGGGCGTCGTGGAAGGCTTGCGAGCCGTCAAGCACTCCGACGAGCTCGGGCGGATCCGAACCGCTTGCGCCATCGCTGACAAGGCTCTGGAAAACGTCCTGAGCTTCATCCAGCAGGGCATCTCCGAGCTGGGGCTTGCCCGGGAGCTGGAACGCCAGCTCGTGCAGGAGGGCGCGGAAGGTACGGCCTTCCAGACCATCGCAGCCTTCGGGGCGCGGGCCTCCCAGCCCCACGCTGTCCCCAGCGCGAACGTGGAGCTGAACCGGGGAGACTTCATCCTGCTGGACTTCGGCGCCCTGTATCAGGGTTACCGTTCGGATACGACCCGAACGTTTGTCCTGGGCAACGCGGGAGACCGGCAGAAGGCCGCCTACAGCGCAGTGCTCGAAGCGCAGCTCAAGGGCATCCAGGCCGTGCGCCCCGGGGCGACTGGTCGAGAGGTGGATGCCGTGGCGAGGGCGCAAACGCGGGCCCTGGGCTTTCCTGAATTTGGCTACGGCGTTGGGCACGGCGTGGGTCTCGAAGTCCACGAGCTGCCATTCATGTCGAAGAAGTGCGAGCAGGTGCTGGAGCCCGGCATGGTGCTCACCGTGGAGCCCGGGATTTACCTGCCGGGCTGGGGCGGCGTGCGCATCGAGGACACCGTGCTGGTGGCAGAGAACGGTGCTGAGTGTCTCACCCGTTTTCCCAAGGATTCGCTGATCGAGCTTTGAACCCCGGCCCCGCGGGGCCATGACCACAGGAGGGATCCATGACAGGCAGGAAGGTCGCACAACTCGGCATGCTCACCGCGCTTCTGGTGGGCTCCCCGCTCCTGGCGGGGAAGAACAACACGCTCGTCTTCTCCATGGAAGCGGAGATCCCGGCTCTCGATCCGCAGAAGAGCAACGCGGCGCCCTCCTTCACGGTGGGGAACGCACTCTTCGAGTGCCTGGTCCGCACCGTGGATGGCAAGGTGACGCCGGGCGTGGCGAAGAGCTGGGATACCTCGAAGGATGGCAAGATGATCACCTTCCACCTCCGCGACTCCAAGTGGAGCGACGGCAAGCCCGTCACCGCACAGGATTTCGAGTACGGCATCAAGCGCCTTCTGGATCCCAAGACCGCAGCGGAATATGCCTTCGCCGCGTACTACATCGCGGGCGCCGAGGCCTACAACCTGGGCAAGAACGCAAACGCCGACAGCGTGGGCGTCAAGGCCACGGACGCGAAGACATTGAAGGTCACGCTCAACAACCCGACGCCGTACTTCCTCGGCTACCTCGGCGCTTACTGCTTCGCCCCGGCCCGGAAGGACATCGTAGAGAAGTTCGGCAACGCCTACGCCACTGCCGCGGACAAGGCCGTCTACAACGGCCCCTTCATCCTGAAGGAGTGGAAGAACGAGCAGCGGAAGTTCCTGGCCAAGAACACCGGCTACTGGAATCCCGGCGCCATCAAGCTCAACGGCGTGGAGATTCTCCAGATCTCCGATACCGCCACGGCCCTCTCCATGTTCGAGAATGGCGAACTGGATTTCGTGGAAGTGCCCTCCAACCTCTACAAACAGTATGAGCAGAAGGGCATGGCCAAGCCCTTCTTCAACGGCGCCGACGACTGGATGAAGGTGAATGTGAAGCCCAATCCCGAGAAGCCCTGGCTCGCCAACGCCAACTTCCGCAAGGCAGTGGGCTGGGCCATCGATCGGGATTCCTACTGCGCCATCTCCACCAAGGGACTCTACACCCCCAATTCCCGCTTCGTGCTGCCCATCGTCCAGGGAGTCAGCAGGAAGTACGGCGAAGAATTCCCCTTGCAGTTCTATGCGCCCAAGGGCGATGTGGCCAAGGCCAAGGACTTCCTGAAGAAGGCCATGGGCGAGCTGAAGATCGATGCGCCGTCGAAGATCACCATCGAATACCTGATCCAGGACAACGACGAGTGCCGTCTCATGGCGGAAACGCTCCAGCAGCAGATCGAGAAGAACCTGGGCATCAATGTGAAGATCAAGCTGGTGCCCCGCAAGCAGCGGGCCCAGATGGAGCAGGAGCACCAGTACGACATGGTCTACAGCGGCTGGATGCCGGACTACGACGACCCCATGAGCTACATGGAGATCTGGCTCGGGGACAGCAGCCAGAATAATTCCGGTTACGCCAGCCCCGCGTTCGACAAGCTGATCAAAGCGGCTCAGGTGGAGAAGGACGCTAAAAAGCGGATGAGCATGATCGCCCAGGCAGAAAAGGTGATCCTCGACGATGCGCCCATGATCCCGCTCCAGCTGCGGAGGAAGGCGATCCTCACCAGTCCTTCCCTGGTGGGCCTTTCCACTCCGCTCATCGGTTCCCAGTACGACTTTGTCTACGCCAGCCTGAAGTAGGTTGCCGGATCGTGGACAGAATGGGCGGGCGCCTCGCAGGGGGCGCCCGTTTCGCATACCTTGTTCCTGTCACTCCGAGGACTCCATGCCCTTTGCCTTCCCTGTTCCCCTCAAGGACGTCCGCCTCCAGGACCCCTTCCTGGACCGCTACGCGCGCTTGGTAAGGGAGAAGGTGATCCCCTACCAGTGGCAGGCTCTGAACGACCAGGTGCCGGGGGCGGAAAAGAGTCATGCGGTGGAGAACTTCCGCATCGCCGCCGGGATTGCACAGGGCTCCTTCCACGGCTATGTCTTCCAGGACAGCGATCTCTACAAGTGGCTTGAGGCCGTGGCCTACCGGCTGTGCTCGGACCCGGACCCAACCCTGGAGGCCACCGCAGACGAGGCCATCGAGCTGGTCGCCAGCGCACAGAGTGCCGACGGGTACCTGAACACTTACTACACCGTGGCCGAGCCTGGCCAGCGCTGGACGGACGAGCGGAGACGGCACGAACTCTACTGTGCCGGCCATCTGATGGAGGCTGCCGTCGCCTACGCAGAGGCCACCGGCAAGGGCCTTCTCCTGGACGTGGCACGCCGCCTGGCGGACCACATCGGGACAGTGTTCGGCCCCGGGCGGAAGGAGGGCTATCCCGGCCACCCGGGCATCGAACTGGCTCTGATCAAGCTGTCCCGCGCCACGGGCGAGCATCGCTACGTGGAGCTGGCCTCCTACTTCATCGACGAGCGGGGCAAGCAGCCCCACTTCTATGACCTCGAAGCCCAGGCCCGGGGTGCGAAGAATCTCGAGGACTACTACGGCAGCTACGTCTACGAGTACACCCAAGCCCACATGCCCGTCCGAGAGCAGCAGGAGGCCGTTGGTCATGCGGTTCGCGCCGTCTATCTCTACAGCGGCATGGCCGACGTGGCCCTGGAGACGGGAGACGAGAGCCTGGCCACGGCCTGCCGGACCCTGTGGCGCAACCTCACTGAGTGCCGAATGTACATCACCGGAGGTATCGGCTCCCAGGAGTTCGGCGAGGACTTCACCAGCGACTACGACCTACCCAACGACACGATGTACGCCGAGACCTGCGCCGCCATCGGCCTGATCTTCTTCGCGCAGCGCATGTTGACCTTGGAACCGAAGGGAGATTACGGGGACGTGTTGGAACGCGCCCTCTACAACGGAGTGCTATCCGGGATCTCTCTCGAAGGGGACCGGTTCTTCTATGTCAATCCCCTCGAGGTGCGTCCCGACGCCTGCGCTCGGCGCCACGACCTGAAGCACGTCGCCCCGGTGCGCCAGCCCTGGTTTGGCTGCGCCTGCTGCCCGCCGAACCTCGCCCGGCTCGTGGCATCCCTCGGCCGGTACATCTATGCCACGAGCGAAGAGGGACTCTGGGTTCACCTTTACGCGGGCAGCACCTTGGAGACAACCTGTGCCGGCACGTGCGTCAAGCTCCTGCAGCGCACGGACTACCCCAAGGGCGAAATGATTCGCTTGGACATGGAGCCCGAGGCGCCTGTTTCCTTCGCGCTGGGGCTGCGCATCCCCGGCTGGTGCCGCGTCCCACGCTTACGGCTGAATGGCGAGGATCTGGAGCTGGGCCCGCTGCTGCGGGACGGCTATGCCTACGTGAAACGGACGTGGTCTCCCGGTGACCGGATCGAGTTGACACTGCCAATGCCCGTGGAGCGCGTGTGGGCCCATCATCGCGTCGCCGCGGATGCGGGCCTGGTAGCCCTCCAGCGGGGGCCCATCGTCTACTGCCTGGAGGAGGCGGATCACGGGCGGGAGCTCGGTGGGCTCGCCCTCCAGCGGCATGTAGCCCTAGAGTCCCGGTTCGATCCAGGGTTGCTGGGCGGAACCACCGTGATCGAGGGGACCGCCTTGAGGCAGAGCGGGAACGCGCTCCTGTATGCCATGGAACCTCCCCGCGAAAAGCCCGTCCCCATCCGGGCCGTGCCCTATGCCCTTTGGGGCAACCGCGGTTCAGGCGAGATGCGGGTATGGGTGCGGGAGAGGCCGTAGCGATATCACCGGCCTCGAGGAATCGCATCCAGACCGCCGAGTTAGGCAGTCCCTCAGGACGCTGGGCCAGCGACCGGAATCGAGACCATCTGGACATTTTGGATCTTGAAGCAAAGCTAGACCTGTCGAGCCCAAACCAAAGCAAGATTGGATGCGCCGATTTAAATTCCAGCCCGAACGATTGACAGACGAATTGTTTGGATCCATATTATCTGGGTCTCAACCAAGGAGACGCCCTTGACTCCATGCCTTCCATCCCAATTCCGCGTTCCCAAGTACGAACGCATTCAGCGGTTAGTAGAACGCATCGGCGGGAAGGTCCTTGACCCAGGGAGCCTGGAGGCTTTTTTGCTCCTGATGAGTGTGTCCGAGGATATCCGGGAGATCGGCAATGCCAAACTCTCCTGCCGCGGCTTGGGAGAAGGGCGCATTACAGTGCTGGTCCTGCTATTGGAAAACCAGCCTGAACCGCTGTCCCACTCCCAGTTGGCCGATCTGCTGGGATTCACCAAGGGCAGCATCACCGGCTTGGTGGACGGGCTCGAAAACGAGGGTCTGGTGAAACGCTGCGAAAACCGCGAGGATCGCCGCACCCGAATGATCGAGATCACCCCTGCCGGCCTCGACTTGGTCAACAACTACCTTCCGGAGAAATTCCAAGGGATCGAACGGCTCATGGCCGGACTGACCCCTGCCGAACGGGAGACTCTTACCTCGCTTCTGCAGAAGCTGCAGGAAGGCCTTCCCGCCTATCGGGGTGAATGACGCTCCACGTGCAATAACGTTCCTCTTCATTCGTCTACAGGTTGGGCGGCCGGTTTAGGACCGCCCTGCCGGTCCCCTACCCTTTCGAGGCCCGTCATGACAACTCAAACCGCCTCCCAGAATTCCGAACCGATCATTCTCACGGTGGACGGTACCCACACCGAGGACGCCCCTTCACCGGCACCACCTGCCAGCCGCCGCCGACTGGTGGCGCTCCTCGCCGGTGGCCTGTTGCTCACCAGTGCTCTCGGAATCGCCTACTACCTGCGCCAGGTGGCGCCCTACGAATCCACCGACGATGCCTTCATCGACGGCCACATCATCGGCATCAGTCCGCAGGTGCAGGCTCAGGTAGCGGCCGTGCACATCGACGACAACCAGATGGTGCACAAGGGTGACCTGCTGGTGGAGTTGGACAGCACCGACTACCAGGTAGCCCTCAGTCAAGCTCAAGGGGCCGAGGCGGCCGCCAAAGGTAAAGTGGCCCAGGCTCAGGCCGGGGTGATCGCAGCCGATAGCGCCGTGTTGGAAGCCCAAGCGTCTCTGCACTCGATGCAAGCCACCTTCGAGAATGCCGAGACCGAGCTGCGCCGACAGCAGGGGGTGGATGCCCGGGCTCGGGTACAGAAGGACCTGGATGCTGCTATTGCCACTCGCAAAACTACCGCTGCCGCCCTGGAGCGGGCCCAGGCCCAGGTTCGAGCCGCCGAGGCCCAGGGAGCTCAGGCCAGGGCCAACGTAACCGCGGCTGAAGGCGACTACGAGAAGGCCCAGGCTGACACCCGCAAAGCCCAAGTAAATCTGGACCATTGCCGGATCGTCGCTCCCTCCGATGGGCGCATCGCTGGAAAGGCGGTGGATGTGGGCGCCTACGTCACACCGGCCAATCCACTCTTTCAGATTGTGCCCAGCCAGGTCTGGGTAGTGGCCAACTTCAAGGAGACACAGTTGAAATACATGCGCCCTGGACAGCCCGTCCAAGTGAGCGTGGACGCCTTTCCGAATCAGACCCTCACCGGCAGAGTGGATTCCATCCAATCCGGAACCGGCTCGCGTTTCAGCGTGATCCCCACCGAGAACGCCACTGGCAACTTCGTCAAGGTCGTGCAACGGATCCCCGTGAAGATCCTGCTCGATCGGGTGGGCATCCTGGGCCAACTGGCTCCGGGCATGTCGGTGGAACCCAAGGTGCGGGTGCGCTCCTGACGGGCTCGGCCTTCGCTGAACGAGATCTCCATGTCATTTCCGAGAACTTCCAATAGCGCCGCCAAGCCCGGCGTCAACCCTTGGCTTGTCGCGGTCGTGATCTCCATGGCCACCTTCATGGAGGTGCTGGACACCAGCATCGCCAACGTGGCCCTGGGCCACATCGGCGGAAGCCTTGGCGCGAGCCAGAGCCAGGCCACCTGGGTGCTCACCAGCTACCTGGCTGCCAACGCCATCATCATCCCCATCAGCGGCTGGCTGTCCAACACCCTGGGCCGCAAGCGCTTCTACATGATCTGCGTGGCGCTCTTCACGATCAGCTCCTTCCTATGCGGGATCGCGCCGTCCTTGGGCGTCCTGCTATTCTTCCGCGTCCTGCAGGGCGCCGGTGGCGGCGGCCTGGCGCCCAGCGAGCAGAGCATGCTGGCCGATACCTTCCCCGGCAAGTACTTCGGCATGGCCTTCGCCGTCTACGGCATCGCCGTGGTGGTGGCCCCTGCGATCGGCCCAACCCTGGGTGGCTGGATCACCGACAACTTCTCCTGGCGCTGGATCTTCTTCATGAACGTGCCGGTGGGCCTGCTTTCCCTGGCGCTCACCCAGCGAATGATCCAGGATCCGCCCACCGACCCGACCGCGCCCCGCAAGACGATCCGTGTGGATGCCATGGGCTTCGGCTTCGTGGTGCTGGCCTTCGGCGCCCTGCAGGTGGTGCTGGACAAGGGCCAGGAGGCCGACTGGTTCGGCTCCCCGTACATCGTCGTCTTCCTCGCCCTCGCCATTGCTGGCTTCATTGGCCTGATCGTGTGGGAAACCATGATCGAGAAGGACCCGGTGGTGGACCTGACGTTGCTGCGAAATGGCAGCCTGGCCACCTCCATGGGCCTGCAGTTCGTGGTGGGGTTCGTGCTGAACTCCACCACCGTGCTAGTGCCGCTGCTGGCCCAGCAGCTGCTGGGCTACGACGCCACCCAGGCCGGTCTCGTGCTGATGCCCGGCGGGCTGATGCTGATGGTGATGATGCCCGTGGCGGGCGGCCTGGTGCGCCGCGTGCAGCCCAAGTACCTCATGGCCTCGGGCCTCGCTGTGTTAACCCTCTCCTTGGTGATGATGTCGGGGTTCACCGCCCAGATCGCCTTCCATCATCTGCTCTGGGCCCGGCTGGTCCAGTGCCTGGGTTTGCCGCTGTTCTTCATTCCGCTCAACACCATCGCCTACGGCAACTTGCCCCCCGGGAAGAGTAACCAGGCCAGTGCCATGATGAACCTGATGCGCAATCTGGGTGGCAGCATCGGCATCGCCGTAGCCACCACCTTGCTGGTGCGGCGCGCCCAGATCCACCAGGTCTACCTGGCGGCTACAGCCACCCGAGCCAATCTGCCGCTGATGCGTCAACTGCGCGCAGGCGGTGGATTCACATCGCGAAGCCTGATGGGCTTCTACAACCAGATCCAGATCCAGGCTGCGATGCTTTCCTACCTGGACGTGTTCCGAATTCTGACGGTCGCCTGCGTGATCGTGATCGGAGTGGTGCTGCTGCTCCGTCGAGTGCGCAAGGACGTCGAGCCGGTGATGGGCCATTGAGTGCCCGCATCATGAAGGAGATTCCTATGAACACCCATGCCGCGTTCCTGGCCCTGGTGGTCGCCGGATCAATGGTTGGCTGCAAGGTCGGGCCGGATTACACAACCCCTGAAACTCGCGTCCCAAAACAGTGGAGCGAGCCCTTGACCGGTGGCGAGACCTCCCGTGACGCCAGCCTGGCAGAGTGGTGGAAGGCCTTGCACGATCCCGAGCTGGACTCCCTGGTGGCGAGGGCACTAAACGCCAACTTGGATCTCCGCATCGCTCAGGCGCGCCTCCGGGAGGCCAGGGCTCTCCGCGGTCTTGCGGGTGCGGATCTCGGACCATCCCTCGACGCATCCGGCATGGTGGCGCGGGAGAAACAAAGCGCCAATCAGCCGATCCTGGGTGACACGCTACCGGCGGGCACACCTTTGACCAGCGATGTCTACCAGGCTGGTTTCGATGCCAGTTGGGAGGTGGATTTCTTCGGTGGCAACCGGCGTGGTGTGGAAGCGGCCGACGCCGCCCTGGCGGCAGCGGGCTACAGCTTGGCGGACGCCCAGGTCAGTTTGGTGGCGGAGGTGGCGCGCAATTACGTGACTGCCCGCGGTTACCAGCAGCGCTTGGCCATCGCCCAGGAGAACCTGGCGGCGCAGCGCGACATAGTCACTTTGGCGAAGTCCCGCTACCAGCAAGGCTTCACCAGCAGCCTTGAGCCGGAGCAAGCCGCCACTGTACTAGCCCAAACCGAAAGCCAAGTGCCGACCCTGGAAGCCGGTCTCCAAGTCGCCGTGCACCACTTAGGCGTGTTGTTGGGCCGAAACCCTGGTGATTTGCGCGAGGAATTGACGGCTGCCGCGGCAATCCCCACTGTTCCACCGGAAGTTCCGACGGGCCTTCCGGCGGATCTGGTGCGGCGCCGTCCAGACATCCGAGTGGCTGAACGGCGTTTAGCCGAAGCGACTGCAAGAATCGGCGTAGCCAAGGCCGACCTGTACCCCAGGTTCTCCCTCACCGGAAGTTTCGGATGGGAGAGTGCCCAGAGCGTCAGCTTGTTCAGTCCCGCCAGTACCGCTTGGTCCTTGGGCCCCACGTTCCGGTGGCCCATCTTCGACATGAGCAGGGTGCGCGCCAACATCCGAGTGCAGGACGCCCGCCAGGAGCAGGCGTTGGCCAGCTACCAGAAGGCCGTGCTTACTGGTTTCGAGGATGTGGAGAATACGCTTGTGATCTATGCCAAAGAGCAGTCGCGCAATGTGCCGTTGCGGGAAGCGGTGGTCTCCAGCAGCCGGGCATTGGATGTGGCTCGACAACAGTACGCCAGCGGCCTGACCAGTTTCATCAACGTATTGGATGCGGAACGCACGGTGTACCAAGCCCAGGACAACCTGGTCCAAAGCGATCAGACGGTAGCGCAGGACTTGATCGCTTTATGCAAGGCTCTAGGCGGAGGATGGCTTGCACCTAATACGGATAAGAGCTGAGTGGGAAATACGCGAGCGTTCGGCGCGAGCAGCGTTGCCACCACATTCCTGATCGAAGCCATGATGCGGGAGGTATTCCCTTCCACATAGCCAGTCACAGTTCCTCGCCGCTCATGCCGAGCATCCTGATGTCCAGCATGGCGAAGTCGATACAGGCAAAGGCCTCGCGGTAGATCCCGGGCGCTTCAATCGGATCTTTAAAAGAAGTTACCTGGTAGCTCTGGGGTATAAAGATCCCGCGGAACCTATCCATCATTGAGTCTCCGTCATCCACGATTAAGAGGTACCAAGTTCCCTTCAAAGGGAAATTGATGGGCACAACGGTTGGTGATTCAGCAGGAAGCTTGGCGAAGGAAGGCTGACCGTAATGCGGATTCCCTCGCCAAGCGCACGCTTCGTCCAGATCATTCCTTTGACTCGGAATTGAGAATGACTGGTCGTCTGTGCCTCGTTTTTAGCGTGAACTATTGAGATTGGATTTGAGTTATCCTCAACTTAATAGGCGGTTCACCCAAATAAAAATGACGGTGTAAGTTGAATAATTTAAATCAATTACGAGAGCTGCTCGACATGATCAAGTTCGAGCACACGATCTTCGCGTTGCCCTTCGCGTTCATTTCGGCGATGGCTGCGGCCCAAGGATTGCCGGCGCTCCGGACGATCGTCTGGATCCTCGTGGCGATGGTGGGGGCGCGCACATCCGCGATGACCTTCAATCGTCTGGTGGATGAGCCCATCGACGCCGAGAATCCGCGCACCAACGCTCGCGCCCTTCCAGCCGGGCGCGTGAGCCGATTCGGCGCGGGGCTGATGCTCGGCCTGGCGATCCTCCTGTTCGGCTTCGCAGCGGGCATGCTGGGACCGCTGCCGTGGAAGCTGGCGCCGCTGGCCCTCGCGGTCATCCTGGGCTATTCCCTGTGCAAGCGGTTCACGAGCTGGTCTCATGTGTGGCTGGGGCTCGCGCTGGCGGGCGCACCCCTGGGCGCGTGGATCGCCGTATCGGGGCACGTGGCTGCGCCTGCCTGGAGCCTTTCCTTGGGCGTGCTCGCCTGGACGGCGGGCTTCGATATTCTCTACGCCCTGCAGGACGAAGCTTTCGATCGCGCGAAGGGATTGCATTCGATCCCCGCGTGGCTGGGCGTGCAACCGGCACTCTGGATTTCGCGCGGTTTTCATCTCGTTGCCCTGTCGGCTTGGGCTGCCTTCAATTTCCAGATGCAGGCCCATCTCCTGCCGTGGCTGGCCTGGGGCGCCATTGTGGTGATCCTGAGCCGCGAACAATGGGTCATTCGTGACGGTAACCTGGATCACATTGACCATGCATTTTTCACGTTGAACAGCCTCGTCGGACCTATACTTTTCGCGGGTTTCCTGCTGGAGTGGATCCTTTCACTGCGTGTGGACTGATCGGAAGAAACAGGCTCGACACAGGCTCGTTTCCAACGTAGGGTAACCGGATGACCACGAAGACGAATCCAGCGCGCCGCGGCGTACGACTGAGCCGGCCCGATTCCGATCGCTTCTTCACCATCATGCTGGTATTCAGCCAGCGCACCTTCCGCTGGTCCCTGGCTCGCAAGACCATCCTCTGGACCGTGGGCATCGTCCTCGGCATCTGGGCCGTCGCCATGATCGGCTCCGCCTATGGTTTCTGGGCCACCAAGAAGATCATGAGTTTCTCCCAGCTCCAGCAGGACACGGAAAACCAGCAGCGGCAGCTCAAGGAGAGTCTGAGCCAGGCCCAGGGCCTGGAAGACCAGGTGAAGACGCTGAAGCACCAGGTCGACGAGCTCATGAAGCTGATCAATCCCGCGACGCCGATCCCGGAAGCACCTTCGTCGAAACCGAACCAGATCGGTATGCCCACTCCCACCACGGAGAAGATCAGCCAGCTCAAAGACGAGATCGAGCGCACCTGGAGCCAGGCCAAAGCCATGCAGGCCCGCATGGATCCCATCATCGATCGCTGGAATCACACCCCGTCCATCCCGCCCACGGCGGGCTACCTGAGCTCAGGTTTCGGCATCCGGATCAGCCCCTTCTCGCAGCCCAACGAGCAGGACGAAGGACTGCTGGGCTTTCACACCGGCTATGACATCTCCAATGCCATCAATACCCCGATCCAGGTGACCGCCAACGGGATCGTGGAATCGGCCGGATGGCAGACCGGGTACGGAAACGCAGTGGTCATCAGACATACCGATGAACTGGAAACCCTCTATGGGCATTTGAATCAGATCGACCCCAAGATCAAGGTGGGACAGCAGGTATCCCGCGGCGATATCATTGGGTACATGGGCCAAACCGGCAGGGCGACAGGCGTCCACCTCCACTACGAAGTCCGGGTCAACAGCAAGCCGGTGGATCCAGGACCGTATCTGCGTCTGCAGCGCCAGTGGCTGTCCTCGCTCAAATAATCAGGAGTCCCGTCATGTTCAACAACAATGCAACCAACGGGAACGGCAAGAAGAAGATGGAACCCATGCAGGCGGTTCACACCCTCCTGGGCAAAGGCACCGTGTGGAAAGGCGACATCCACAGCGGCCCCAACAGCATCCGCATCGAAGGCACCGTGGAAGGCACCATCCACAGTGAAGGCGAAGTGACCGTCGCGCCCACGGGCATCGTGAAGGGCACCATCCACGCCAAGCACTTGATCGTGACGGGCCGCGTGGAAGGCATCTTCAAGATCGCGGAATGCCTGGAGATCCACGGCACCGGCTGGGTGGAAGGGGAAGTGGAAGTGGGTTCCCTGGTGGTGGACGAAGGCGGCACCCTGCAAGGCTCATGCACCCGCCGCGGCGTGACCAAAACCAAGGACAAGGAAGCCGAAGTGCCCAAGCCCCGGCTGGCGGACAAACCCAGCGACGACCGCTTCCCGGAGCGTCCCGTCATCAACACCGCCAATGGCACCGCGAGTCCGACTTTCGAGCCGAGTTACGCGAAGCCGTTTGAGACGAAAAAGTAGGGATCAGGGGTCGGAAGTCAGTGATCAGTTGACGATGGGCGCGGCATTCAGCCGCGCTCGTCATATTTACTGGTCACTGGTCACTGACCACTGGCCACTCATCTTTTAGCTCCGGAGAGGTTCGCGCCATCCAGGTGCGCGTCCTGGAGGTTGGTTTCCCGCAGGTCGGCGCCGCCCATGTTGGCGCCGCTCAATTTGGCGCGGCTCAGGTTCGCGCGGCTGAGGTTGGAACCGCTCAGGTTGGTCCAGACGAGGTTCGCGCCACTCAGGTTGGCGCCGCTCAGGTTCGCGCCTTCCAGGGCTGCGTCGATGAGATTGGTCTGACGGAGATCCGCGCCGCTGAGGTTGGTGCCGCTCAGATTGGCCGCGCTGAGGTTGGCGCCATCCAGGTAGGCGTCCTTCAGGATGGTCTCCCGGAGATCCGCGCCGCAGAGGTTTGCGCCATCCAGGTTGGCTTCTTTTAGGTTCGCTTCCTTGAGGTTGGTCTCGCGCAAATCCACGCCGCGCAGATCCGCCCAGATCAGGCTCGCACCCGTGAGATTCGAGCCGTGGAGATTGGCCTCATTGAGATTGGCCTGATAGAGATCCGCATGGCTGAGGTTCGCGCCCGTGATCTTCGCGTTCGAAAGGTTGGCCCGGTACTCGCCCCAGGATTCCGTGGGCAGGGAGGCCAGCTTGGCGCCGGAGAGGTTCGCCTGGTCCAGGTTCACGCCGATGAGGCTGGCACCGGAGAGGTTCGATTCGCTCAAGTCCGCGTTGCTGAGGTCGCACTTATTGAGGTTCGCCCCGACGGCCCTGGCGTTCTTGAGGATCGCGCCATGGAGATTCGCGTGGCTGAGGTTTGCGGCATCGAGGGTGGCCTGGTTGAGATCCATGCCCGCGAGGTTGAAGCCGCTCAGGTCCACGTTGCTCAGGTTCACGCTGCTCAGCACGGCCCGGTCCAGATTGGCGTCCCGCAGGTTGGCGCCGCTGAGGTTGGCGCCGTGCAGGTTCGCGCTGAGGATCACGCCCGCGAGATTGGAGTTGCTGAGGTTGGCCTGGCTAAGATTGGCACCGCAGAGATTGGCGCTCCGCAGGTCATCGCCGTGGATGTCCGCGCCGTTGAGGTTCGCGCCACCCAAGTGGGTTTCGCTCAGGTTCGCACCGCACAGAATCGCTCCGCTCAGATCGGCGCCATCGAGGTTGGCCTGGGCCAGGTCCGCGTTGCTGAGGTTGGCGCCGCGGAAATTCTTCTCGCTCAGGTCCACGCGCCGCAGGTTGGCGCCCACCAGGATGGTTCCCGCCAGGATGGCCTTGTCCAACAACGCGCCGTTGAGGCCCGCGCCGCTGAGATTGGCGTTGCTGAGGTTCGCGCCGCTCAGGTTGATCTCGCGCAGGTCCGCGCCCGTGAGATCCGTGCCGCGCACGTCCGCGCCGCTGAGGATGGCGCCGCCCAACTGAGCGCCGCTCATGTTCGCCCGGGAGAGCACCGCTGCGCTCAGGTTCGCGCCGTTCAAGTCCGCACCCTGGAGATCCGTATCGCTGAGGTTCGCGCCTTCCAGGCTCGCGTGCCGGAGCACGGCGTTGCTGAGGTCGGCCCGGCTCAGGTTGGTGCGGCTCAGATCCATGCCGCGCAGGTTCGTGGCGGCCAGGATGGTGCCACTCATATTCGCGCCAGTGAGATTCGGGATATCGTTCTTGTCGTACTGGAGGATGTCCAGATAGCGCAGATCCGCGCCCGCGAGGTTCGCGCCGCTCAGGTTGGTGCCCTTCAGGTTCGCCCGGCTTAGATTCGCCCGGTCGAGGTTGGCTCCATTGAGGTTGGCCCAATGCAGGTCCGCATCGGCCAGGTTGGCGCTCGTGAGGTTGGCGTCGTTGAGGGAAGCGCCGCCCAGCACCGCGCCCGCGAGAATGGCGCCCGTGAGGTTCGCGCCATTGAGGGAGGCGCCCAGCAGGCTGGCCTGGCTGAGGTTCGCGCCCGAGAGGTCGGCGCCATCGAGGATGGTCTGCCGAAGGTCGGCGCCGGTGAGATTGGCGCCCCGCAGATCCTTGCCGCTCAGGTCCACGCCGCTGAAGTTCACGCCGTTCAGCACCGCGCCGTTGAGGGTCGCGCCGCGAAGGTTGGGAATGGTGCCCTGGTCGTACTGCAGGATGTCGAAGTGGCTGAGGTCGGCCTTGGCGAGGTTCACGCGGCTGAGGTTCGCGCCCTTGAGCTTGGTGCGGCTCAGGTTGGCCCCTTCCATATCCGCTTCGTCCAGGCTCGCCAGGCGTAGATCGGCACCGGCCAGATTCGCGCCCCGGAGGATGGCGTTGTTCAGCACCGTTCCGGCCAGATTCGCTTCCGCGAGATTGGCGCCCGAGAGATCGAACCCCTTCAGGTCAAGACCACTGAGATCCGTACGCTGGAAGTTCTTTCCCGATTGCAGGATGAAAACCACTTCCTTACGTGTCAGCTCGCTCATTGAACTTCCTTTATGTATCTGGCGTTCAACCCTGAAACGAAACGCTTGTAGAAAAACACGTGGCCACGCCTGCGACCATACCGGCTTGGACAAAGAAAGAATTGGATCACTGCAAAGAAGGCGTCGATCTGGATTGATCTGTGTGAGTGTAACCCCCGCCCTGGGGGCCATCAACAGTATTTCACGAGGCGGAAATTGAATGAATACGTGGGTTTCGCTTCCGGGAAGGAGGTCATCCGGCGTTATTTCCAACCGAGTTCCGGAAAATCCAGGGAAAATGCAGTCCTAGAGCTTGATCGCATGGGAATGGAGCACCATCCTTGCTGCATGACAAACTCAGCCTGGCCTGAAGCGCCCCCCACTCAAGCTATTCCAGCAGTTCCAGCTTCGTTGCAGGTGGAAGTCGGCATCGTCGGTGCAGGCATCCACGGAGCAGCCCTGGCTCGCGAACTCAAACTCCGGAACGTCTCCTGCGCCCTGATCGACAAGGGTGCCGTGGGAGGCGGGACTTCCCAATGGTCCACGAAGCTCTTCCACGGCGGCATCCGCTACCTGGTGACAGGCGACATCAAGCAGATGCGCGAGGGTCTCCAGGAGCGGGCCACCTGGGTGCGGATCGCGCCCCACCGCTGCCAGTGGGAGGCCTTCTGGATGCCCCACGAGAACGCCTTCGAGGGCTTCACTCACCGCGTCGGCATCGGCCTCTACGACTTCTGGGGTTCCGATCGGCCTCTGTGGCCGCCGGAATTGAAACTGGGTGGAGTGCCGCGACGACTTTTCGAACGTGACCCCCGCTCCAAGAACGGCCCCTTCCATGGCGCCGTGGCCTACGCCGACTGCCTCACCTGGGACCGGGAGGTGGTGAACGACTTCGTGGCCTCCAGCGATGCAACGTTGCTGGATTTCCACGAAGTGGAGGGCTGGTCCGAGCAGGCAGGCAAGCTCGAGACCGCCACGCTCCGCGATCGCCGGGACGGTACCCTGCGAACCGTCTCGGCACGCCTCTGGGTGATCGCCCTGGGGCCCTGGACTGATGAGGCTATGCACAACTGGTTCAAGGAGGATTCCCATCGCCTGAGGCTCTCCTCCGGGATCCATCTTTGGCTCGATGCGGTCCCGGGCTGCGAGCGCCCCTGGGCCATGCGCCGCCCGAAGGGACGCATCCTGTTCGCCATCCCGCGGGATGGTCTCATGCAGGTGGGCACCACGGAACGGGAAGTGGATGCAGGCTGGGTGCCCATCGCGGACTCCGAGCGGGAGGAGCTCTACCACGGCTTGGAGGTTTGCATGCCCTCCATTCCCTGGCGCCAACTGAAGGTGCACAAGGAGGAACTGGGCGTCCGCCCGCTCATGGGCCACCAAGGTACCACCACGCGTCTCAGCCGCGAAGCTGTGCTGGAAGTCCATCCGCGCTACTCGAACCTGCGTCTGGTGCTCGGAGGCAAACTCACCACCGCCCGGCACCTCATGGACAAGCTCGCCACGGAACTGACGAACGCGCCGTGCCCCGCCTCGTTTACCGCACCCCTCACGAAATGGGATGGACAAACGCCCCGGATGCGATAAACTGACAAACCACGCGCCTGCTGTCAGCTTGCGCGTTCCGGTCCCGTAGCTCAGCTGGATAGAGCATCAGACTACGAATCTGAGGGTCGGGCGTTCGAATCGCTCCGGGACCACCAATAATATCAACACTTAGAGCCATCTCATGGATGGCTATTTTTATTTATCGCCACACTATCGCCACATCTTGCGAAAGGGTCACCTTCGGTAGGCAACAGCAGTTCGAGCATTGATGGAAATCCACGAATCCCTGATGCTCATGCGAGATCGCGAAATCAGAGCGAATGCCTTCCGTCCAAAACGCATGGAAAATTCAGATGAATGCTAGGAGCTTTAAAACCATCCTGTATCTGCTAGGCAGCCAAGTGGGCGTCAGAGGGGTTCTTGATGGAGCAGATCACAAAGAGGGGCCTCGGATCATCCAGCACTCACACCTCTCTAGGTTGTTTAGCAAGATGCCATTCGCAAGTTCTTGATTCTTGCAACCGGAATACAGTCCACTTTCATCCGATGAGCCCCGATCAAGAAACTCGCGAAGCTATCACTATGCTAAGACCTTATTTTCAACATTTATCTGTCAAAGAAATTTTATCCGTGTAAAGGACTTTGATCGCTCAGCTCATCTGCCGTAAATGGATTAACTCGTCAGCGCATACACCATATCTCCGATGAAGCGCCTGAACGACTCGTTCTCAACGAACTGCTTGTAGACCTGGGTGTCGTCCTTCAAAAGCAACTGCATAACCTTCCCCAGAGCCGCATCGTGCGCCATTCGAGCGGTGTGCGGGGTATTCTCCTTGGCATTCAGGTAGGCCGTATCGGCTGCGACCTTAGGTGCGATGTCATCACGTATCCGCTTCACTACACGGTCACCATCCGTGAAGAGGATGCTGAACTGTTCGTTGAAGGTCTTGAGGATGTTGCTGAGTCTGTCCAATTCAGGTTCGGGCTTGTGCCCCCCTCCTTCCACGGGGATTGGGCCGATATCCGCAACCTTATCAGCCAGGGCGATGTTATGCGTGGCCTTCTTCTCGACACGATAGCTGTCCATGTCGATGGCTTCGAGGATGCCTTTCGAGAGATCTTCTTCCTTCGGTGCAGGCAGTTTGGGGACCAGTAGATTCAGTAGAATGGAGAGGCGCTCCCATGCGGCATTCGTCTGTGAAAGCACTGAAGCCAGAAAATCGTAGGTGCGGCAGAAGGCTTTGGCCTTGCCCTTGAAATCTACCTGTTGATCCTCGTCCAATCGTTCCAGGTAGATAACCACGCAAGCATCCAAAATGGGATCGAGCTTGTCCCGATCGGCATCGTTCAAGAAGAGCATCACAAGCTTGTCCACTTGCTCTGGCGAGTACACCTGGGCGCTATCCAGTTTGGTCTTAAGGTCATGTAGTTTGTTTGGGTCTGTCTCTTCGCTAAGGATTGTCGTACGGTAGTAGTCCTGGAAGGCGGCGGTGATGGCCTCGGTGTTGTTCTGGAAGTCCAACACGAAGCAGTCGTGCTTCTGCGGATGGGCTCGGTTGAGGCGCGAGAGCGTCTGTACCGCCTTGATACCCGCCAGGGGCTTGTCCACGTACATCGTGTGCAGCAGCGGCTCATCGTAACCTGTCTGGAATTTTTCGGCGCAGATTAGGAAACGATACTCACCCTCTTGGAACCTGTCCGCGATATCCGCGCCAGGAAAACCGTTCAGTGAAGTCTCCGTGACTTTTTCGCCATCGAACTCATGCTCGCCCGCAAACGCCACGAGTACCTGGCAAGGGCTCTTGCGTTCTTGGAGATGAGCCTTGAACGCGTGGAAGTACTGGATAGCACGCTCAACGCCATTGCACACCACCATGGCACGCGCCTGCCCTCCGATTTTTCCTTTTGCCAGCACTGTGTCGTGAAAATGATTCACCATTTCTTTAGCTTTTTTATGGATGGCATCTTCATGCCCTTCCACATAGCGCCGGATTTTCTTCTTGGCTTTCTTGGTATCAAACTTAGGATCGTCCTCCACCATTTTGATCAATTTGTAGTAGCTCTCCACCGGCGTGTAGTACTGCAACACGTCCAGGATGAAGCACTCTTCTATGGCCTGTTTCATGGTGTAGCCGTCGAAAGGTTCGTGTTTTATCTTGCCTTCCTCGTTTGGCGGCAGCGGGTTCCCGAACATCTCCAGGGTCTTGTTCTTAGGGGTGGCCGTGAATGCGAAGTAGCTGGCATTGGTCAGCATCTTCCGCGCTGCCATCCGCCGCCCCAGGGCTTCATTCACGGTGTCCTCGGCATCGGGTTCCTCCGCTTCTGCATCGGCGGAGCCGGGATCCGCCAGGGCCTTGCTCATGGCTGCGGACGTCTTGCCTCCCTGGCTGGAGTGGGCCTCGTCTATGACGATGGCGAAGGTCTTTCCGCCTTCCCCCGCGATCTCATCCAGGATGAAGGGGAACTTCTGCACTGTTGAAACGATGATCTTCTTGCCTTGCTCGATGAAGCGGCGAAGGTCTCCGGAATGCTCCGCGTGACCCACCGTTGAGCCTACCTGCATGAACTGCTTGATGGTCTTCTGGATCTGGTCGTCTAGAATGCGGCGGTCGGTCACGACGATCACCGAATCGAAGATCTCCTTGCCGTTTTGTTTCACGCCAATGAGCTGATGGGAAAGCCACGCGATGGAATTCGACTTGCCACTGCCCGCTGAATGCTGGATGAGGTATCGCTGCCCTACGCCATGCTCCTGGACATGGTCTAAGGCCTTGCGCACCACCCGAAGCTGGTGGTAGCGGGGGAATATCTGCACCCGCTTCTTCTTGCCGGTCTTGGGATGCTTGATCTCCACGATCTGCGCGAAGTTCTCCAAAATGTTTGTCAGGCTCGCAGGGATCAGGATTTCCTTCCAGAGATAGTCCGTCTTGAGGCCGTGCTCGTTGGGTGGATTGCCCGTACCGTCCTTCCACCCTTTGTTAAAGGGCAGGAACCAGGAAGCCTTGCCCTTCAGTTCGGTGCACATCTGCACCTCGCTGTCGTCCACGGCGAAGTGCACCACACAGAATCCGAAGCCAAAGAGACGCTCTTGTGGATTTCGGTCCCGCCGGTACTGCTCGATGGCGTCCTCCACCGTTTGCTTGGTAAGGCTATTCTTCAGCTCGAAGGTCGCGATGGGCAACCCGTTGATGAACTGGCAAAGGTCTAATGCACGTTTGGTCTCGTCCAGGCTGTACCGGAGCTGGCGCGTGATGGAGAAACGGTTCTGCGCATACCTCGCCGCAGCCTTGGCGTTGCCTTCGGAGGGTGTTCCATAGAAAAGGTCGAAGTGCCCTGCCGGGTGGTGGTCGATGCCCTTGCGCAGCACGTCGATCACGCCACGGGAACGCAGCTCGCCCGAGAGGCGGGAGAGGAACTTCACACGGTTGATGTCCTTTGGATCCGCCGCGTTGGCCATGCCCAGCTTCTTGAACGCATCGGGTTGGGTGGCCTGGAGGAAGGCGAATAGCTGGACCACATCAAGCGCCTGGCCTCGGTCGAAGTCCTTGGGGCAACCTGCGAAGTAGCCGATCCCTGCTGGATCCGGCGCGACCATGAGCGTCTCCGGAAGAACCGCCAAACCATCCATACCCGTCATTTGACGGATGATGAGCGTCTCAAGGCCCTTTTCGGTGGTGTCCGTGCTCATGCCTCGATCTCCTCATCCTCAGACTCGGATTCATTCGAATCCTCGCCGAGGTCCTCAGCGGCGTAAAGATCCGCATCGGCCGGTAGATGCTTTGCCGCCTCGCGCACATCGAGCTTGCCAGTAACGACATCGGAGATAAGGCGAGTACGGTATTCAATGAGAAGCTCGATTTCGTGATCGAGACGAGAAATGACGGTATCAAGCCGAACTGTCTCAGCTTCAATACTTTGGACAATCATTGTTTGTTCATTCGCGGGGGGGTAGGGAATATCCACTCGGTTTAGCTTTCCCATCGGAATGCGCATCCGAATCGTATTTAGTTTGCCAGTCGATTTGGATTGAATGAACATGATGCCATTCCCAAGGCCAAATAGACTTCGTTGAAAGGCTGGGTCATGAAACAGAGCATCAAAAAACGCTACAATGTCAGACGAGTTGCGCGGCCGTAACATATAGTAGACAGGACTGACTGCGCCAAAATATTTCGAAAGTCCAACCGAGCCTACAACAACATTCATGCTGTTTAACACAATATCGCCGGGGTACGCCAATTTGTATGCAGTCAGATCGTCTTTGGCCTTATTCCCACCAGAACGCTTCTCAGCGTAAGGGATCACGCCGTCGTGCAGGCTCAATGACAAAATATTATCTGTCTTGATTGGATCATTTTTCTCGATTCTCTCCTTCAGCACTCGACCCAAGGGCATCACTTCCCAATGCTCAGGAATGTTCCCGAGCCAAGGAAGGCCAGAGGGTTTGAGGCGAACGGAGGGGGCGAGACCGCGAGTTACGGCGCGGTGTATGATGGCCTGTTTCTGCTCATTGAACAGCGCGATCACCTTTCGCTTTGCCCGGATGGTACGATCCAGGCGGCTGTTGGCCCATCCGAGGAAGCGCACGATGACGTCCTGCTCGTTTGGAGGCGGGATGATGATTGGAATCCTTAAAAAATGCTCTGGATAAAGACGAAGCCTGGAACTGTTGACCCCCGTGGAGCGCCGCTCATATTCGGAAGAATAAATGGGTGTCCTTAATAAATGATCCGCAAATCGAGGGAGGAGCGGTGAGTCTGGGCGAGGTCGGTAAACCCCGTAGGCAGGACTGACAAGCCCGGAGTGACGAGATACGCCCAGAGCCCCCATCCAGGCCCACATCGTATTGATTACTACATCGTCCGGTTGGCAGAGCTTGTGGCCCACATTAGATTTCGCCAGAAACATCGTGATCGATTTCTGGCTTCTCGGGGTTACCCCGGTGATATGCGAAACGGACAGCAGTTCTTCTAGTCCAGTAGTTGATCGCTGATCGACTTCCCGAAATAGATTCTTTGCGCGCAAAAGGCTCCAGTGGCTTGGCACTTGCTCTAGCCAAGGGAGTCCCAAATCCTTGTAATCCACGTAAGGTTTGAGATCGGCAATCTTCATTCCTTCAGCCACCGCACTCCTCCACGATGAGTTGCTTCACGCAGCTCACAACTAGGCCAAGGTCCATAGCGTTCTTAGTAGTCCAATGGACTTGAACTGAATCCCAAGTAAAAGAGCTACTCCGGGCGTCATCCAAGTAAAGGCGTCCCCTCACGCTTAGACCTCCTCGTGGAGCAGCTCCGGATCCCAGATCTGTTCCGCGATTTTCTGGTAGAGCTGGTGACGCTGCTGGAGGTCGGATGGTTTGAACTCTGGATGGGGCTGGAACGGTAGCCCCAGGGCTTGAATGAACTGGATGAAACCTGGGTGATGTTGGTAGGTCTGGGGATTCAATGACCTCGCCAGGAGGTTCTGCCCGAAATATTGCGCCACCTTTTCCGCATAGGGAAGGTCACCATAGCTTGCATTGAACTTTTTGGGGAGGAGCAAGAGGCCGCCGATCAGGTTTCTCACCTCTGCGAAATCGGCGGGAGATGCGAATTCATCTGTGTGGAGTTCTGGGTGATCCGCCCATATGTGCTCGATCTCGAACCGGCCTTTGCCTGTCGCAAAGAATTTGGGAAGTGAACCATCCATGTGGGACCCTTGCTCCAGGAAGACGGTCATCCGCGCCAGGATGGTTTTAATATACCCCTTCGACCAGTGATTCAGCCCGAAGGCAGGGAACCCAGCACGGGTCCCATCCTTGGTTCCGTTGAAGTCGCACCCTTGTTCATCCAGCTTCTTGTGAAGCAGACCGGCCATGGCGTCGGGCGACAATCCGCGTACTTCCTTGATGACATTGAAAATGGCATAGGACAAAGCCGCGAAATTCATGGAGAGGTAGTTGACGGCCCGTCGCGCCAGGAGGATGTCGAGGAAGGTGGCCACAATCCGGAACTTCTGGTCAATCAGTTCTTCACCGTCCTGGGGTGTGATGGCGGCCAACAGGAGGGGGTACTGAAGCGTAAATCGCCAACAGGCCACGTGGTAAATGGGTTCCAAGCTTTGCTTGGGCTCCAGGGATGCTTGTCTCAACCGCTCGTATTGGCGGGTATAGAAAGCCATCTTCTGATGGACGAATTGGAAGAAGTCTTCCGGGCCGAGTAGACCGAGTTCCTGCTCATGATCCTTGACCCAACGGTGGAACTCCGTGCCAATCCGCTCGAAGTCACGATTTTCAGCGCCCTGGTGGCGTTCACGGACCGATTGGGCGTATCTGGCCCTCAACCAGGCTTTGATGGCGTCTGAATCCTCGTCCTTGCCTAGTTTCTTCAGGGCCTCCATGCGCTTGGACCACACCTTGGCGGCCTCAGTCCGTTTGTGGGCGTCTGTGATGTTGGCCAGCAAATAGCCCTTCAACATGTCAAGGGGTGTGAGGGAAAGCCCGCGGTCATTCATGGTCTCGAAAATGGTGTAGGCATCTTCGTCCGTGCTGGCCTTGATCTCCACCAAATGGACGTTGTCAATGAGCCAATCCGAAAAATACGGAATGGCCTGCTCGGTGATGCCGTCCGCGAGAAGTTCTTCCAAGTCCTGATACCGATCGACTATGGTCTGGACCGATTCGGAGGCATCCGTGGTATCGACTGGTTCGCCCTTGAAGAGCGCTTCCATGGCCACATCGCGATCGGGAACCGAGATGTTGAATGCACGGGCCCCATATCGCTCGGAGTAGATCAGGTCATCAAGCTTCACGCGGTTGGGTTTGCCCTTCTGAAGCAGGTGGAGGCAAATGAGAAGCAACGTCAGGGTCGTCAAGCGCTGCTGTCCATCTACGATGAAGGTCTTGCCCTCCCGTTGGCTCAGGATGATGGAGCCAAGGAAGTAATGACCATAATCCTGGACCTTGGAGCGTGGATGGGAGGCGCCGTAGTCGTCGTTGAACTGATCTGTCAAGTCCGTGATGAGTTCCTCGACCTGCTTTCGCTGCCAACGGTATTCGCGCTGATAGTAGTCCACGGCATACCGCTGGTCCTTGAGGACGTCGCGGATAGTCTTGGCCTTTCCATCGATCTCTCTCACTTGGCACTCCCCTTCAGCAGCCCATCCAACAGGCCTTCGGCTTCCTTCTCGATGGCGAGGATGTCGGCGGCGATCTCATCGAGGCTGCGCAGGGGCTGAGGCTTGTAGAAGTGGCGGGTGAAGCTCACCTCGTACCCAATCTTGGTGGCCTCTTCCTTAACCCAGGCGTCGGGAGTGTACGGAATAACCTCACGGAGGATGAAGGCGTCGATGCCACCCTCTTCCAGCAAAGGGACCTGCTCCGTGTCCCGGAGATCGGAATCCGGCTCGTATTCGACCACGGCAGCTCTCCCGTCCACCGTTGTCCCGAAGAGGCCGTGCAGCGGATCGGCCTTGGTCTTGCCGGGCTTGTGGATCTTTGCGATGACGGGCGGTGCAGTCTCTTCGCACCAGCTCACAGCCTTGTAGATCTGCTTCATGTCGGCTGCTGGGAGGTTGAGGTCAGCCTCCTTGAGCGCCGTTTCGACGCGGCTCCGGAATACGTTGTGGTCCTCGAAAAGTCCCGCACCGAGCATGGCGCGCAGACGATTTGCCACCTCTACGAGGCGCCCGTCGCGCTCCCAGGTCTTGGGGTCCAGAAGCTTCTTTTTCTTCTTCTCGGGAATGCCTTTCTTGGTGAAGGTTCCCTCTTCTTCGTCGCCTTCCTCATCCTCGCCACCCCACTCCGCCAGGCGTTGTTCCAGAGCGGCAGCGACTCTAGCGAAGTTGGTGAAGAGATCTTCCCCGAATTCATCGTAAAGCACGGAGCGGATTTCCTCGTGCCCGGAGGCGAAACGCAGGCTTTCGATGCCCTTGTGGGTGAGCTGGCTGTGGAGGCGCAGGGGGCGCTCCACGGTGA
>DCFP01000057.1:8004-45671 GCA_002319925.1 Holophagaceae bacterium UBA1801 | reverse complement strand
AGTGTTGCCGCTGGCGCTGATTGTCCCGACCGTGCTGTTGCCGTTCTGGATGCCGTCGACCAGCCACGTGACAGCCGTGTTGGTGCAGCCGGAAACCGAAGCGGTGAATGACTGCGTTGCACCGCAGATCAGGCTGGAGGTGCTTGGGCTCATGCCCACACTCACGTTCACAGGTGCCTGGACGGTAATAGTGGAAGAAGCGATCTTGCTTGTGTTGGCCGCGCTGACCGCCTTCAACGTATGTGTGCCGCTTGCTGCCGGGGCCTTGTACGTCACGGTGTTGCCAGTGCCACTGATAGTGCCCACGGTGCCATTGCCGTTCTTGATGTCGTCGACCCACCAGGTCACAGCCTTGTTTGTGGTCGAACCTGTAACCGTCGCCGTAAAGGAATGTGTTCCACCGCTGGCCAGTGTGGCTGTGGCCGGGCTCAAACTGACACTGGTGGGAACGATGACGGTAATCGCAGAGGAGACCTTCTTCGTCGGATCGGCGATGCTCGATACGGTCAGAACGTGGTTTCCGGCCTTTGCGGGAGCCATGTAGGTCCTGGCGTTTCCCGTCCCAGTCATGTAGCCCACGGTGGTGTTGCCGTTCGCGACGCCATCCACCTTCCAGACGAGGTTGGTGTTGGTCGTACCCGATACGTTCACCACTGCGGTAAATAGATTGGTGCCGTTGGTGCCGATGGTTACTTTGGCGGGATATAGAGCAACGCTGACATTTATGGCCGCACTTCTAAGTTCCACTCCACTGGCAGCAATGAGCAAGCCACTCATCAATGCCCCAGTGATCGCGGTGTTTTTCAGACTAAATAAACAACTGTGTGTTCGCACTAGAACCTCCGTCGCTCATCAAGAGCAAAGGAAGTTCCGCGTTTTCGCATCGAACGGAAATCGTTCTAATGCTGAAATAATGCAAGATGATCATTAATGAATCAGCACTAATCCGGGCCTTGTCTGAAATTCAGATCCGAATTCTAGAATCTGGACAATGCCGGCCCATGCATGTTGAGCTCTTCATGAGAATGCTGCGGAGAGTGATGGGCTGCCAGACGATACGATTCATGTGCGCTTTTGAAAGGGAGAGGGGAATCGGATTCCAAGCGTGGAAGGGATGCTGGGCAACATTCTAGGAAGGTTCCAACCAGCACTCCAAATCGTCACTGGATTCTTCAATCCACCCAGATCTCCGCGGGAATCGGATGGCTCAGGAAGTGGGTCATTCCCTCGCTGAAGCCGTAGGCGCCCGTGGTACCAAAGGCCAGCAGATCACCGGGCGCCAGCTCGGGAAGTGCGATTTCTCCGAGGCGGTCCAGGCTGGTGCATAGTGGGCCTGCCAAGGTCACGGGACGAACGGGACCGCTCTTGCCGACGGCCTTTACCGGGAATGGTTGTCCCGTGAGCAGGGGTCTCAGCAGGTGGTTGATGCCGCCCTCCAGAATGGCAAAGCGAGTCCCACGGCTCTCCTTCACGCGGATGACGCGAGCCAGGTAAATGCCGCAGGCAGCGGCCAGGAACCGGCCCGGCTCCAGGATCAGCTCGCCCTGGAACCATGAATGCTGCCGAAGCAGCTCGGACAGCCCCTTTCCGAAGGCGTGCAAATCCAATGGGATTTCATCAGGTGCGTAGGGCACGCCGAGGCCTCCGCCCAGATCGATCTGCGCGAGTTCAGTACCATGCAGATCACGCAGCCGCTGGCCCATCTCCAGCACCATGGCATGGGTTTCCAGCAGCGCCTTCGCATCCCGCTGATTGCTCGCGGCAAAGACGTGAAGTCCGCGGATCCTCACATGCCGAAGACCTTTGGCGCGTTCCAGGATTTCCGGGAGCTGCTCCTCATCGATGCCGAAGGCCGCGGGGCCGACACCGCCGATGATGCGATTCGATTCCGCAGCTCCCGAAAGCGGGTGCACACGCAGGTTCACGGAGATCTCGCTAGTCGCCAGAACATCGAGGCGCGCGAGGTCTTCCCAGCCCTCAGCCTGGACCCGCACGCCCATTTCCAGGGCCAAATCCAGCTCCGGGCTCCGCTTGCCCGGACCCGCGAAGAACATCCGCCCTGGCCCCAGATTCAGTTCGCGGACCCGCTGGAGTTCACCGATGGATGCGCAATCGAAGCTGGCGCCCAGCGCCGCGAAGCAGCGCAACAGCCTGGGGTGGGAATTGGCCTTGACCGCGTAGGCGATGCGCACGCGCTCCGGCAGGGCGGCGCGGAGGGCCCGGTAACTGGCGGCGGCCACCGCGCCGCGATAAGCGAAGAGGGGCGTCTCCCATGATTCGGCCAGCCCGCGGCATTCCTCATCCGTGAAGGCCCAGAGAGCGGAAACAGGATTCATGACCTCCTCCAATAGGGCGCCATTCTGCGCACCCCTTCGCGGATCTTTTCCGGCTGCGCGGCGAAGCTCAAACGGGCGTGAGAGTGTCCGGCAACTCCAAAGGCACTGCCAGGAACCAGCACCACCTTGGCCTCATCCCGCAGCTTCACGCAGAAGGCCATGGGGTCCTGCTGGGCTTCCTCCGGCAAGGAAAGCCAGTGGTAGAAGGCTCCGGCGGGAGGCGTCAAGGACTCACCGAAGAACTCCTGCCATGCCAAGGCCAGTGCCTCCCAGCGTAATTTGATTTCACGACGGCCCTGGGGCAGCACGTCGCCAGACGCTTCGAGCAGCGCCAGGGCGGCTCGCTGGCAAGGTGCCGAGGCCGCGGTGACGGCGAAGGCGTGCACGGTTCGCGCGGGCGTGAGCCACCGGGGGTCGCCCACGGCCCAGCCCACGCGCAAGCCCGGTGCGGCCCAGCCCTTGCTCATGGAACCCAGCACGAGGCCGTACGAACCCGCGTCGCGCAAGCTCGGAGGCCGAGTTCCAAAGTGGAGATCCCGGTAAACCTCGTCCGAGATCAGCAGGATCCCGCGCTGCTGGCAGGCCCGGGCCACCGCCCGCAGCTCCTCGAGCGAGGCGCCGCCGCCCGTGGGATTGCTGGGATGGTTGATGACCGCAGCCTTGGCTCTGGGATGGGCTTCCAGGCACCCGATGAAGGCCTCTGCATCCAGCTGGAATTGTTCCGAAAGGGCGAAGGGAACTACCTCCGCACCAGCCATGCGTGCGAGAGCGGGATAGGCCGGGAAACCGGGATCCGGCACCAGCACTTCGTCTCCTGCGCCGAGCCAGGCCATGAACAGGCTGAACAGCGCGCCCTCGGAACCACTGGTGATTAGCACTTCGTCGGTGGTTGCGCCGTGCCACCGAGCCACGGCCCTCCGCAATTCCGGGAGACCCGCATTGGGGCCGTAGCCGCACGGGCCGGATTCCTGCGCAAGAGCCCTTCGTGCGGGTTCCGGCAAGTCCCAGGTGGGTTCGCCGAGCCCCAGAGGAATGGCATCCGCTGGCGCACCCTCGCTGAGGACACGGATGGGGCTGGGACGGATGGACTGAAGACGGGCGGATGGTTCCATTGGGTCACTCATCATCAGAGGGGAGATTGAAACCACGAATGACACGAATCTGAAAAGAATTCTCACGAATCAAGTTGGCTTCGTGCATCCCGTAGTTGGCTTCCCAGCCACGGTCGTCGTGAGATATTCACTATCTCATTCGTGTTCATTCGTCCTCATTCGCGCGATTCGTGGTTTGGTTTGCTACCTCAACGCATCCTCAAGGCACGTCGCGGCATCGGTGCGCTCATCGCGGTACTTGACGATCATCGGCGCCGCAAGGTTGAGGCCCCGCTTGGCGGCAAAGCCGCCGCCAGCGGGACGGGAGCCTGGTACCACCACTGCGCCCTCGGGGATTTCCTTCCGCAACTCCTTGCTGTTCACCAGGTCGTAGATCACGGTGGAACCGGTGATGATCACGCCGGAGGCGAGCACGGCGCGGCGGCGCACGACGATGCCTTCAAAGAGGCCCACGAGGCCTCCCACGAAGGTATCGTCCTCCACCACCACGGGCACGGCGCCTGCGGGTTCCAGCACGCCGCCGATCTGCGCGCCCGCCGAGAGGTGCACGCGGGCGCCGATCTGGGCGCAACTGCCCACCAGAGCGTGACTATCCACCATGGTGCCCTCGCCGATGTAGGCGCCCACGTTGACGTAGGCGGGCGGGATCACCATGGAGCCCTTGGCCATGAAAGCACCGCGGCGCACCGCGCTGCCGCCAGGCACGAGGCGCACGTTATCGGCCACCGTGAATTGTCGCGGCGGATATGCGGTCTTGTCGAACATGGGAAAACCGGGTCCTTGCATCTCCACGAGGCTGGTGCGGCGGAAACCCGCGAGGATGGCCTGCTTCACCCAGGTGTTGGCGTGCCAGACGCCATCCTTGCCACGCTCTGCGGAACGCACCACGCCCGCTTCCAAGGCTTGCAGCAGGGCCTCGTGGGCCTCCGGTGCCTGGGGGTCGTTGTGGATCTCCTCGGGAGTCCGTGCGTAGAAGTGCTTTAGTTCGAGGATGTTCATCATGCGGCTCCCACAAGGTTGGCGATACCTGCCAGGCGCAAGGTCTCGGCCAGTCGCGCCACGGTGGCGGGTTCGGCGGGGACGAGGGGCAGGCGCAATGCATCGCCACACAGGCCCGTGAGCTTCAGCGCCGCCTTGAGCGGAATGGGATTGCTCTCCACGAAGAGGGCATCCATGAGGGGCAGCAGGCGGTAGTGTAGGCGCTGCGCCTCCGCCAGATCGCCCCGGCGCGCGGCCTCGACCAAAGCCTTCGTTTCGGCTGGAAGCAGATTGCCCAGCACGGAAACCAGGCCTGAGGCGCCCACGGCGATGGAGGGCAGGGCCATGTTGTCGTCGCCCGAGAGCAACGTCTTGCCTGAAGGTAGCGTGCGGGCCATCTCGCCGATCTGGGCGAGGTTCGCCGTGGATTCCTTGATGGCCACCACCTGCGGGTTCTCCCACAACCTGGCCAGTGTGGCAGGCGTGATGTTGACGCCCGTGCGACCCGGTACGTTGTAGACGATGATGGGCAGACCCGGCGCCGTTTCGGCCACTTCGGCGAAGTGCGCCGCCAGGCCCTTGGGTGTGGGCTTGTTGTAGTAGGGCGTCACCACGAGGGCGCCGTGAGCGCCGAGGGCCTGGGCGCGCCTCGTCAGCAGCGCGGTCTTGTGGGTGTCGTTGGAGCCGGTGCCCACGACGACGGTGCGGCCGTGGGCTTCCTCCAGGCATGCCTCGATGAGTGTGTCCCGCTCGGAATCACTCAGTGTGGGCGCCTCCCCGGTGGTGCCGAGAACGACGAGGGTGTCGGCACCACCCGAGACCACATGGCGCGTGAGCCGCCGGAAGCCTTCGACGTCGAGGGAACAATCGTGCTGGAATGGCGTGGCCAGTGCCACGGCGAGGCCTTCAAACATGCGGGTCATGGGTTCACTCCAAGGTCGAAAAGGGGATTGAGCAGGGAAGCCGCCAGGTGATCCATGGTGTAGAGACCTTTGCGTCCAGGGATCCAGCGGGCTGCGGCGAGAGCGCCTTCCGCGAAGGGTTCGCGTGAGCGCGCGCGGTGGGTGATTTCCAAGGTTTCGGATGGGTCATCGATACCGACCGTGTGCAGCCCGAACTCGCTGCCTGCGCGCAGGACGCCGATGTTCAGCTGGCTGGACGCGATCGCGCCGGAGGTCATAGCCCACTCCGTCTTGCGGGGACAACCTCGGAGTACTGCAGCAGCCAAGGTCTTGGCGGTGCCGGAGGGCGCATCCGCCTTCAGGCGATGGTGGTGCTCAAATACGTAGGGATCGCGCGCCGGATCCAGCTGAGCGTAACGTCCCATCACCATCGCAATGCGGGCCATGAAGGCGACCGTGAGCGAGAAGTTGGTGGCCGTAAGTACGCCGATGCGCTCGCCCACTCGGGAGGACAACTCCGGAATCTCCCAGCCCGTGGTGCCGATGACAAAGGCCGTGCCGTTCTCCAAAGCCCAGTCGAGATGCGATTCCACGGCGCCCGCAACGGAGGCGTCGATGGCCGCATCCACGGGACCTGAGGGCGTTTCGCCCATATCCACGGTCCACGCGATCTCGATATCCGGCTGCCGTTGGGCCGCACTCAGGATCGCTGAACCCAAGCGCCCCCGGCCGAAGAGTCCTAGGCGCATACGGCCTCCTCGATGACGGCGCGATGGAGCCTCCGCAGGGCTTCCACGACCGTGGGCTGGGGCACTACGAGGCTGAGATTGATTTCGTTGGCGCCCATGCTGATGAGTTCGATGTTGATGTCGCCCATGGCCCCGAAGATGCGTGCGGCAACGCCGGGCGTCTGCTTGATGCGCTCGCCCACCACCGCGATGATGGCCCGGTCCTGGACCGCCACGACCTTCGCGAAGACGGAAAGCTCGGAGATCAGCGCTTCCAGCGGCGCATCCGCCTCTACCGTGAGGGAGACGCTCACCTCGGCGGTGGCGATGAGATCCACGCTGACCCCGTGGCGACGGAACACCTCGAAGAGCTTGGCGAGGAAACCGCTGTGGTTCAGCATCCGGGTGGAATTCACGGTGAGCACCGTGACGGGGCCCCGTGTCGCCAGCGCCGTGACGGCACGATCCGAGCGGGTGTCCGGGGCGATGGTAGTGAACTGGCCATCGGGGTGCTGAGTATCCCGCACCGTGACGGGAATGCCCACTTCGACCGCAGGCTGGATGGTGGCGGGATGGAGTACCTTGGCGCCGAAGGCTGCCAGCTCCGCGGCTTCAGCGAAGGTGAGCTGGTCGATGCTTTGCGCTTCGGGCACGATCCGGGGATCGCAGGTCAGCACGCCCTGGACATCGGTCCAGATCTGCACTTCCTCCACGCCCAGCGCGGCACCGAAGAGCGCGGCGGAGTAGTCGCTGCCGCCCCGGCCCAGGGTTGTCGTGAGACCGTCCTCCGTGGCGCCGATGTAGCCCTGGGTGACGACGGTCCGGCCCAAGGTGAGCAACGGCGCGATGTGTTCGGCCGCCAGCTCCGGCAGCAGCACGAAGCGTGGCTGCCCTTCACCGAAGGTGTCGTCAGTGCGCATGACCTTGCGCGCATCCACGAGAGGCGCGTTGATGAAAGACGCGAAGATCAAGGTGGAGAGCCGTTCCCCGAAGGACGCGATGGCGTCCATGCTGCGGGGACTCAACTCCCGCAGCAGCGCGACACCACGAAGGATGAGTTCCAGTTCTCCGAAACGATCGTTCAGCGAGGCTTCGAGTGCGGACGGGATTCCTTCGGGAAACAGTTCCCGCGCGGTTGTGAGATGTGCGGCCTTCAGGGCATTCATGCCCGAGATGGCGCTTTCCAGGTTGCCGTTCTCCGCCGCCTGGGCTGCGGCGAAGAGTCCGTTGGTGGTCTTGCCCATGGCGGACAGCACCACCAGTGGCGGGCGGTGGGCCGCGGAGGCCACGAGGGTGGCCACTTGGCGCATGCACGCCGCGTTTGCGACGGAGCTTCCGCCGAACTTCATGACGATTCCATTCATGTCAATGTCTCCTTCGATTCGAAACGGAAAAGGTGAGGCCTGAGCGATGACGCCGGTGGATCGTGGCGGGATCCACCGGCTATCTTTTCGCCTTCCTTTCCCCCGAAGGGATTGCGCAGATGCCCGGCTGATCCATGAAGTGCAACGCCAGCCGCCGATTGAGGTCCACACCGGCTTCCAGCTCGGCCAGAGAGATGCATTCATCGGGCCCGTGGGCCACGAGGATGGAGCCGGGACCCGCCAGTACGGCCGTGCGATCCGGCACCAGGACACGCAGCTGAGGCGTGTCCGATCCGAAGGGCATGGCCGCATGTTCGAAACCTGGAATGCGGGGATAGCGATCCGGCGGTTCCGACAGCTTCAATTCGACGCTGCCCTGGGGCGGCCGCAGCTGGCGGATGCGGGATTCGAGATCCGAACCCGGCAGCACCCGGGCATGGACATGGGCCTGGGCGAAGTCGGGGATCACGTTCGGTGCATCCCCACCGTCCAGCACGCCCAGGTTCCAGATCTGGGCCCCCAGCTCGGGATCCACGGGTTCCGGCATCTGCCTCAAAGCCTGAAGCCAATCCAACATCGGCCACAGCGCCGAGCTGCCGTGTTCCGGTGTGCTCGAATGGGCGGCACGGCCCCGGCAACGCAGGACGTAGTGCTGCACTCCGCGCTGGCCCGTGGCCAGCTTCAAGCTTGTGGGTTCACCACAGATCAAGGCATGACAATTGGCGAAACGGGGCTTGAGGCCCATGGCCGCGGTTGCTCCCGCGCTGTCCGTTTCCTCGCCCACGACGCCGAGCCAGCCGAAATCACGGCGGCCTTCGGCGAGGAGTTGCCGGATGGCGGCCAGCTGCGCAATGGCCTGGCCCTTGGCGTCGCAAACGCCCCGGCCGAAGAAGGTCTCGCCCTCCTTCCGCACGGGGATGAAGGGCGGCACGGTGTCCAGGTGTGTCGAGAAGACGATGCGCGGCTCGCCCCAGGTGGCGAAGACGTTGGTGCGGCCCTCGGCCACGGGCTGCTGAAGGATGTCAGCACCCAGCTCTTCCAGCAGATCGCGCAGGGCGGGCAGGCCACGGTCCTCTTGGCCTGAGGTCGTGTCCAGAGCGCAGAGGCACATCAGCCACCGGCTGAGCCAGTTCTTGGTGCTTTCGGTGGGGGTGGGTTCCATGGGCGACCTCGGTGTGACGACGGGTGCCCGAGGGACGCGACCCAGGGATATCCAGGACCACGCTTCCTAGGCACTCCACACCGGGTAACCGGTGCGGCAGCCGCCGGGATTTAACCCATGCGTCCAAGGCGTACGGTGATGATTCGCAAGCCCTTCGGCGATCCTCCCCTTTCGCGCCGGGTCATCGGGATCATCGCCCTCGCCGTCACTACTGATGGGGACCGCTCCTCCATCGGATGGTCAACGGTCCCATGGAAGTCCCAAGATTGCAAGCCAATAGGTTTAGGGGCAGAGTAGGACCAATCCCGGAAGTCCGAAGGAGCCAATCATGAAGGTCCTCATCGTGTATGCGCACGAAGAACCCCATTCATTCAACGCCGCGCTGAAGAACACCGCCATCAAGACTCTGGAGGCGGCGGGACACTCCGTGATCGTCTCCGACCTCTACCGGATGAAGTTCAAGGCCGTGGCCGATGGCGAGGATTTCCTGGAGCGGCGCGACAAGCACTACCTGAAACGCCAACTCGAAGAGAAAGCCGCGGCCGAACTGGGCACCCTGTCCCACGACATCCTCACGGAACAAAAGAAACTCCGGGATTGTGATCTACTCATCCTGCAATTTCCCCTTTGGTGGTTCAGCATGCCTGCGATCCTCAAGGGCTGGGTGGACCGGGTCATGGCCATGGGTTTCGCCTACGGCGGCGGTCAGTGGTACGACACGGGCGGCATGAAGGGCCGCAAGGCGATGGTCTCGGTGACCACGGGCGGACCGGATTTCATGTATTCGCCCCTGGGCCGGAATGGGGACATGGACAAGATTTTGTTTCCCATCCAGCACGGAATCCTCTATTTCTGCGGGTTCGAAGTGCTACCGCCCTTCGTGGCCTACTCGCCCGCCCATGCGAGTCCCGAGCAGCGGGACGCGATGCTGAAGAACTACGGCAAGCGGCTCGCCACACTCGAAACGCTCCAGCCCATCGCCTTCCATCCCACCCATCACTTCGACGAACGGATGCAGTTGAAACCCGAGTTCCAATCCTGAACCGTCCGTAACTCAATCGGGCCCCGGGAAACACCGATCTATGTGTCAATAGGTTCGAGGAGTGCTGTTTGGCCCGTGGAGAAGTGAAAAGCGCCGCGATGAGGGACTTCGAGGCCCTGCTCAATGGGTTCGATGAAAAAGACCCCAACGATCTCGCCATGTTCAATGAATTGCTGGGCCAGATCCTGGAAGAGGCCCTGCCGGAACTCAGCGATCGAATGATCAGACCCTCGACATCCCGTGGCCTCAAGCACCTCATCCTGGCCAGTGCGTCCAAGTTCCCCCATTCCGACTGGACCCCGCTCCTGAACCGGGCGCTCATGCATGAAACCGATAGCGGCCTGTTCGAGGAGGGCTGCCGGGCCCTGGTCCAGACCGGGGGCACCCGGGAAACGGATGCCTTGAGGCAGATCGCATGGCAGCGCCAGGAACCGGATCTGCAGGCCATCGTTTCGCGGAAACTGATATGGCTGGAGGCAAGGCAGCCCTTCGGCTACCACTTTCGGGACCTGCTCCAAGGAAGCAAGAATCCCCGGGCATCCGCGCACGCAGCCCAGCACCTGGCGGTATGCGCGCGTCTGGAGAACCTGGAGGACCTGATCGGCGCCTGTGACAACCCGGACAACCTGGTGTCCACCAACGCCCTCAAGGTGATCGCTTCCCTTCAGAATCTGGAGGCTGGCCGCTTCCTGGTCGAGCGTTTCAACCGCACCTGCGATCTGATGCTGATGGACGCCTGGTTGCGGAGCGCCCAGGAACAGATCAAGCGGGCCATGCCCCAGGCGGTCAAGGGCGTCATTCTCGATCTGCTCCGATCCCGTCCCGGTGCTGAGCGACACGAAACGGCCTTGCAGGAGATCGATGCCGCCCTGGATGAGCCCGAAGGGGATGCCTTGCCGCTGATCCAGCGGCTGCTGCCGCAGATCGAGGGCGTGCGGGAAGTCCGTCTGGTGGATTGCCTTGCGGATCTGGCCATCGGCCATTCGGTTCGCATCAACAACCTGATCCCGGAAACCCTTGAGGAATTCCGCCAGCGAAGCCAATGGCAGCAGGCGAACCTGGATGCCTGCGCAGAGGGTCTCGCGATGTATGCCCGCCGGGGCATCATGGGCAAGGAGATCGTGCTGCCGCTGCTGCAGCGGGCCTTCGAAGGAAACGTCGGCGGCGATGGCCTCGGGATCGCCTTCGTGGAGATCCTGGAAAACGGAGACCAGGCTCAGCTGGACCTCATCCTCGCATCCTCCAATCACCGGTGGCGGGAAGAAGCCATCAAGATTCTCGGCGAGCGGGGCAGTCCGGAGCTGCTGCCGTTCTTCATCCGGGCTTCCGCGGACCCCATTGTGGACAATGCCCAGCTGGCCATCCGCTGCCTTGGGAAACTGCCCGGGGCCATGGACTTGGCCATGGAACTTTTCCAGTCGGGCCGGGCCGATCAGATCGAGCGCGCCCTGAGCATTTTCTCCCTGAATCATATGACTGAGGCGGGACCGGTCCTCGTTGAATTCCTTTCGAGGGCCGAACGAGAGGATGTGCTGAGCGGCACTGTCCGGTGCCTGGGCGAACTGCAGTTCCAGCCGGCCATCGGGCCATTGCTCGAAATGCTTCGCGGCGGGCAATCCTTGAGGCTGCTGAAAACCATCGCCGAAACCCTGGTCGCCTGCGACTCGGCTGAGGCCGCCTTTGGCCTGCTGCAGAAAGCCCAGGAGGTGAAAAACCTGGAGATCCATCTGCTGGCCATCGAGGGCATCGCGAAGACCCATCCGGATTTCCATCAGGGACTCTCCTCCGAGGAGGCTTTCCTGTTGGAACGGTCGCTGGACGCATGTTTCGAGGAAGGCGGTTCCACGCGGGTCAAGGCCGTTTCCGCGCTCCAGGATATCTGGACGATCGACGACGCATGGTACGAACGCTTTGAAAGCAGGCTCGGGAAGTGGGTAGCGGAGCAGAAGAAACGGCCTACCTGGGATCGGGATCAGCAGCAGGTCATCACGAACGTCCTGCGGGATCTGGAGCGGAAGCGGCGCGCTCTGGGCGGCCTCCTCTCCAGCGGGAACCGGCTGCGACAGAAGATCATGGCCTATACTCCAGGAGCTCCGGATGGAGCCAAGGTCATGCATGGGTTGATCGAGACCCTGCAGGAGCCGGGCATTTTCCTCGGTCTGGACATCCGCAATGAACTGACCGCGCTCATCGGTTCGGAATTGGAACGATCAGGAACCGGCGAGGCTGTAATGGAAAGGCTCTGCGAATTGAGCGGGCAGATCCAGAGCGCGGAGGCCCAGGGTCAGTTGATGGAGCTGCTGCATCGCACCAGCCAGGGCTCTTCCCTTCACCTGGCGTGCGTGAAGGCCTTGATCCAGCTGGGGTGCGGCGCTGAAAGCCTGAACCAGCCGCTTCCGATGAGGAAGGTGCTGGTGATGGATCCCAGCGGCTTCTTCCGGAAGCGGATCATAAACGCCATGCAATCACGCGAGGTTTCCGAGGCCCAGGAGCGGGAGGAGGCCGAGGCGATCCTGCGCGAGAGCGCCGTGGACCTGTTGATCAGCGAAGTCTCCGATACGAAGGGTGATCTGCAGGAGTGGTTCGCATCCATGTGGAGGCATCGCAGAATCCGGCAGGTGATCCTCTCCACGACCTCACGCGAATACCTGGACCTGCTCGACCAGCCATGGATCATGGGCGCCCTGCTCAAGCCCTATCCTGTGGAAGATCTGCTGGCGCTGCTTGGCGAGTGATACGGGTCAGTTGGGGTACTCGAATCCCCGGGCTTCCATGAGATTGCCCACGGCCTGTTCCAGGGCCGTGACGGATTTTGCGTACGCGATCTGGGCCTGGAGTTCCGCAGCCCTGGCCGTGTCCAGATCGTTCTGCTTGGAGAGCACGAGGAAGTTGGTGCTCATGCCGTTGTCGAACTTCTTCTGTTCGGCGTCGAGGTCCTGTTCCCGGAAGGTGCGGGTCTTCTTGGCGGCATCGACGCCTTTCTCGGCGGCTTCCACATTGCGGTAGGCCTGACGGACCTGCAGCAGGATGCCCAGCTCCTGGTCCTGCAGCGAGAGTTCGCTGCCGCGCTCATTGGCCTTGGCCTGGGCCAGGTTGCCCTTGGCGGTGCGGTTGCCGATGGGATAGGAGAAGGTGAGACCCACGGAATAGCCTGGGTAGCGGGTGTGGGCGAGATCGCTATTGACGGAACTCAGACTCGTGAAATTGTCAGAGAGGCCGTTGTAGGCGACGAAGGCGTCGAGCTGGGGCTTCAGGTGATTCTCGGCCGCCGCTCGGAGGGCCGAAGCGGATTCATTTGCGAGCTTGGCCACCTTGAGCTCCACGCGCCGCTCCAGGGCCATCTTTTCCGCGGCGGGTTCCTCGATCTTGATGTGGCTGAGGGTCGGGGCGTCGGTGGGCTCGATGCGTTCCGGACGTTCCATGCTCGGGTAGAGCGCGCGGACCAGCGCATCGTTGGCGTTCTGGAGCTGGGCCTCCGCGGCGATGATGGCCTGCTCCTGCTGGGCCACAGCGGCCTCGGCGCTGGTTACCTCGATGGGGGCCAGGGTGCCTACATCGACCCGGATCTTGTTCTCATTGAGCTGCTTCTGGGCCAGGGTCAAGGCCACCTTCGCGTTGTCGAGATTGCGCTCGGCGAAGACCAGATCCCAGTACTGGGATTCCGTGGACGCAACCAAATTGATGATCGCGATCTGGTACTGGTAGTTCGCGGCCTCAGTGTTCTGCCTGGCCACGATGACATTGACCTCCGTGGCCGCGCGGCCGAAGCCCTTCAGCAGGCTCTGGGTGTAGGTGGCGGAGAAGGAGCCGGTGTAGGGATACAGCGTACTCGAAGTCCCCAGGGGAAGGCTCGAGAGGGGATCCACCACCGTGCCCTCGGCGTAGGTGTAGAGCGGGTTGTAATTGAGCCGCAGGTTCCCGCCCCACTCGAAGGGCTTGTTCACACCGACCGCCAGCTCGCGGTTCCAAGCCGTCGTGTCGGATCTTTGGTAGGTGTCCTTGCTCGTCGAGAATGACGTGACTGCGCTCTCCTGCCGGTTGTAGCTGGCACTGCCCAGGAGCGTCCAATCGAAGGCACCCTGGGCGATGGACACGCTCGCGGAGGTGGCGGCTCGCGTCTGCTTGGCGATCTCCACCTGAAGGTTGTTCTCCAGGGAAATCTTGATGGCGTCCTGGAGCGAGAGGGGTTTCACGTTGGCAGGAGCCTGGGCCACGAGGGCGTGGCAGATCAGCAGTGCAGGAATCATGGGGGCTCGGAACATCACCACTCCTCGGGATTGTCGGTCAGGCTTTGTTATTCTAGTGGGACGGTTTGCCGTTGATGTCGGTCCATCATGCAGAATGCACACGGGTGAAATCAGGGGCAAGGGCTAATTCATCACATGTTGAAATTTTCGGTGAATCGACGTTATCGCGGGGTGAATGGCTGAATTTCCATTTCCACTCGTTGGCCCAGTTTGAGAGGCGTGGGTTCCTGCAGCGCCACCTTCACCATGAGGACGCGGGTGTCGCTGGGCCGGGCAGGGTCCTGGGGTTTGAGTTTCCGGCCCGTCACCTGGTGGGGAATCTCCTCGATCCGGCCCCTCCACGTGGCGGGATACCCTTCGGCACTCACCTTCACGGGATCGCCGAGGGCGAAGTGGGAAAGATCGAACTCATCGATCTCGGCTTCAATCCGCACATGGTCGGTCTGGGCGATTTCCAGCAGCTTCGCTCCCGCAGCGACCGTCTCGCCGCCGTTCGCGAAGCGGCCCACCACAGTGCCATCGATGGGCGCTTCGATGCGCAGTTTGGATACGGCCACGCCCAGACGTTCCGCCGTGGCCTCCGCGGCTTGGCGGCGGGAGCGGGCCAGATCCAGTTGGGTTCGGATCTGATCGAGGTTCTGGCGGCTGATGATGCCACTCGCCAGGAGGGCTTGGTTCCGCTGCAGTTCAGCGTTCTGGAAGCGCTCGTCCGCCGTCAATTCCTGGACCTTGGACTGGGCTTCGTGAAGGGCCGCCAGATCCTGGCGGGAGTCGATGAGAGCCAGAAGCTGCCCCTGGTGGACCTGATCCCCTTCCTGGACGAACACCCTGGTCAGGGTGCCTCCCAGGTCCGTGCCCACGGTGACATCGGATCCGGGGTAGGCCGCCACCCGGCCTTCGGAGCGGAGAATGAAGGGTGCTGGGTTCGCCTGTGGGATCACGGGGCGCGGCGATTGCTCTGAACCCCAAAGGGTGATTCCGAGGGCGATGGATCCGGCGGCGATGGAGGAAATAATCAACGTGCGTTTGTTCATGGCGGAGTCTCGATGGAATAAGGTTTAGGCGGCGTGGATGAAACCATCTCGGATTTGGATGACGCGGTCGGCGATGGTGCGCACCTTCGGATCATGGGTGACGATCAGAAGGCCGCGATTCTCGCGTTTGGCGAGATCGTTGAAGAGCGCAAGAATCTGGGCACCGACCTGCGTGTCCAGGTTCGCCGTTGGCTCGTCCGCGAGGATGACCGGCGGCTTGCCTGCCATGGCCCGCGCGATGGCCACGCGCTGCTTCTGACCCCCGGAAAGATCCCGAGGCAAGTAATTGGCGCGGTTCGTGAGTTCCACGGCATCCACCAAGCCCTGAGCCTGGCGCCGGGCTTCCTTCCCATCGATGCCTTTGATGTTCAACGCATATTCCACATTCTCCAAGACCGTCAGAGCGGGGAAGAGGTTGAACTGCTGGAACACGAAACCCAGATTCTTCTTGCGGATCGAGGCCAGCTCCCGCGACCGGGAAGCGGCGACGGGCCGCCCGTTGATCTCGATGGTTCCCTTTGTAGGGCTCATGATGCACCCCAGGATCTGCAGCAGGGTCGTCTTGCCGGAGCCGGAAGGGCCTTCGAGAATCACGACCTCGCCCCTCGCGAGATCCAGTGAAACTCCATGCAGCACCTGGGTTTCGATCTTGCCGTCCTGGAACGATTTGAAGATGGAATCACCTTTGAGAATGGTCATGGAATTCCTTTCTAGGTCGCTGGAATAAAATGAACTGAGCAATCAGGAACCGCCCGCGACATAAGGATCCGTAGCGAACTGATTTGAAAAAGCGCAAGTCATTTCGCTATGGATCCTAAGTTCTAAAAACGAGGCTCGGATCGATGTTCGCCACCTTGCGGAAGGACAGCAGTGAAGCGGAGAGGCACATGATCAGCGTGCCGATGGCCACCATCGCGATGAAGGGTCCGGGCATGATCAGCTTGAGGTGGACCTTCGACGCTAGAGGCACGAGCCCGAGTGCAAAGAGCAGGCCGATGGTGAATCCTGCAGCGGCCGCGATGGAGGCCTGCCGGGCAAGGATCAGGTAGATGTCGCTATTGGAGCCGCCGATGGCCTTGACGGTTCCAAATTCCTTGATGTGCTCCATGGTGGAGGTGTAGAGCGTCTGGGCTACCACCACAACACCCACCAGGCAGCCCAGGAAGACGGTCAGATAGGAGTTCATTCCCAGTCCCGTGCTCACCACCCAGTAGTCATGGCTCTTCTTTGCCCATTCATCGCGAGTGAAGACATCGTTGTAGGGAAGCCGCCGCTGGATCTCATGTCGCACGGACTCGACATCCGCGCCAGGCGCCAGTTTCACGAGGACGTAGCTAGTGCGCCCGTTGAGATAATCGGACTGCATGGACTGGGCGAGGTCATAGTCCATGAAGGAGATGGGGTTGGTGGTGAAGCTTTGGGCTTCCCGGGTCTGGCCCACGATGCGCAGGCGGGTCTCCTGGACCTCGCGGAAGTCCCCGGTTTTGAAGGATCCGAAGCGGTTGGCGGCGCCCTCGTCCAGCATGAAGAAACGACCTCTGCGCAGGTCTTCCACCTGGCCCTCCTTGATGCTCCAGGGCAGGTTCCAGGTCTTGAAGTCCTTGAGCGCATAGACCACCGTGTTCTCCGTGGCACCCGAGGGCAGGGACACGCTCATGTAGGTCAAGATGAGGTTGTCGGCGCGCGCCACGCCAGGCACGGAACGGACCCGCTCCACGTAGGTCTCGGAGAACTGCTGCGGAAAGTCCACGTTGGCCGTGTTGTGGGAGGTGATCCAGAGATCCGCCGAGGACTTGCGGATGGAGATGGTCGAGTTGTCCAACAGGCCGAAGAAGAGCCCCACCTGCGCGAGCACGAGGGTCACCGCAAAAGCCACGCCCGCAACCGTGATGGTGAAGCGGGTCTTGTCATGAATGAGAGTCTTGAAGCCGAGATCGACCATGGCGGCCTCCGGCCACCGCCTACGTGAAGCGGGGCAAGGCTTTGCCATCAGCTCCGGATTGCAAGGGGGCCGTGGCGAAGGAGTTGGATGGGACTTTACTTCTTCTTCGACTTAGGCGCAGATTGGGGTTTGGCGGGTTCACTCCGGGTTCCCGCGGGGCCATCCGGACGGACGATTCCGTGAAGGGTGATACGGGCGATACCCTCGATTCGTTCCGCAAGAGGCCGCCAGGGGATGTAGCCCTCCCCGCTCAGCATGAGGTGTTGGGATACCACCCCGTGCCGGGAGGCCCAGAGGAGTTGGGCTAAAAGGTCAGGATCCTGGTATTCAGGGTGGAAGTAGCCTTTGTCCATGCACTCCTTCACCGTGGCGACTAGCAGGGCGTAGGCGTCAGCTTCGGGATTGCCTTTATTGCAGGTCGTTTCATCGTCGGGAGGCGCAGCGGGTGGACTCATGAACATGAGACGGTAGTGGTGGGGATGGCTCACGGCGAATTCCGCGTAGGATCTGCCGAGGAGTAACAGTCGCTCGAGGGGATCTTCCGTGGCCAGGAATTGCGCCATGCCACGGCCGAAGAGCTCAAAGTCTTCGATGCATAGCTGTCGAAATAAAGCCTCTTTGTCTTTGAAATGGAGATAGATGGTGCGGGGACTGTACTCGATGGCCTCGGCAATGCTGCGGATGGTCACGGCCTCGTAGCCGTTCTCGGCGAACAACCGGCGCGCGGCATCCATGATCTTGGTGCGGAGGGCGAGGCGTTCACGTTCGCGGCGGCTGGCAGGTCCCATCGATGACTCCAGGAAACATCAGAGAAAGGGAGCCGCCGTTTCAGGGAGGGAAGGCGCCCATCCATCCCATGATCCTACCGTGGAGGTTGTGCGGGAATCCTGCGCGGGGCATGAACAGGAAGGGGCAGTAGCCGGCGATGATCTCGATGCCCGCCACCTCACAGGCATGGATGGCCTTGGGGCTGGAGGTCCCCTTGGTCACGTGGTCATGGATCCATAGCTGCTTAACCCCAGCACGGGCGCACTCCTCTGCGGCCTTGGCCTGCTCGGCGGGAGGTACGACCAGGATGGCCGCGCCCACCGGTGGCGTGATCTCCGCGATGCTGCGATGACAGGGCAGGGAACCGATGCGATCCGCCTGAGGGTTCACGGGCAATACTTCGAAACCGCGCACACGGAGGGCTTCCACGAGCTTGTACCCGAACTTCCGCGATTGCCGCGAGGCCCCGATGACGGCGATCCGCTTTTCCGCGTAGAAGGCATTGATGGTCTGCTGGGTGATGAGGCTCACGGGACCTCCAAAGGGAACAGTGAAAATATAGTAAACGATGATTACTATGTCAACGATGTTTTTTAAAAAAATATCTTCAATCATTTTTATGTTTGTATCTATCCATGAACTCGATCGCCTGCCGCGGCTATGCTGGGCGTCGATGTTCTCCACCCTGGAGGAAAGCCATGGACCTGATGGAAGCACTAAGCGGTGCCATTGACTACGAGATCAAGATCCGCGATTTCTATGCGGATTGCGCCAAGCAGATCACCCATCCCAAAGGTCAGCGGGTGTTTGCCATTCTGGCCCGCGAGGAGCAGGGGCACGTGGAATACCTGAAGTCCAGGATGACCGAATGGAAGGCCGGTGGCGCAGTGAAGGACACGGAACTGCCCACGCTTTTGCCCCCTGCGGAATGGGTGCTCAAGGAGTCCAAGAAGCTCGCCAACCGCGTGAACGGCGCCCAAGAGGTAACACCAGGGGAGATCGATTTCCTGAAGGAAGCCCTGGCCCTGGAGCGCAAGACCAGCGCCTTCTATGGCGAGCTGGTGGCGACCCTGGAGCCCGCCCACCGCGGCCTCTTCGAGCGCTTTCTGGAAATCGAGAACGGGCACGTGGCCATCGTACAGGCGGAGATCGACGCCCTTGCGGGCCATGGGCACTGGTTCGACTTCATGGAGTTCTCCCTGGAGAAATAAGGAGGCAGGCATGCGTCCGGATCCCACCTTCCTGCTGACGAACCTCGGGCTGTCCTGGCCCCTCATCGGCTTCTACGACGCACCGGATCCAGCGGCCTTCGCGCCCCTCGTGGAGCCCAAGCCCGCGGCCCGGGCCTGCATTTTCGCCTTCCACGAGGCATGGCTCCAGGGCAAGACCCTCCGCTTGACCCGCGAGAACTACGGCTGCGGCGGCGCAGGACACTGGATGTTCGGCCTTGAAACCCGCTCGAGGGAAGATTTTGTCAAGTTCCTGGTGGATGGCGAAGGGTTGAAAGCCAACCATGCACTCATGGAGCAGTGGCTGGATCACGGCCATCCGTACCAACCGCAGCACGCGCATCTCTTCATCGGTCCGATGAAAGAGGCCAACTACGAATTCCTGCGCACCGTGACCTTCTTCGTGAACCCAGATCAGCTCAGCATTCTCATCCTGGGCGCCAACTATCATGCCTCGCCCAAGGATCCAGCGCCTGTCATCTCCCCTTTCGGCGCGGGCTGCATGGAGATGGCGCCGCTCTTCGATGATCTTTCCGTGCCCCAGGCCATCATCGGCGCCACGGACATGGCCATGCGGGATCAGCTCCCGCCGGACATCATGGCCTTCACCGTCACGAAACCCATGTTCGAGCGTCTCTGCACCATCGGTGAGGACAGCTTCCTGTCAAAGCCCTTCCTGAGGCGGCTGAAGGCCGCGCGGGCAGGCGCTGCGCGATAGCCGCAGGGAAAGCTGAAACCACGAATCACACGAATAGGCCTTTCGTGTGATTCGTTTTATTCGTGAGATTCGCGGTGTCTCTTCAGCCTCGAGGCTCCAGTTTCTCGGCGAGCCACGCCAGATTCTCCGCGAAGCGGTCCACGGTGCGAAGGCCCTCTTCATCGGTCTGCACATCGCCCGGAGCGCGGCCGATGGCCATAGTCCAGTAGCTCGAACCGGGCACCACGAAATCGTTGATCATGTACCACATCAGGAGCTGAGCCAACGTGAAGTTCTGCCCGGCCCGCCGGGCCACGACGATGGGACCGCCCAGCTTGCGGGCGAAGAGGTTCCCGTTGGCCCGTGATACATAGCCCGCGCGATCGAGCAGGGTCATGATCTGCGGCGTTGCGCTGCCGAAATAGACGGGCGAACCCACCAGGATGATGTCGGCCTCCAGCATTGCCTCGAAGCACTCCACGAAGTCGTCGCCGCCGATGATGCAAGTGCGGTCCTTGGTTTTGCCGCAGGCGCCGCAGCCATCGCAGGGCTTGATGTTCTTGTCCGCGAGCCGCAACAGGCGCACGTCGTGCCCAGCCTTCTCGAGGTGATCGAGGGCTCGGTTCAGCAGCCACTCCGTGTTGCCGTTCTTCCGTGGACTTCCGCAAATGGCGAGGGTTTTCATGAATTCGCTCCAGGTGTTTTCACGCGCATCTTGAAGGGCTGGGTCATGGTGAGGTAGCGGAAGCCTCGCCGTTCCACGATGGGACGGCTCATGGGGCTCGCATCGATGGTCAGGAAATGGATGCCGCGGGCGCGTGCCTCCTGGACGCGAGCGGCCAGCAGCGCCGTGTAGAAACCCAGTCCGCGGTATTCCGCGAGCGTGGATCCACCCCATAATCCAGCGAACAGGCTGCGGTCATGGAAGGTGATACGCGCGTGGGCCACGGGCACGCCTTCCGCATAGGCGAGGTAGATGCTCACGTGTTCGGGATCCTGTGCCAGGTCCTCCTTCAGGCCTGCGATGTAGTCGGGGTCCGATTCGCCCCAGACGCTCTCCTGGATGCGCTCGATTTCATCCAGCCGCGCGGGTTCCGCGATCCGTCGAACATCCAGGGTGACGGGCTTCAGTAGGCTTTCCGGCGTATCTTCCAGGTCAAGGATGAGCAGCGATTCCGGTTCTTCCGCTTCGAAACCCAGGGCCAGCAGGCGAGCGCCGAGATCGCTGGGCGTGTCGTGGCCGTAGAGCTTCCATTCGAAATCCTGGCCGATGTCCCGGAAGTGGGCGATCTGCTCGGCGATGATCCGGTCCGCATTCCCGGGATGCAACCGCGAATGGATCACGGCGCCTTCGCCCTGGCGGAGATTGATGTGCCTCACGACCTCCGCCGTGGCTTCCCGGCGCATGCCCCGCTCCTCGAGCTGGATGCGCTGCTGCTGGTCGTGCAGGGCGAGTAGTTCGGAGTTGTCCATGATTCTCCAGTCGGCGCATTGCGAAGCATCCATGATACGTGACTGGCGCGGAAAACGCGGATCAGTGATCCATCGCTCTCAGCCCGTCACCAACGCAAAATGCCACGGAATCTTCATCCCGTGGCATCTGCGATTGGATTCAAATTGCGATCAGATCTTGTCCAGGGCCTGCTTGAGGTCCGCAATCAGGTCCTCGGGATCCTCGAGACCCACGGAGAGACGGATCATGTTTTCGGTGATGCCCGCGTGGATTTTTTCCGCGGCGGTCATGTCCGAATGGGTCATGGTACCGGGATGCTCGATGAGGGTCTCGATGCCGCCGAGGCTCACGGCCAGCTTCATGTGGTGCACCGCGTCCAGCACCTTGAAGGCTTCCGGCTCGCCACCCTTCACGAGGAAGGAGACTATGCTGCCCGTGCCCGTGCACTGCTTCTTCCACAGTGCCACCTGGCGATCACCCATCTCAGGCAGGCCCGGATAGGCCACGCGCTCGATCTTGGGGTGCTTGCGCAGGAACTCGACGATCTTGACCGCGTTCTCCTGCTGCTTCTCCATGCGGATCTGAAGGGTGCCCAAGGAGCGGTGGATGAGCCAGGCCGTGTCGGGGTCCGAGTTGGAACCGAGGATCGTGCGCATGACCTTGGCCTGTCCGATGAGATCCTTGCGGCCGATTGCCAGGCCCGCGACGAGATCGGAGTGCCCGCCGAAGAACTTGGTGGCGGAATACAGAAGGATGTCCGCTCCGTGCTTGATAGGTGTGGAGAAGATGGGGCCCATGAAGGTGTTGTCCATCATCACGATGATCTTCCGCTTGTCGTCTGAATACTTGTCGGCGATGGCGCGGGCGGCGGCGATGTCGCACATCTGCATGGTGGGATTGGCCGGTGATTCCAGATAGATCACTTTCACCGTGGGATCACCTTTCACGAGGGCTTCCATCTCCTCTTGAGTGGCGCCCGCTGGGAAATGCTTGGTCTTGATCTGGAAGGCGGGCAGGAGATGACGGAAGAGGTATTCGGTGCCACCGTAGACGGGATCGGAAAAGACGAGCGTATCGCCGGGCTTCAGGAAAGCCAGGCAGGTGCTGGAGATGGCGCCCATGCCGGAGGAGAACACGGCGGCGGCTTCTGCGCCGTCCCAACCGATGACCTTGTCCTCGAGGATCTCGCTGTTGGGGTTGTTGACGCGGGTGTAGATGAGGGCCGGGCTCTCGTCCTGCTTCATGGTGTCGAGACCGTAGGCGATCTCGAAGGCGCGCTTGCCCTCTGCGGCCGTCTTGAAGATGAAGGTGGAGGTGCGGAAGACGGGCGGTGTGGCCGCGCCTTCGGAGCGCTGGGGATCGTAGCCCTTGGAGAAGATCTCGGTCTGGGGTTTGACGTGGCTCATGAATGACTCCCTTGAAAAGGACGAATTATGAACGGCGGAGATTTTGTATCGCCAAACCACATTCGTGATTTGCCTGTATAAAATTCTTTTCTCCATGGATACTGGAATCCACCAAATTAAATTTGGAGTCCCACCATGAAAACCCCCTTGGACCAAATTGATCTGGCCATCGTGGAGAATCTCCAGAAGAATGCACGGCTTTCCAACAAGGAACTGGCTCATCGCGTGCAGCTTTCTCCCTCCAGTTGCCTAGAGCGGGTGCGGCGTTTGAACGCCAGTGGCGTGTTCCGGGGCTTCCATGCGGAAGTGGACCCCGACGCGTTGGGTCTTTCTTTGCAAGCGATGATCACCGTTCGCCTACGGAGGCATTCCCGCCGGGATGTGGTGGCCTTCCGGGCCCACCTGCTGGCACTACCCGAGGTGCTCGCCGTCTTTCACGTGGGAGGTTCCTACGACTTCGTGGTTCACGTGGCCGTCAAGGACTCCAACCACTTGCGCGACCTGGCCCTGGACTCCTTCACCGCCCGACCCGAAGTGGGCCAGATGGAAACCCACTTCATCTTCGAACATACCCGGTCCATGACGCTCCCCATCAAGACAGAGGAACGCTGACAGGGAAGCCGAAAGAACAAGAATGAAAAACAGGATAGGCAGAATGGGCAGGATGAAAAGCAGGTCGTGCTGATCCTTCTTTTATCCTGTCTATCCTGCACATCCTGTTTTCATCTTTCGCTTTATCTTGTTCCGGCTTCGCACGGCGCCAGATCGAGCCTGCAACCGTCGATGCCTTTCACTTCCTTCGCCTGTTCCAGCAGGTCGAAGACATCCATGGCGATCTGCAGTTCTTCGTTGGTGGGGATCACGAGGATGGCCGTCTGGGAGTACCGCGCTGACACGACGCCTTCCTTGCTGCCGGCCTTTCTGTTCAGCTCGTAGTCCATGACGATGCCCATGTGTTCCAGGTTGTGACAGATGCGTTCCCGCATCTTCACGCCATGCTGGCCGATGCCGCCCGTGAACACCAGGGCATCCACGGTGACCAGATTCGCCGAGTAGGCACCGATGTATTTCCGGACCTTGTGGGCGTAGACATCCAGGGTTTCCTGGGCGCGTTCCTCGCCTCGTTCGGCGGCCGTTTCCAAATCGCGCATGTCATTGGAGATGCCGGACAGGCCAAGGAGTCCGCTCTTCTTGTTCATGATCGCGTTGAGCTGCTTCGAGGTGTAGCCACGCTCTTCGAGGTAGCTCAGGATGGCGGGATCGATGTCGCCGCAGCGGGTGCCCATCATGACGCCCTCCAGGGGCGTGAAGCCCATGGATGTATCGACCGATCGGCCACTTTCAATGGCCGTCAGGGAGGCACCATTGCCCAAGTGGCAGGTGATCAGGTTGGTGTCCTCGGGGGAACGCTTCAGGATCTGGGCGGCGCGATGGGCGACGTAGCGGTGGCTGGTGCCATGGAAGCCGTAGCGCCGGATCCGCATCTTGTCGTAGAACTCCCTCGGCAGGCCGTAGAGATAGGCGGAGGGCGGCATGGTCTGGTGGAAGGCGGTGTCGAACACCGCGACTTGCGGCACCAGTGGCAGGAGACTTTCCGCCTCGCGGATGCCCGTGAGGTTCGGTGGATTGTGCAGGGGCGCCAGTTCCGAAGCCGCCTCGATGGCCGCGATCACCTTCTCATCGATGACCACGGATTCGGAAAAGTCTTCGCCGCCATGGACGACGCGATGGCCGATGCCCTCGATTTCGCTGAGATCGCCGAGGATGCCGGACTTGGGATCCACCAACGCCTTGCCCACCAAAGCCATGGCCGCAGCGTGATCGGGGATGTTCTGTTCAATGGCGGAGTCGCCCTTGGGCGCGTTCTGGACGAGACGTCCTTCGCTTTCGCCAATGCGCTCCACGAGCCCTTTCCCGAGGCTCTGGCGGCTCGGCATGGAATAGACCTCGTATTTCAGGGATGAACTGCCGCAGTTCAACACCAGGATCCGCTTTTCAGCCTGGATTCCGACCATGGGACTCCACCTCATCAAGACGTCCGGTTCACTTTCAATCGCCTGGGCCAAGAACGGTAGGCCGCCGAGCAATTTTCAGTGTATGCCTCCATTCATCGCGGTTGCCGCATCCAATTTCCTGGTGCGTCTCTGTTTGTGCTGTTCAGCATCGAAAATGGGAAACACCTAAAATTTTAATGTAAATTATACATTGACAACCGAGCGGGATGAATTAAGGCGAACCAAATGAAAACCCAGATACAGACTCCGTTCCAGGTCGACGATTCTCAACTTTCGGAATTGGCTGGCCGATTAATGGTAGGTACGAATTATGATGAAGGAATGGAGACATTCGTGAAGACGATCCGCACCAGCGATGAAGCCGAGATGATTCTGAGGACTCATCAGCTGGAAAGCCATCCGGAGATTCAGTGCCAGTGCCTTGAATGCCTGTGGGCGCGAGAAATTCTCGCCCAGCTCAAAGTCTGGAAGCAGATCCAGTGATTTACTGAGAGTGTGTTTTAGAAATCGCGCGCGCCGCGCTGGGAGCGCCGGGCGAGCAGATCAAGGAAGGCGAGGAAGGGGGTAGCGGGACTACCACCGACGAGCTTGACGAAGAGCTGCGTGGCCCGCCGCCCCAGCCCGAAGGGACGGGGCTATCCGCGCGCCCAGCTGCGTTATCGGCCTGGCACGATGCCACCACATCGCACTGCGGCCGATGCCTTGCTGGATCACGCGGATAGCCGCCGTCGCGGCACACGGGATTTCTAAAACTCACTCTGAAGTCTGGTCTTCACTTTACCGCGCGCTTGCGCAGGTGCTCCGCGAGCATCTTATCTTCGCCCTGGATATGGTCCGTGAGCCACTTCTCCAGGAAGTCCATGACCTGCAGCGTGAGCACGCCCGTTCCTTTCTGGAAGCGTTCCACCAGGTCTGCCACCTGGTTCACCAGTTCACGGTGGATGGCCTTGTGCATCGTGGCACCAGGATAAGCCGAGCGGTCCATGAGGCCTTCTTCCATTTTGAAGTGGCTCACGGTGTAGTCCTTGAGGAAGACCAGAATGCTGCCTAGTTCATCCTTGCCCTTGCCCTGCTTCATGGCGGTGTGCAGCCGATTGAAGGCATCGATCAGCGACTGGTGCTGCTCGTCAATGGTTTCGTGGCCAGTCGCCAGTTCCGGTTTCCAGGTGATTAGAGCCATGTCATCTCCCCCGCGATGATGGCTATATCGGGCGGGGGTCTGAAGATCTGAAATCCGCATCCATCGGGGTGAACCAGGGATGGCCCTTCACCCGCGCGTCACGCGGTTGCGGCCGTTCGCCTTGCTCTTGTAGAGCGCCTCATCGGCTCGCGCGATGAACCAGTCCGCGTTGATGTCGTCCGTCCATTCGGTGGTGGTGGCAGTGCCGATGCTCAAGGTCACGAAGGGTGCCACGTCCGAACCCTTGTGGGGCATGGCCCGGTCCGCGAGGGTCTGGCGCAGCTTCTCGCCCATGCACATTGCCTGTTCGGCGTTCAGGCCCGGGAGCACGGCCGCGAATTCCTCCCCGCCGTATCGGGCCGGGAGATCCCCCGCGCGCTTGAAGACTTCCCGCATGACCGCTCCCACCATGCGGAGGCAGTCGTCGCCGCCCTGATGCCCGTAGTGATCGTTGTAGCGCTTGAAGAAGTCCACGTCGCACATGATCAGCGACAAGGGCGCCTGGCCGCGGCGCGCCCTGCGGATCTCGTCATCCATAACATCGTTGAAGCGGCGCCGATTGGCGATGCCCGTCAAGGTGTCTTCCACGGCCAAGCGATGGAGGGCCTCCATGGCCTTTTCCAACTCGGCGGTGCGCTCCGCGACGCGCTGTTCGAGTTCGGCGTTGGCCTGCCTAAGGAGTTCGGCTTGATGAAGATTCTCTGTGTAGAGCCGTGCGTTCACCAAGGTCAGTGCCGAGCGGTCCGCCAGATTCTGCAGCATGGCCGCATCCTCGGCGGAATAGGGCTTGGTGGAACCGCAACGGGCCAGCGTGATGGTCCCGATGACCTTGCCCTGGCTGCGCATGGGCACCACCAGGAGGCCGTGGACGCCGAAATGCTCGAGGTAGGGATGGAAATCCTTCCGGACGAGAGGCAGAATTTTCTCACCCGAAGGATCCGTAAGCTGGATGGCCTCTCCGCGCTGGGCCACCGCACCGGCTCCAGGGGTGCCGATGGGGAACGGCGATAAGGTTTTGTAGTCCGGGAGAAGGGGCCGGCCGTCGATGTAAGGCTGGTCGATGGCTGCTGCGCGCAGCAGACCTTCCGGCTCGTCCAGAATATTCAGCACGCAGAGGTCGCCCACCTGAATGGCCAGATGGTGTGCGATGAGTTCCAAGGCTGTTTCGTAATTGAGCCCCACGCCCGCCAGGGCGAGGAATACGGCGTTCTGGGCTTCGGAACGCTTCAGCCGCGAGGCTTGCTCCGCATCCGTGCGTTTGCGATCGGTGATATCCCGCGCCGTGGAAAGGAGCCGCTCCTTGCCGCCGATGTTGGCGAGGCGCATGTTGATCTCGATCCAGAACAAGCGCCCGGATTTGTGCTTGGCGATCCATTCGAAATTCTGCGGACCTTCCTCAGCCACCTTGCGCATCCAGACCCAGGCATCGTCCTGGGTGCAGGGCGAAAGCCCCACGCTCAGGCTGCCCATGTCCATCCAGAGCGCTTCGTCATAGGTGATGCCGAACATTTCGCACATGCGCTGATTGACGTCGAGAATGGCGCCCGTGGCGACTTCGTGCACCAGGATCGCATCGTTCACCGCATCGAAGATGGCCCGGGAATCATCCTGGCTCGGTGTGAGCGGGACCTTGTCCACACTGAGGGCCGTCACGGATTCCTGCTGCAGCAGTGTGCTCTGAACCAGCAAGCCCAGCACTTTTGATAGGGGTTGCATGGCCCGGGTCAAGACCTCGGGTTCATCCGGAAGGTCAACGCCCAGCGCCAGAAGGGACCCGATCTGGCTGGAACCATCCAGCAGAGGCACAACCAGTGCATTGGGGATTTTCAAAGCCGTCAACGCCGCCGCTATCTGATCATTGCGGTCATCCGTGTGCCAGAAGGAAACAACGGCTGCCTGCAGTGCGAGGTTCAGTAGTCCGCGAGCGGAATCAACCTCTATCCGGCTCTTCCAGGTGGGAGGATGGACGGCCATGGACCGGACTTCGCCGGTCGTTTCGCCTTCGAGCAGCATGACGGCCTTGGCCCCGGTGATCTTGCGCACCTGTTCACAGATGTGTCCGCAGACCATGTCCGGCTGATCCGGCGTGACGAGGATGCTCTCGAGGGCATCCGTCAGAAGGTTGAAGCAGCCGGATTCGAGCGGGGAGGGTTCGTTCATCGACCACCCTGGTTGGTGCTCCGCAGGTTGCCGCGAACGGACAGCCCGTGGCGGTCCCTAACGCAGCCGTATGCGGAAATAGGCATCATGGAATCAAAGTAGCACACCTTGTAAATAGTGCGGATTTATTCGCAGCGGAAGATGGCCCGGCTGCCGCTGGGCCCGGGAATCACCTCGAGTCTGGCCGGTACACGCTGCTTGATCTCCTCAAGATGACTGATGATGCCTACCAGACGTCCACCCTGCTTGAGTTCATCGAGGGTGTGGAGGGCGAGGTCCAGAGCCTCCTGGTCCAGGCTGCCGAAGCCCTCGTCCACGAAAACCGTGTCCAGCCGGACACCACCCGTGTGGCGCTGTACCACATCGGATAGACCCAAGGCCAGAGCGAGGGAGGCCTGGAAGCCTTCCCCACCGGATAGCGTGCTGGCGCTCCTGGCGCGCCCGGTGTGGGTATCGGTCACTTCCAGATCCAGGCCCGAGGCCTTGCGCAGGTCCCCGCTGCCCGAAGCCCGGTGCAGTCCATAGCGCTGCTTGCTCATGCGGAGCAGACGCTGGGAAGCCGATGCGAGTACCTCGTCCAGGATGGCCCCTTGCACGAACCGCTCGAAGGACACTTTGGTTCCTTCCTCGCCCCGGGCAATACGGGCGAGACGGCCCAGGATGCTGAACCGGCGTTCCTTGGCGGACGCCTTCTTGCGATTGGAAACCAGGGACGCCTCGAGCCGTTTCATGGTCTCCAGATCCGAAAGCGCCCGTCCTAGGGTTTTCCCCGCCTCCTCGACTTGCTGCAGGGCCTGGTCCATGGAGGCCTGCAGCCGGGGCAGATCCGGGGTGGGGACTTCCCCGGCCTGGGCGCAGGCGCGCTGGTGCCGGTCCTCGGCCGCGGCGAGGCTCTCGCCGTATCCAGTAATCTCGCGGACGAGTCGCTCCTGATCGGCGGCGGACATGCAAGCCCGCTCGAAGTTCCGGCGGTCCCAGAACCTGGCTTCGGCCAGGGCTTCGCCGAATTCCTTCAGGCAGGTTTCTGTCTGGTTTTCCGCCTCGTTCAGGATGGCCCGGTGGGACTCGAGCCGCGTCGTCGCCTGCAGGCGCTGGTCCGATGCGGTTTCCCGGGCCTGCCTTGCTTCCTTCAATTCCGTTTCCAGATCCGCCAGGTTCTGGTTCGCGCGGTCCAATTGGGTCGAGAGCATGCCCGGGGCCCTGAGGTCCTCGAGGAGGTTGTTCTCCAGGACCTGCACGGCGCCCTTGGCCGTCGCCTCCCGGCTCTGGGCTTCGGTGCAGTGGGTCCTCAGATCCGCCAAGGCCGCATCGGTGGCCTGTCGGGAGGACTCCAGACCGGTGATCTTTTCGCGCAATGGGTCGACCTGGCGCGCCGCCTGCTGGGCGGATTCCAGCTGCTGGCGGTGCTCCATCTCGCGGGTGGCGATGTGTTCCAGGGATTCGTCCGCGCGTTCGCCCAGGGCTTCGCGCATGGCCTCGAAGCGGATCCGCAGTCCCTCCAGTGCCTGGGACTTCTGGCTGGCCACCTCTGTGTTCCGGTTATAGATCCGCTCCGCGGTCTCCACGCGATCCTGGGCTTCTTTCAATTCCACTTCACTGGGCAGATTGCCACTGGAGAAGGCAGGGTGCGGATGATGCTCGCTTCCGCAGACGGGGCAGGGGGATTCGTCCTGCAGGGTACTGGCAAGGTACGCGGCCTGTCCCGAGTTCCAGCGTTTCTGGACGAGCAGCAGGATCTGCCGGGCTTGTTCCAGCTCCTCCTGGCTTTCCCGGCGCGAAGCATCCGCGGATTGCATCAAGTCCTCTGCCGTCCGCGCCTCGGCGAAGATCCTGTCCACCTCTTCCCGGGTCTTCCGCTGCTTGCGGTCCAGGTGCAATTGGTACTCGAGATGCTCGATCTTCGAGGCTTCCACCTGGGTTTCCGTGTACTTCGCACGGAGGGGCACCAGTGCCGTGTCCAGATCCTCCAGCTTCTTCTGGTGGCGCTCGATGTCGGCTTCCAGATCCAGACGTTCCCGCAGTGCGGCTCTCATGGCGCTGCGGCATTCCTCCAGCTGGTTGAGCTGGGGTTCCAGTTCCTTGAGGCGGGCGATCATGCGGCGGAGGTCCTCGCGCTTGGACTCCTTCCGCTCCGCCCGTTCCAAGCCAGCCCCTGCCTCGAGCAGGGCCTTCTCGCGCTCTTCCAGGACGGACACCAGGTTGGTCTCCTCCTCGCGAAGCTCGACCAACGCAGCCTCGGTACGCTGCAGGGCGTCCGCGGCCGGGCGGACGCTGTCCGCACGCCGGGCTTGCTCTAGGTCTTCCCGCAGGCCATCGACCTCGGGCCCCCGCTGCCGGAGGAGATCCAACTGGGCGGCGGCCTCGTCCCGCTCGGCCACGAACGCGCTCAGGCGATGGCCTTCCTGCAGGTCCCTGTTCGCGGCCTCCAGCGCGGCACTGGCGCGTTTCTGCTCGGATCGCAGGGACTCGATGCCGTCATCAAGAACCGCGAGCCGAGCGGACAATTCGTCGAGGTCCTTCGCATTCGCCTGGTTCAGGAGCTGCTCGGATTCGGCCACGAGTGTCCGGATTTCATCCCGCAGGGTCTGGGCCTCGGTGCCCAGGGCTTCGGCGATCCGGGCGTAGCGCGCGGTCTGGAAGAGCACCTGCAGGATGCCCTGGCGCTCCAGGCTTCCCGCCAGCAGGAATTCCTGGAACTGTCCCTGGGGCAGCAGGACGACCTGGCGGAATTGGCTGGCCTTGAAGCCCATGAGCTCCACGACCTTGGCATCCACGGCCGTGGGTTTTTCCGTGGCGATGGGGATGGCGTCCGTGCCCGCGAGTTCCCAGAGATTGGCGAGGTAGATCTGCTTCTTGAAACCTGTGCCCTTGGCTTTCGGGACCTGCTGTTCAGGGATGCGCTCCACGCGATAGACCTTGCCCCCAAGCTGGAACTCGAAGACCACGCGCGTTTCGGTGGCGGGTTCCGCAAAGTGGCTGCGCATGTCCCTGGCCTCGCGCAGGCCGCCGCTGGTCTCGCCGTAGAGGGCATAGCTGATGGCGTCCAGGATGCTGGTCTTTCCGGCTCCCGTGGGGCCATGGATGAGGAAGAAGTCGTGGCCCGCCAGATCGTCGAAGTCCAGTTCCTGGAGACCGGCGTAGGGGCCGAAGGCCTGGATGGTCAGGCGCAGCGGCTTCATGGCTGGAGCCTTTCCTGCATCGAACCGGACCTCCCGTTCATTCGGTCTTCCCCTCGGCCAGTCCGGCCTGGGCCAGCACCTCATGGTAGATCGAGCGTTCCTCTTCGTTCAAAGCATTGCCCGTGGTTTCCAGAAAGAAGCGGGAGAAGAGGGTTTCCGGGTCGAGGCTCCGATGATCCACGTTCAGGACGCCAGGCTCGTCAGGGACATTCTCCTGAGCGGTCTGGAGACCCATCAGGTTGGGATACTTCTGGCGGAGCCGCGCCATAGCGTCCAGCACGGGACCGGCGTCCAACAGCTCCACGAAGATGTAGTCCTCGCGGTTGCCCGCTTCATTGCCCACCAGGAGATCCTGGAAATGCCCCTTCAGTTTCCGGAGATCCCGCCGCGGGGTCAGGGGCATGGGCTCGGTGTGGACGGGACCCTGTTCCGGGACTTCCACCAGGGTCACGGCCTTGACCTGACTGGCCTCCGAGGCGGAGTACTTCAGCAAGCTGCCCGCGTAGTGGACGTGGCTCATGCCGCCCACATCCTGGGGCCGGTGAAGATGGCCGAGGGCCGTGTAGTCGAAGGTTTCGAACAGCCGGCCGTCCACTTCCCCCGCGCCTCCAAGGGCCAGGGCCAGTTCCGATTCGCTCACCAGACCGCCCGTCACGAAGGCGTGGGCCACGATCACGGAACGAAGGCCTTCGGGATGGATCGCGCGGACCTTGGCGAGCTGCGCCGCCATGGCGTCCTGGTGGGTGTGGATGGTCTCGTCATCAAGGGTGTATCGAATGGTCGCGGGATCGCCGTAGGGCAGAAGATGGAAGGCCACATTCCCGAATACGACGGGTCGCGAGTCCGCAGACCAGGAGCCGACGACATGGAGGCCTTGCTCTCCCAGGAAGCCCGAGCCGAATCCCAGGCGCTCGGGGCTGTCGTGGTTTCCCGCGATGAGAAGCACGGGGATGCTCTCCTTCCGGATGACGCGGATCAGCCAGTCATCCAGGAGGCTCACGGCTTCTTTCGGAGGCACGGCCCGGTCGTAGATATCGCCCGCGACCACGATGGCGTCGGGCCTGGCGTCCCGGATCATCAGCACCAGTTGTTCCAGCGCATGGGCCTGGTCTTCGAGCATGCTCATGCTGCACAGGGTCTTGCCGAGATGCCAGTCCGAGGTGTGGAGAAAGCGCATGGGGAGCCTATGGATAGGTCCATGGTAGCGGAGAAGATCTCGCCATTAGGTTGGGAAGTCCTGGCTTGCATTCCCAGCTCGCATGAAACGTGCTTCCGAGGCATGATGAAAATTAAGGGACTCCGTTTCCCTGATCGATGTTCTTTATAGGTTTCATCGCGGGCCAAGGATGTATTTCTGTCCCTGGGATCCGGCTTCCGGGAGGGCATCATGCCGAGCATAGACATCTTCACCGCTCCCCAGAAGTCGATATCCGTGATCCTGGCCGGGGGCCGAGGCACGCGGCTCATGGACCTGACCAGCGCCTACTCCAAACCGGGCCTGGACTTCGGCGGCAAGTTCCGGATCATCGACTTCACCCTCTCGAACTGCATCAACAGCGGCTTCCGCAAGATCGAGGTGCTGACCCAGTACAACTCCCACCGCCTGCTGGAGCATCTGCAGTTCGGCTGGACGTTCCTGTCTGGGCAGCTCGGTGAGTTCGTCCATGTCCTGCCCGCCCAGCAGAACCTCGAAAAGGATGTCTGGTACAGCGGGACCGCCGACGCGGTCTACCAGAACATCGCCAATTTCAGGGAGCACAACCCTGAGAACGTCCTGATCCTTGCCGGGGATCACATCTACAAAATGGATTACCGGATCTTTCTCCAGGACCACATGGAGAACGACGCGGACATGACCATCGCCTGTCTGGAAGTGCCGCGGGAGTGGGCCACGAGCTTCGGTGTGGCCGAGGTGGACGAGGATGGCCGCATCGTGGATTTCGTGGAGAAGTCACCGGATCCACCCACCATGCCTGGCAAGCCCGATCGTTGCCTGGCGAGCATGGGGATCTATCTCTTCAAGGCCGATTTCCTGTTCCGTGAATTGATCCGGGACGCGGACGACGACGCTTCCTCCCATGATTTCGGCAAGGACCTCATCCCCTACCTCGTGCCCCGGGCCAGGGTCTTCTCCCATCGCTTCGACAAGAGCTGCATCAAGAACCTAGACCGGCCGCCCTACTGGCGGGACGTGGGAACCGTTGACGCCTACTGGGAAGCCAACATGGACCTCACCTATGTGGTTCCCGACCTGAACCTGTACGACTACGACTGGCCCATCTTCACCCACCAGGCCCAGCTCCCCTCGGCCAAGTTCGTGCACAGCGGGCCCCACCGCAATGGCGTGGCCCTCTCCAGCGTTGTGTCGGGTGGCTGCATCGTTTCAGGTGCGACTGTGTACCAATCTCTGCTTTTCTCCAAGGTGCGTGTGCACTCCCACGCCCACCTGCAGGAAGCCATAGTGCTTCCTGACGTGGATGTCGCGGAACATGCCCGCATCCGTCGCGCAGTGATCTCCCGCGGCTGCCAAATTCCCAGGGGGCTCGTGGTGGGAGAAAACCCGGAGGAGGACGCGCGGCGCTTCTACCGGACGCCCAATGGCATTACCCTCATCTCGCAGCGCATGCTGGACAAGCTCGAGGGATAGACCATGAAAGTGCTTCACGTCTCCGCCGAACTCTACCCGTTGGTGAAGGTGGGCGGGCTTGGGGATGTGATGGGCGCCTTGCCCCAGGCCCTCAAGGCGCTCGGCGTGGATGTGCGTGTGCTGATGCCCGGCTTCCCGGGTGTCCTGAAGGGCATCCGGCAGGAGGGCGAGGCCGGCGTTATCCAGGGCATTCCCGGTGTGGGGGAGGCCCGCCTGCTGAAGGGGCGCACGCCCGCGGATATTCCCATCTACGTGCTGGACATCCCCGCCTTCTACGACCGCCCCGGTGGTCCCTACGAGGAATCCGGCGACAGCCACTTCAAGTTCGCGGCCCTGGCCTGGGCCGCCGCACAGCTGGGTCTGCACGGCGATAACGCCCGCTGGAAGCCCTGGATCGTCCATTCCCACGACTGGCAATCGGGGCTGACGCCTGCGTACCTAGCCTTTGGCGGCGCTCCCCGTCCCGCCACCGTGGTGAACATCCACAACCTGGCCTACCAGGGCATCTACGCCGGTGGGCTGCTGAGCGACCTGAACCTGCCATTGGAGTCCTTCCACATCGATGGCGTCGAGTTCGACGGGAACATCAACTTCCTGAAGGCTGGCCTTTCCTACGCGGATCGCATCATCACCGTGAGTCCCACCTACGCCATGGAGATCCAGCGGCCCCAGTGGGGCTGGTACCTGGAGGGCCTGCTGGCCAAGCGTTCGAAGGATCTGGTGGGAATCCTGAACGGCGCCGACTACGAGGTCTGGAGCCCCGCCCACAGTCCCCACCTCGAATCCCACTACGACCCTGTCCGGCTTTCTGGCAAGAAGATCTGCAAGAACCTGCTCCAGCGCGAACTGGAACTGGAGGAGAACCCGGAAGCTCCGATCTTCACCGTGATCAGCCGCCTGGCGCCGCAGAAGGGTCTGGACCTGGTGCTGGACAATGTGGAATACCTCGTCTCCCTCGGAGCCCAACTGGCGTTGCTGGGGACCGGGGAACCCGCGCTGGAACAGGGTTTCCTGAAGATGGCCCGCGCCCATCCCAACCGCGTGGCCGTGCGCGTGGGCTTCGACGAAGGCCTTGCCCACCGGTTCCTCGCGGGTGGTGACGCGCTGCTGATGCCTTCCCGCCAGGAACCCTGCGGTCTCACCCAGATCTACGCCCTTCGTTTCGGAACCCTTCCGCTGGTGCGCAGGACCGGCGGGCTCGCGGACACGGTGGTGGATGCCAACCCGGCGAGCATCGCGAACAACACGGCCACGGGCTTCATGTTCGAGCCGGAAAGTTCCTGGGTGCTCGGCGAGACCATCGGCCGCGCCTGCGATCTCTATCAGCAGAATCCCCGCGCCTGGGCCGAGATCCAGCGCCGGGGCATGAAGCAGGATTTCAGTTGGAAAGCCTCCGCGGGTCACTACCTGGACCTCTACAAAGCCCTCTGTGCCTGAGTGTCACCCCTACCGAACAGGAACGAATCCATGGGCCTTCCCACATCGATTCCGATCGAACCCTTCGAGAAATCCAAGGCAGCCATTGACGACCTGACCCGTGACTTCTTCAAAGCCTTCGAGCCCAAGCCCGATGGCAAAGTGGATCTGAGCGCCATCCGGCGCCTCTTCATCCCCGAAGGGCTGATCATCAAGACCTGCGGCGGGCATCCCGAGATATACAGCCTCCAGCAGTTCATCGAGCCCCGGCAGAGAATCCTGAACGACGGAACCCTGAGCGATTTCCACGAACGGGAAGTAACGGAAGAGACCCGCATCTTCGGTCAGATCGCGTGCCGGTGGAGCCTGTACCAGAAGTGGGGCAAGCTCTCGGGCCAGGCTTTCGAGGCGAAAGGAATGAAGACCATCCACTTTATTCGGATGCCCGAAGGCTGGAGGATGAACTCTCTCATCTGGGATGACGAGCGAGATGGACTGAAGATTTCCGAAGAATAAGCCGATGGCATGGGCAATCGGTCATGCGTTCAGAAGCGGCGGTTCACCAGAGGGATACGAGCATGGTCACGGATGCGGCACCGCAGACACAATCGAAGCCATCTCTGTTTCACCGCCTGAAACTGATCGGGGCGATCCTGGTGATCACGGGCCTGCTGCTGCCCCTCTATTCCTGCTCCGGGCGATTCCTCGATTCCACGGGGCGAGAAGTCCATTACGTGAACCAGGCGGGTGCCATCGTCCCGGACAAGGACGTAGATCCCCATCAGCCGTTGCCGTCGGGCGTCGTCAAGCTGGAGCCCAACTCTCCACGTCCCGCGGGCGTGACCTTTCACAAGAACTACCACTTCTTCTTCGGCGAATTCTCCTACGACGACGTCTTCGACTGGCTCCGCCTGTTCGGGTTCCTTTGGCCGCTGGCCGCGGTGATATGGGTGAAACAGCTGGAACAGGGGCGCAAGCACACGGTCTTTCGTTGGGTGGAGCCCCTGCTGGTCCTGGAATCTTCATTCGCTCTTTGCACGAGCGCGATCTTCGGCGCGAAGGAAATCGGCTTCTGGTCGGCCTGGAGCGGCGTCATTCTCTACTCGCTGGGCGCCGCAGGCATCGATGTGAGGGCCCTTGCGGCCTGGAAACCGGCGATGTCCAGGCCTTGGAAGCGCGTGAACAACGTTTTGATTTATACGGTGTTCCTGGGTTGTTCCGTGCTCTCGGTGTTCATCTTCTTCAAGTGGCTTGTCGCCTAATTATCCCGGTCATGCCAAACCTCCCACGCGTCCTAGCACTACTGCTGCTCTTCCTTCCGCTTCACGCGGAAGATCCCGGTGTCTGCCTGACGCGCGCCGCACGCACTCAGGTTGGAGTGACGGTGCGGTACGACTCCGCATACACTCGAATCGCCTATCCCAACGGTGATGTCCCTCTGGAGCGCGGAGTCTGCACGGACGTGATCATCCGCGCCTACCGGGCCTTCGGTGTGGATCTCCAGGTGCTGGTCCACCAGGACATGAAGCAAGCCTGGAGCGCCTACCCGAATCCCTGGCACGCCAAAGCCACCGATGCCAGCATCGATCATCGCCGGGTGCTCAACCTGGCGACCTTCTTCAAGCGCCATGGCCAGGCCATCCTGGAACGGAAGGATCCGAAATCATTCCTGGCGGGCGATATCGTCACGTGGCAGCTCTCGCCAGGCGTGCCGCACATCGGTCTCGTGTCGGACCGCCGCACCGATGCCGGCGTGCCTTTGATCATCCACAACATCGGCAACGGCGCGCAGGAAGAGGATGTGCTGTTCGCGTACACCATCACGGGCCACTTCCGCTATAAGCCTGATCCCGTGGTGCGGTGCGCCACCGTCAAGTGAACGTGGCTTCGAAAATCTAGTGGGAGCCGGGAAGGAACTGAAGATTCACCTTCCGGCTTCGTGGGCCGTCGAACTCGCAGAAGTAGACGCTCTGCCAGGTGCCGATCTGGAGTTGTCCATTCGCGACAGGCACGAGAACACTGGAACCCATGAGGCTCGCCTTGATGTGCGCGTCGGAATTGCCCTCCGCATGGCGGTAGTCGCCCTGCAGGGGAACCAGCCGGGTCAGAGCCGCAAGGATGTCCCGTCGCACATCCGGGTCCGCGCCCTCATTGATGGTGAGGCCTGCGGTGGTGTGGGGGCAGTACACCAGCAGCGCGCCGTCCGTGAGCTTTTCCCGCTCCAGATAATCCTGGATCTGGCGGGTCAAGTTCACGAATTCGTCGCGCTTGCGAGTCTCGAAACTCAGGGTATGCATGATGCTCACGGCGGAGGCATCTGGCAGGAGGATGCCACAGCCGCGGGCAGGTAGCAGTTTCGAACATAGTCCATGACCATGCGGTCGGCGTTGAAGCGCCAGGCCAGGGTGCGCATGGAGCGCTTGATGCGGGCCATCCAGCGGCGGGGCACGCCGTCGCGGTCGCGGTCGTAGTACATCGGCACGACCTGTTCCTCGAGCAGTCGGAAGAGACTTTCGGCGTCGCGCTGATCCTGGACGGCCTGGTCCGCGTGGATCTCACCGTTGCCAATGGCGAAGCCGTTCTCGCCGTCGTAGGCCTCGGCCCACCAGCCATCGAGGACGGAGATGTGCAGGCCGCCATTCATGACCACCTTCATGCCGCTGGTGCCGC
>DCFP01000057.1:7159-7751 GCA_002319925.1 Holophagaceae bacterium UBA1801 | reverse complement strand
TGCCGCTGGTGCCGCAGGCCTCCAGCGGACGCCGCGGGTTGTTGAGCCAGGCGTCCACGCCCTGGTAGAGATTGCGGCCCACGTGGATGTTGTAGTTCTCGACGAAGACGATGCGGCCGCGGAAGCGCGGGTCCTCGCAGAGATGACCCACGCGCTGGATGATGCTCTTGCCCGGACCATCGGCCGGATGGGAGCGGCCCGCGAAGATCAGGTTGACCGGGCGGTCGGGGTTGTTGACGAGGCGGTCCAGGCGATCCAGGTCCGTGAGCAGCAGGTCCGGGCGCTTGTAGGGCACGAACCGTCGGGCGAACCCGATGGTGAGCACATCGGGATCGAAGGTCGGCACCCACTCCTGGGGCAGATCCAAGCGCGCGTACATGGAGCCCACGCGGCTCTTCACCAGGCGCAACATGCGGGCCTTCAGCACCTGCTTGATCTCCCAGATCTCGGCGGGATCGATGCTCTCCAGCTTCATCCAGAGATCGGGCCGGACGATGGATTCCATCCAATTGGCACCCAGGTGGTACTGGAAGAGTTCGTTGAGTTCGGCGGAGAGCCAGGTCGCGGTGTGGACGCCGTTGGTGATGTGGCC
>DCFP01000057.1:4894-6908 GCA_002319925.1 Holophagaceae bacterium UBA1801 | reverse complement strand
GCCGTTGGTGATGTGGCCGATGGGAATATCATCCTCTTTCCGGTCGGGCCAGAGGCACTGCCACATGTTGCGCGAGACCACGCCATGCAGGGCCGAGACCCCGTTGGCGCGGCGGGAGCACTTGAGCGCCAGCACTGTGGGCAGGAAGTGGGAACCCAGGTCCTCGGGATTCACTCGGCCGAGGCCTAGCACATCCTGGATCGGCAGGTTCAAACCTTCCGCCAGGGGTCGGAGGTGCTCCGCCGCCAGGTCCGCGGGGAAGCGGTCGTGGCCGGCTTCCACGGGCGTGTGGGTGGTGAAGACGGTGCCCGCGGAGGCTTCCTTGATGGCCTTCCAGGGATCCAGACCATCGGTCTGCACGCGATGCCGGGCCCACTCGAGAATGGCGAAGGCGGAGTGGCCTTCGTTGAGATGAAACACGCTGGGAGTGATGCCCAGGGCGCGCAGGGCGCGGGCGCCACCCACGCCCAGGAGCAGTTCCTGCTGGATGCGCATTCGCTGGTCCCCGCCGTAGAGCTGCGCGGCCAGCGCTTGGTCCTCCTCGCTGTTCGCCTCGTTCTTCGTATCGAGCAGGATCAGGCGGATCCGCCCGACCTTCACTTCCCACACGGTGGCGCAGACATTCCGGCCCGGCATCTCCACGCAGATCTTCACCGGCTCTCCCGCTGCGTTCAGCGCGGGCATGATGGGCAGGTCGTCGATCTCGTAGGGCTCCTTCACATCGTGCTGCCAGAAGCTCGCATCCAGCACTTGGGTCGTGTAGCCCTGCCGGTACAGTAGCCCGACGGCGATTAGCGGAATGCCGAGGTTGGATGCGCCCTTCAGGTGATCGCCCGCGAGAATGCCCAGGCCACCCGAATAGATGGGGATGGATTCGTGGATGCCGAATTCGGCGCAGAAGTAGGCTACGGGCCGAGACTGCAATGTGCCTGCGTGTACCAAGCCCCAGGTGGTGACGGGGTTCAGGTACTCGTTCAACTGCCGCAGGGCGCGGTCGGTGCGAGTCTGGATGTCCACTTCCGCGGCGCGCTGGTCCAGAAAGGCCGGATCCACTTCCTTGAGCACGCGAAGGGGATTGCGATGAGCCTTGTGATAGAGCTCGAGGTCGATGTCCCGGAAGATGGCGCGGATTTCTGGGCGCCAGGTCCACCAGAGGTTCTGGGTCAACTTCTGGAGCTTCTGTTGGAGCGGAAGTGGGTGAGGCATGTTACCTGCCGATCATGAGGTGCTCGTGGCACAGGACGCTAAGGTCCATTTTGAAAGCTTGGATGATAGCGCCAGTGGGATCATTCCGGACGAAGGAATACCGCCGCCAGGGGCGGCAGGGTCATGGACACCGAATAGTGCAATCCGTGCATGGGAATTTCTTCCGCTTGGACGCTGCCGATGTTGCCGAAATCCTGGCCGCCGTAGTGCCGTGAATCGGAATTGAGGATTTCCCTGTAGCGGCCCGCGCGCGGAACACCCACGCGATAGCCATGGTAAGGCTGGGCGGTGAAGTTGAGCACAGCCAGAACGAAATCATCGTGGGCCGCGTTCCACCGCAGCATCGAGAGCGTACTGTTCTTGCGATCCTCGCAGTCCACCCACTGGCAGCCCCAGGGCTCGCAATCGCCTTCGTGCAGGGCTGGCACATCCCGGTAGAGGTGATTGAGGTCCCGCGCCAGGTTGCGGATGCCCTGGTGGGGTTCGTGCTCCAGCAGCTGCCAATCCAGGGCACGGTTGTGGTCCCATTCGTGGTCCTGGCCGAACTCTCCGCCCATGAAGAGCAGCTTCTTGCCGGGATGCGCCATCTGGTAAGCAAAGAGCAGACGCAGATTCGCGAACTGCTCCCAGCGGCTGCCGGGCATGCGCCAGAGCAATGACTTCTTCCCGTGCACGACCTCGTCGTGGGAGAGCGGCAGCACGAAGTTCTCTGCGAGGTGGTAGAGCATGCTGAAGGTCACTTCGGTGTGGTGGTACCGCCGGTGCAGCATGTTCAAGCCGAGATAGCCCAGCGTGTCGTGCATCCAGC
>DCFP01000057.1:0-4620 GCA_002319925.1 Holophagaceae bacterium UBA1801 | reverse complement strand
TGTTCCACTTGAAGCCGAAGCCCAGTCCGCCCGAGGCCGTGGGCCGCGACACCATGGGCCACGCCGTGCTCTCTTCCGCGATGGTCATGACATCCGGGAACTGCGAGTAAACAACCTCGTTCATGCGGCGGAGGAAGGCCACGGCCTCGAGATTCTCCCGGCCCCCGAAGCGGTTGGGGATCCACTCCCCTTGCTTCCTCGAATAGTCGAGGTAGAGCATGCTGGCCACGGCATCCACGCGCAGGCCGTCGATGTGGAACTGGTCCAGCCAGAAGAGGGCGTTGGCGATGAGGAAGTTCTGGACCTCGGTACGCCCATAGTTGTAAATGAGCGTGCCCCAGTCCATGTGGCGGCCCATGCGGGGATCCGCATGCTCGTAGCAGTGGGTGCCGTCGAAGAGACCCAAGCCATGATCGTCCCCGGGGAAGTGGGCCGGGACCCAGTCCAGCAGCACGCCCAGGCCCGCCTGGTGGCAGGCGTCCACGAAGGACCGGAAATCGTCCGGCGAGCCGTACCGGCCCGTGGGCGCAAAGAGGCCCAAGGGCTGGTAGCCCCAGGATGGATAGAAGGGATGCTCGCTCACGGGCAGCAATTGCACGTGGGTGAAACCTGCCTCGGCCACGTAGGGAATCAACTGCTCCGCCAGTTCGCGGTAGCTTAGGAAGTTGCCGTTGGCCTTCCGCCGCCAGGAACCGAGATGCATCTCGTAGATGCTCACGGGCGCAGAGTGGCGGTTCCGCTGCCAGCGTTCCCGCATCCACTCGCTGTCGTTCCAAGCATATTCTCCGAGGCCATTGACGATGGAAGCGGTGCTGGGCGGAGCCTCGCAGCGGAAGGCGAAGGGGTCCGCCTTGAGGGGCATCAATTTCCCTTCGTTGCTCTTGATCTCGAATTTGTAAAGCTCGCCGGGCACCAGATGGGGAATGAAGAGTTCCCAGATGCCGTTCATGGCGTATTGCTGCATGGGATGGCAGCGGCCGTCCCAGTGATTGAAAGGACCGACCACACTGACTCTGTGCGCATTGGGCGCCCACACGGCGAAGGTCACGCCGGATACGCCATCGAAGGTGCGAGGGTGGGCACCCAACCGTTCGTAGGCCTTCAAGTGAGTGCCTTCGCCCAACAGATAGCGATCCAATTCGCCCAGCACGGATCCGAAGCGATACGCATCCTCGGCTTCCCAGGACCGACCGTTCCCGTGCATTCGGTAGCGGTATTTGAAGGGAGCCGCCGGCGCAGGCATGAGGACTTCGAACAGGCCTTCGGGATGCACCTTGTGCAACTCCGCGGCCACGTCACTGGATTCGTGGCGCAGCAGTTCGATGCGCTCCGCCCAGGGCACGAAAGCGCGGACCAGGATGCCGCCCTCGGGCAAGGCGTGCATGCCGAGCCAGTCCACGGGGCTGGTGAGGTCACCGCGGAAGAAGGCGTCGAGGTTGAGATTTCGAGGATCGATGGCCATCAAGCTTCCGTCGCTTTGAGTTGTTTCATCTTACCCTCGAGCAGGAGCCAGACCCGCAATGCTTCGGTGACACTCCAAGCCTGGGCGTCGCAGCCCCGCTGGACATGCGGCTCATCACCATCCAGGATCTCCGGCAGGTGGCCCACGCAGCCCTCCTTGAGAATACGATCCGCGGAACCCAGGTAGGCTTTCGCAGCTCTCAGCGCATCGTGGGAGTCGTTCCACGTGCGCGCCAGTGCCTCGCAGAAGGTCGGAAGCAGCCAGCACCAGGCAGTACCGTTGTGGTACGCGGGCTTGCGGCAGGTATCCTCGTCGCCTTCGTAATGCCCCCAGTAGGGATGAAGGGGATCGTTGAGGGTTTTCCCATCCGCAGCAAGGATGGGCAAGGGCGTTGGCACGGGCAACGGCGCGAGGCTTCTCAGAGCACCGGGAACCAAGAGGTGCTTCGCCACGGTGTCGACGAGGCGCCGGGCACGAGGGCCCTCGATCAAGCCAAGCGATACGGCGAACAATTGGTTCGGCCGCACGTGGCCATCCGCGGTGGCAAGGGCAGCGGGCTTGCCTCTGGGTGCCAGCAGTACATCGTGGAGACAACCACGATCTTCGTTCCAGAACCGGTCCAGGGATGCCGTGGCTCGCTCCGCAATGGCGGCCCATTCGCCACGCACACCGAGACGCTGCAGCAGCCACAGGAGGCGGATCCACAGGGCCTGGATCTCGATGGGATAGCCTTCCCGTGGCGTACCGGCGGGGTAGTTCGTGTCCATCCAGGTGAAGTGGGAAGGACTCCAAACCAGGCCCGAATCGGTATCCACCTGGATGCCATTGGGGGTTCCGGCCAGGTAGCCCTTGGCGATGGAAACCAGGACCTCCAGCAAGGTCCGGCTTGCATCCACCGGCTCCTTGAAGATGCCCGTCCCCAGGTGGTTCGCGGCTTCCTCGCAGGCGAGGCTGAACCAGAGGGGCGCATCGGAGGTATCGCGATTGGCCGTGGATTCCGCCGAGAGCATGTTGGGCAATGTGCCCTTGTCTTCAAACTTGCCGTACGTGAGGAGGATCTGCAGGACTTCATTCTGGAAGCCCGCCGACAGCAAACCTCGGGCGGCGATGAGGGTGTCCCGGCCCCAGTCCAGGAACCACGGATAACCGGCGATGACCGTCTTGCCCCCATCGCGATCCACCAAAAAGGCCGAACAGGCGGTACGCAGTTGTTGGCCGAAGGAATCCAGATCCACCGTGAGTGCGGGCTCGGTACCAGCGATGACAGGCAGTTCCCCTCGATCCGCGCTGAGGATGATCTTTGCCATGCCGCCCCTGGTCAAGGGCAGTTCGAACCATCCGGGGCTCCAGGCATCGCCACTCCAAGCCATGCCGCGGCTGGCCTCCACGGAATGGGGCAGATTCAGGCTCCATTCAGGTTCGGAATGGAATGCACCCGCATCGCTCCAGCAGCGCATCTTGCGGTCCTGGGCGGGTTCGAAGGAGAAGCCCGCGCGATCCGCCAGTGGATGCGTGTGCGCCTGGAAATGAGCATCGGCTTCAGGACAGGCTTGGGTTTCCGAGTGGAAGCCGCGGTCCTCGAGATCCACGCGGACCGTGAGTTTCACGGTGCATTCGTGTTCCGGGTGCACATCCGGCCGCGCGAAGGTGAGCACGGTCGCGTTGCAGCCCGTCAGCATTTCCGCTTCGAGCACGATCTCGATGGTGTGGCCATCGCCGGCGTTGGCGGTGAAGGTCCAGCGTGCGGGGGGGCCTGGATCGAAGGACGTCAGATTGTCGTCATTGAGGGTCGTGATGAAGCCATCCGCGTTGACCCAGGCCCTCGCGCGTTTGGCGAAGACGTGCCGGTCGCAGGGGGCGGTGGGATGCAGGTTCGCACCCAGCAGGCAGTCGTATTTCGAGGCGATGGCACCCAGGTCTGCATGGAGGCGCGCCATGGCGCCCCGGCCGTTGGTGAGGAGAGCCAGCCCGCGGATGGTATCGGGCGCGAAATGCGGTTCCTTCGCCAGCAGCCGCAGACTGCCTATGGCCTGCTTGCCGGCCTGGGTGAAGCGATCCAGGACCAGCTCCGCATCCTGCGAAGCGCCATCCTCAACGGCGAGTTCTTTCGGGAAGATCGCAGCCGCAAAGCCTCCCGTGATGGGGATGGACCTCAGGTGCAGCGGTCGATGTCCATCCCGTTTCAGGGTGATATCAAAGGGCACTTCGTCCTGGATCAACAGCCAGTGTTCCGGAGGCACTGGCACCACGCGCTGCACATCAACTGCACTCCACTGCACGACGGATTGGTATCCGTTGGCCGCACTGAGTGCGACCATGAGATCGAGTTTGGCCTTCTCGGGATCGAGATGGGGCAAGGCCGCCAGGAAGGCACTCGGGTCCCTGGCGACCATGGCGCCAAGAGCTCGCCAATCCGCGGGTCCGATATCCTCGATGGGGAGAACCTGCTCCAGATGGCGGTACGCCCAGGCGGCCTGCGCACGCAGAGCGCGGTATGGATTCCCCGCGAGTCCTGCGGTGGCATGGCTGGAAGCCAGGCAGTAGCTCTCGCCTGGGCCCAGTGTGCAGACACGGGAGCCGTCCGGCGATGGGGTTAGCCGCGGAGGTTCCTGCTCCAGAAGATCCACGAGCAGCCCTGGCAGGCCCTCCCAGACGTCTGAAGCGAGCTCGATGGTCCTCGATGCGTCCAGGTCCAAATTTACGAGCACCAGGCACCGGTCCAGTCCATCCTGCGAGTTCCGCCGCAGGACGAACACAGGGGAGTCTTCGGCGCTCAAGCGTTCCAGTGCCGCACCATCGAAGAAGCAGGGATGATCCTTCAGCAAGCGATTGAGGCGCGCCAGCTCGGGCACGAGGTTGGGTTCCGCGCCCCAGCTCATGCCACGGGCCTGATGCACTTCCACCCGCTCCGAAGCCAGCCATTCGACTCCGGCGGTGAAGCCGAAGGTGCCGCACTGGCTGGCCAGGGCACACAGCCGGTTCCGCAAGCGCGACCAGGTCTGGCCCTGCTTGGCGAGCCGCTCGTTGTCGTGGGTTTCGCTGTAGTTGACCAGGGAACCCACGCGCCGGGACTGGCGGATGAAGTGATCCATGTAGCCCGAAATCTGCTGGGGCGAGTAGTTCTGGAACAGCTCCGAGTAGGCCCACTGCATGCCGCC
>DCFP01000092.1:11439-11644 GCA_002319925.1 Holophagaceae bacterium UBA1801 | reverse complement strand
TCGGTGTCCAGCTTCTTGCCGGTCTTGTGCTTGAGTTCTTCGATCTTCTCTTCGAAGTGGTCCTTGTGCACGTCCAGCACCACGTCGGAATACATCATCAGGAAGCGGCGGTAGGAGTCCCAGGCGAAACGGGGATTGCCGCTGATCTTGGCGAGGCCTTCCACGGTCTTGTCATTGAGGCCGAGGTTCAGGACCGTGTCCATCA
>DCFP01000092.1:0-11175 GCA_002319925.1 Holophagaceae bacterium UBA1801 | reverse complement strand
CCATCATGCCGGGCATGGAGACGCGGGCGCCGGAGCGCACGGACACGAGCAGCGGGTTGGCGGCATCGCCCAGCTTCTTGCCGCGGACGCCTTCCAGCCACTTCAGGGCTTCCAGCACCTGGTCCTTCACGGTCTTGGGGAGCTTCTTGCCTTCCTTGTGGTAGAGGCTGCAGACCTCGGTGGTCACGGTGAAACCGGGAGGCACGGGGATGTCGAGACCGGCCATTTCCGCCAGATTGCAACCCTTGCCGCCCAGAAGGTTGCGCATCGTGGCATTGCCTTCATTGCGGTCACCGCCGAATGAGTATACGTGTTTAGTCATGGGACTCCTCGTGTGAACCTCCAGAATAACGAGGTCTCACCCAATCAAAGAGCCCAGATTATGAAAGACGATCCAACACCAGCTTAAGCCTCCCGCAGTTTCTTGCCTTAGGGCAATGCGCTAACGATCACATTCCGCTAAGGCCTGATCTATGAGAGAATAACCGTTTCGCGTCGGGATGACGCCAAGGGATCTTCAGATGATCAACAAGATGAAACGCGTGGCGGGAGCGCCAACCGGGAAGCCATCTCGAAGCTATGATCATAAACCAGCCGCGGCCAAAAGCCCAAGGCCTACGCGGAAACTCGCGTCCACCGCGACTTCGCGTGGAGGTTCACCCGCTCCGAGGCCATCAAGGCCCGTGGGCCGGAAATTTGATTCCGTGGAACGCCTCCAGAAGATCCTCGCCGCTGCCGGGGTGGCCAGCCGCCGGGCTTGCGAGGAGATCATCCTGGAGGGCCGCGTCCAGGTGAACGGGAAGACCGTCACGGAGCTGGGCACTAAGGCCGATCCTCAGCGGGACGAGATCACCGTGGACCTGATGCCCATCCACCGCGAGCAATCCGTCTACATCCTCATGAACAAACCAAAGGGATACGTGACGACCGTCAAGGACGATGAGGGGCGGCCCACGGTGATGGCCCTGCTCCACGGCGTCGGCGCTCGCATCTATCCAGTGGGCCGCCTGGATTTCAATTCCGAAGGCCTACTGCTCATGACCAACGACGGCGAGCTGGCCCAGCGCCTGACGGATCCCGACCACCACATCCCCAAAATCTACTTAGTGAAGGTCCATCGCATGCCCAAGCCGGAAACCTTGGATGAACTGCGGGGCGGTTTCCGGCTGGAGGGGCGCCGATTGAAACCCTGCGGCATCGAGATCTTCGAGAAGGTGGAAAACCCCTGGTTGAAGGTGACCCTCACGGAAGGCAAGAACCAGCAGATCCGGAAAATGTTCGCGGCCGTGGGGCATCCAGTGTCCAAGCTCAAGCGCATCCAGTTCGGGCCTTTGGATGATCCCTATCTCAAGCCAGGGGAGTGGCGGTTCCTGAAACCGAACGAATTGGCGGTACTGAAGAATCTGTAATCCGCCTCAGTGGGAGAGGGACATGAAACTGACGGTCCTTGTGGACAACAACACCCTCATCGACCGTTACCTCCTCGCAGAACCTGGCCTTTCGTTTTACATCGAGACGGATGGAACGCGCGTTCTGTTCGATACGGGTTACTCGGACATCTTCCTGCGCAATGCTCAAAAACTTGGTGTGGACCTGGCTCATCTCGATTTTCTGGCATTTTCACACGGCCACGAGGATCACACGTGGGGGCTGGAACCCCTCGTGAGGTTTTTCACCGAACTTGAAATCGAGAAGCGCCCTTTCCGCAAACCGGTTGTGCTGGCCCATCCAAGAACCTTCGTGAGCGTGCAGGGATGCGGCATTCCAGAATCAGGTCCCCTGCTGACCGAAGGTAGGCTCGCCAAGCACTTCGCCCTTCGTCTGGGAACGGAACCGCAATGGTTGACGCCAAAGTTGGTGTACCTGGGAGAAATTCCGAGGGTGAATGCATTCGAAGGGAATTTGAAATTCGGCCGCAAGGAAGACGAGTGCCTCGACGATGCGGTGCTTGAAGACTCGGCCCTCGCCTACCGATCCACCGAAGGGCTGGTCGTAATGGTTGGATGTTCCCACGCCGGTGTCTGCAATACGGTCGACTATGCCCGGAAAATTTGCGGAGAAAAACGAGTGGTGGATGTCATAGGGGGTTTCCACCTGCAGCAGCCCACAACGGATCATCTCCAGGGGACGGTGGCCTACTTCAAGCGCTTGCAGCCTCAAACCTTGCACGCCTGCCACTGCACGGATCTGAAATCGAAAATCGCCCTGGCGGCAGTGGCCAATGTCGAGGAAGTCGGAGTCGGCCTCACGCTGCATTACGCCTAGCGGTCGATATCCGTTGATACTGACTTCATGGATGGGCGTTGCCCTGGAGGAACGCCATCACGCCGTCGGCCATGAACTGCACGGCAATGGCTGCCAGCAGCAGGCCCATGATGCGCTCCAGCACGGCGATTCCGGTGGTGCCCAGCAGTCGGTTCAGCCGGCTGGCCACGCGCAGCAGCAGGTAGGCAATGAAGCAAGTGATGGCGATGGAAATCACGACGGGTATGGCATAGGTCCAGTGGGGGCCTCGCGCAGCAAGTACCATGGCGGTGGCGATGGAGCCTGGACCTGCGAGAAGCGGCATCGCCAGCGGCACGACGGCCACATCCTCCTTGGCCTCGCTCTCGTGGGTTTCCTCGGGCGATGAGCGTGTGCGAGATGGCTGGGCCCGGAGCATGTCCGTGGAGGTCATGAGCAGCAGGATGCCTCCGGCCACCTTCAAGGCATTCATGGAGATGCCGAAAAGTTTGAAGACGAAGCTGCCGAAGACCGTGAAGAAGGTCATCAAAAGGAACGCGATGAGCGTGGCCCGCTGGGCCGTGCGTTTCTGCTTCTCCGCGTCATCCGTGGCCGTGATGGCCACGAAAATGGGCAGCAGCCCGAGGGGGTCCATGATGAAGAACACCGCCGGGAACGTGACCAGGGCAAAACTCAGGTAGGGATTCACGCAGCGTCTCCGCGGTTCTCAAGAGGGGTGGAAAGGTTACAGAATAGTGGATCGCGCCACGTGGTTGCCAGGGCGCTTGTTGTTTTTCACATCACTTCGTTGGTGGCCGAGTATTGGAGACATGCATGTTGAAATTCGAGACTTTCCCTGTGGGTCCCATCTCCGCGAACTGCGTGCTGGTATGGGATCCAGCCCAGGGCTTGGGGGTCGTGGTCGATCCGGGCGATGAGGCGGAAAAGATTCGCAAACGGGTCGAGATCCAGGGTTTCAAGGTGCAGGCCATCCTTCAGACCCATGCCCATTTCGATCACCTGGGCGCCGCGAAGCCGCTCCAGGATATCTGGCAGTGCCCGGCCTATCTGCACCCCCTGGACAACTACCTGGTGGAAAGCCTTGAACTCCAGACGGGCATGTTCGGCGTCAACCCCATCCCCGCGCCCACCACCACCGAAATGAACGCCGGAGATGTGCTCTTCGGTCTCAAGGTGCTTCACACCTTTGGCCATACACCGGGTTCTTGCTGCTTCCTTGGCGAATCGGAACAAGGCCCATTCGTGCTCTCGGGAGACACCCTTTTCGCAGGTGGTGTTGGGCGCACGGATCTCCTGGGAGGACGCTGGGATCGCCTGAAAACGAGCATCCGCACGGAGCTGTACACACTGGAAGACCGGACCTTGGTCATTCCTGGGCACGGGCCGACGACCACCATCGGCGAGGAAGCGGCCAACAATCCCTTCGTGACCCGGTGAACTATGCCATGATGGGGCCCCATCCCGAGGTGTCCCATGGAAGCGGTATTACCGTTCTTCAGTTGTTCGGCCATCATCATCTTCTTTCTGGTGATCTGGGTGTTCTCCTGCATCCGGATCGTCAATGAATACGAGCGGGCGGTGATCTTTACGCTGGGTAAAGTGGCGGAGAAACCCAAAGGTCCCGGCCTCATTTTTGTATTCCGTCCCTTCCAGCGCGCAGTTGTCGTGAGCCTGCGCACCGTCGTGCTCGATGTCCCCAGCCAGGACGTCATCACGAAGGACAACGTGAGCCTGAAGGTGAGCGCGGTGGTCTACTTCCGTGTGCTGGATGCCAAGCAGGCCATCGTCCGCGTGGAAAACTACTACTACGCCACTAGCCAGATCGCCCAGACGACCCTGCGGTCGATCCTCGGCGAAGTCAGCCTGGATGAACTTCTGGCGGCGCGCGAGAAGCTGAGCCTGCGCCTGCGCGAGATCATCGATCAGGCCACGGAGCCCTGGGGCATCGAGGTCACGTCGGTGGAATTGAAGTCCGTGGATCTCCCCGAGCAGATCCAGCGCGCCATGGGCAAGCAAGCGGAAGCCGAGCGCGAGAAGCGCGCCAAGATCATCGCCGCAGAGGGCGAACTCATGGCTTCCCAGCAGCTCCTGGAAGCCTCCAACCGCATCAGCCAGAACCCCGTGGCCATTCAGATGCGCTACCTCCAGACCCTTACGGAAATAGCCGTGGAGAAGAACAGCACCATCGTGTTCCCGCTGCCGATCGAACTGTTGAAAATGCTGGATCGCATCGGGATGCCGAAAGAATAGGGGGCAGGGAGCAGGGGACAGGTAAATTTAGATGGGGCGCCAGAGGCGCCCCATCCGTTTTCCTGCACCCTGTCCCCTGACAGCTGCTCCCTGATTCATACTCCCCGTTGGTTGGGATCCCACACGAGTTTGTGCAGCTGGACCTGGAAGCGCACCGGAAGGTGATCCGCGACGATGTGTTCGGCTAGCCATGCGGAATCGAGGCTTCCCCAGACGGGACTGAACAAGACATCCAGGGAATCCAGTAACTGGTGTTCCTCGCACCAGCCCTTGGCCCAGTGATAGTCCCCTTCGTCCTTGAGCACGAATTTCAATTCATCCTGGCCTGGAACCAGAAAGTCGAGGTTGGATTCCAGCCAATGCTCGACTTCGCCACTGCCGGGGGTCTTGCGGTCCAGGATCTTCACGACGCCGCGTGGAACCATGGAGATGTCCTGGCTGCCGGCCGTTTCCAATGCGACTTCGTGTCCCAGATCCAGCAGTGCTTGAAGCAGGACCGGCGCATTCGGATGCGCCAAAGGCTCGCCGCCGGTGAGTTCCACGAAAGGCGCGTTGGGGCCTTGGCCGGGCGCGCCAAGCCGTGTTTTCACTTCGTCCAGGATGTCGTCCAACTCGCGTAGAATTCCTTCGGAATATGCGTAGGTGGTATCACAGTAGACGCATCGCAGCGGACAGCCTGTGAGCCGGATGAAGAGGCAGGGGCGGCCGGCGCGGGAGCCTTCCCCCTGAATGCTGAAGAAGATTTCATTAACATTGAAATTCATGACTTCACGTTCCAATTGACCCATCCACGGCTCCCTGACTACCCCCATGTCGCACAGCGCACTGCGCTGTGCTTCCGCTCACTCCTCGCTGCGCTCGTCGATCGCGGATGGGGCCCCGTCCCTGAATGCTGAAGAAGATCTCGTTGACTTTGAATTTCATGGATTCACGTTCTGCACTCATGCCCACCGTCCGCCACCGTCCAGGGTGAGGATATCCCCCGTCAGGTATGGGCTTGCTGCGGCGTAGCGGATCGCCCGCGCCAGATCTTCCGGGGTGCCCAGGCGTTTCAAGAGAGTGCGGTCAGCGAGATTGAAAGGATCGCTGCTGTTCGGCAGGGCTGTGCCAATGGCGTGGCCGACCACGCGGACCCTCGGTGCCAGGGCCTTGGCAAGTCCCGGGATGAGCGCGGCGAGACCCGCTTTGGCGATGGAATAGGGCATGTGCTTGGCGAAGGGCTTGTGGATGGCCGTGTCGAGCAGGAGCTGGAGACAGCCGCCCGCGGCCAATCCGGGGCCAAGGGTTTGGGCTGCCAGCAGCGGGAAGCTGAGATTCATCCTCCACGTGGCTTCCAGCGATGACGGTGTCCATTCTCCGAAGGGGCTTTCGGGAAAGGTGCCTGCTACGATCACGGCGTTTTCCAATCGCACGCCAGCATCCCCCAGCGACTTCATATCTGCCATCATCGTTGGAACAAGCTCAGGGTCGTCCGCGTTCCATTGGAATGTTTGCACTCGGGTTCGTTTTGAAAGTGATTCCAGCCAGCGGGATTCTTCGTTCCAAGGTTTCGAGCTCGTCAACACGAGCTTGCGGTCCTGGGCGAAGGATTCGGCGAGCGCTCTTCCCAAGCGGCTCCTTCCACCTACCAAGATCCACCAGGATTCCTTTTCCTCCACAACGCCTCCACTCACCTCAAGGCTACCTTGACTCCATCACTCAAGCGCATCCGTTGGCGTCTGATCGGATCCAGTGTACTGGCTCTGGTGCTGACACTGCTGTCCTTTGCGCTGAACCAGTGGGTGTATGGCTCATCAGATGATCAATGTTTCTGGAAGGCGGAAGGCAACAAGGTCCGGATCCAGGAACTCCTGCCCGAGGGCGCGGCGGAGATCGCAGGCATTCTCGAGCGCGACGAATTGGTCGCCATCCAGGGACAGCCGGTGACCGCGCGGACCATGGAGGAAGCCCGGCGTTTCATCAATGCGCAGCCCAAGGGCAAGGAAGTGCTCTACCAGGTGCGGCGGAACGGCCGGCTGCTGGCCCTTTCGGTCAAGCTGGTGCGGCCCTTCAATTACGTGGGGCTCAGCGTCATGCTTTCCGGGCTCGTGGCCTGGGCCATCGGCTTGCTGGTCGTCGTGTCTTCTCCACAGCGGAAGATCACGCGCCATTTCTATTACATGGGAGCCATCTCCCTCCTGATTCCCCTGTACGCGCCCGCCGATTCGGGAAGCGTGCCCCTGCTGATCCAGGTCACGGGACACGTGCTTTCCGGCGTGATCATGAGCATCGCCACGCCGCTGTGGTTCCACTTCTTCCTGCGGTTCCCACACCCATTCCCATTGCGGAGGAACCGCCTGTTCCTGATCTGTCTCTATGGCGGATTCCTGGTCATCGGTTTCCTCAGCACCCTGGTTGCCACCGCGGATGCCATCGCGCGGTCGGGCGTCTACGGCGATCTGCTCTGGATGATCACCGATCTCCAGGCCGTGACGACGGTGTTCCGAGCATTGATGGCGGTGACCGTGATCCTCGGCGTGATGCTCTTCTGGCTCGGCTCCATGAAGCTGCCCTTCAAGCGCCAGATGGCCCTTCTTCCCGCGTTGTTCTTCACGACCGCAGTTTGCATCGATCTTGCGGCGTACTCGTATCTGAACGGCATGGCCCAGGGCAAGAGCTTGCTGTTCCAGCAGAAAGCCTGGATCTTCTTCGCACCCCTGCCGCTCCTGCCCCTGTCCTTTGCCTACGCCATCCTGCGCCACGGCTTCTTCGACGTCCGCCGGGCGATACTGCGATGGCTCACCTACTTCGCGGTGGTGGGTGCCACCCTGACGGGCTATTTCCTGGTGCTGAGCTGGATTTTCGAGCAGGGCATCTACACCTTCGAGGCACGATGGGTGGGCGTGATCGCGGGCCTCACGGCCTGGCCCATCGGCTGGGTTCTGCGGCGCGTGCTGCTGGCCCTGCGCAAGAAGTTCCGCCGGGATCTGAACACGGCCCGGGATCTGATTCTGGGCAGCCTGCAGGAATCCAAGAAACGATTCTCGGAAGAGGATCTGTCTTCCAGCCTCGTTGCGGCATTGCGGGAGGCCTTTCATCCCCATGTGCTTCTGCTCATTCCAGTGGTGGATCGCTGCATTGAACTACCCGCCCTGGCTGAACTCGATGATCCCCGCAGCGCCTCGCAGTCGATGCCGCTGTCGCTGCGTTTCCCTCTGGCTCTCATCCGCAACGCGAGGGACTACGGCGAGCTGGCCGTCGGCCTCGCGGGGGACGAAGCCGACTGGATCCGCGAGCAGGGCAAGGAGATGCGGGCGCGGGTGGATGCCCTGGAAGCCCAGGTGATGGTGCTGCTCATGGCCAATGGCGAACCGCACACGGCCGTGCTGCTGGGAGGGAAGTACGCGGAACTGAACTACGGCCGGGAGGATCGCGAACTCCTGCGTGAAGTGGCGGTCTCCGCCGGGATCCTACTGGAAACGGCACTCCTGCATCAGCGCCTCCTGGACCAGGGCCGCATCGAGCAGGAACTGCAGACGGCCCGGCGAATCCAGGAAGGCTTGATCACCTCCGAAGCCCCCCGCATCGATGGCTACGACATGGCCCTGCGCCTGGAGCCCGCCCTGGAAACAGGCGGGGACCTGCTCTGGATGAGGCGGCGGAACAACGGCCATTGGATCGCGGCCGTGGGGGATGTGAGCGGCAAAGGGCTCGCGGCGGCCCTCTACATGAGCCAGGCGACCGCGCTGCTGGAATTCGCCGTCCGCCAGGAGGCCATGGACTTCAGGCATCTCCTCCAGGCCCTGGACCAGACCATGCGGAACCTCATGCGCAGCCGCGATTTCCTCACCCTGTGTCTTCTGGAATGGGACGAGTGGGGCAACTACCACGTGGCTCGCGCCGGGCATCCGGGACCGTTGCTGATCCGTGGGACTTTGCCTGAGGATGTTCTGGAGATTTCGCCCATGGGCCGCGGCCTGGGCATGCGGCCCAGCCCCCCCGGTTCCTGGGTGATCAATGAAGGGGTCCTGAAACCGGGTGAATGGCTCGTGATGTACAGCGACGGGCTCACGGAAGCCATGAACGAGAGCGGAGAACTACTGGGGCTGGATCGCTTCAAAGGACTGCTCCAGGCCCATTGGTCCCAAGGTTCCGTGCATGAGGCCTGCGAGGCGGTCTTCCAGGAAGTGGATTCCTTCGAGACCCAGGACCGGGACGATCGGACCCTTTTCATCCTGGGGCGCCGGAAGGGCTGATTCGCGAGACAATGGCACCGGCAACCTTCCGGCCATGCAAGGTAGATTTATGTCCGATCCCTCACAGCCTTCCCGATACCCGTCCTGGCTCGCCCCGGTCATCGTCGTGTTGTTGGGAATGCAGCTGGTACTGGGCTGGATCCACGGCAGCCAGCTCAACCGCCAGCATCAGGATCTTCTGGCCCTGCGGGAGGATGTACAGAACCTTACCGACGCGGTGGATCAGGGGTTCTCCCAGGGGAACGGCTCTGAGGATAGCGTCGCTCCCGCGCGGCGGGGCAGGGTTCGCCATCCAGCCATCCAGCGCGTCCGCCTCCTCCAGGAGCAGCCAACGGAAGAAGAGCAGGCCAGCAAGGATCTGAAGCAATCCCGCGATTCCGCGCAGCAGGCGGTGGCCAAGGCCCGGCAGACCCAATCCCAGCTTTCCATCGAGGAGAACATCCGGAAAGCGGACGAGAAAGCCAAGATGGAATCCGCGGAGAACAGCTGGCAGAAGTGGATGTGGGTGGCTTTGGGCGTTGGTCTCCTCGCCGTGGTCATCCGATTCTGGGCTCGCCGCCGTGGCTGAGCACGTCTCGCTCCACGAATACCTCAGGACCGATCCCGCGTGCCGGCAGCTGGCGCTGGGAGCCGTTCTTGCGGTGGCACCCATGCTGCAGGATCCGGATCCCGAACCGGTGCTGGGCATGCTGGATCAGTGGGCCTTCGAACTGGCCGGGCGCATGCCCCTGCCCTGGAGCATCCATGGCGCCATCGACGCCCTGAACCACTACCTCTTCGAGGAACTGGGATTCCACGGGGACCGGCTGGACTACGACAACCCGGACAACGCCGTGCTCCCGAAGGTAATCCAGCGTAAGAAGGGGCTTCCCATTGCCTTGTCCATCCTCTGGATCGACGTGGCCAAGCGCCTGGGCCTGGACGCCGTGGGCATCGCATTGCCCGGGCATTTCGTGACTGCTCTGAAACTCGATGTGGGAATTCTGTTCTTCGATCCCTTCAACCGGGGTAGAGCCCTTGGCGAGGAAGAAGCGGCCCGCATCGTGCGCAAGGCCACAGGCGGGCGCGCGTCCTTCGACCCCCGGATGCTGGAGCCAGCGTCCCACCGCGCCATCCTGCTGCGTCTCCTGCGCAACATCCATGCGCGTTTCGTGAAATCGGAGGACTGGGACGAGGCCCTGTGGTCCGCCACGCACATGACACTGATGGCTCCGGAGGACACCGGGCCCTTCCGGGACCGGGCCTTCGTCCACCTCAAGCGGGGCGAAATCATGCCCGCCGTGCAGGACCTTCAGGAAGCCATCCGCCTGAGCCAGGAGGATGATCCCCAGCTCCGGGAATGGATCGCAAAGTTGCAGAAGGGTTGATATGGATTTCCTCCGTTTCCTGGAACTGGCGAATTCCCACGGGTGGCGGGGCATGGCGCTCTGGGGCGTGCTCCTGGCTCAGGCCTTGCTCTGGGTGGGCCTTGCCCGCCTGCACCTCACACTGCACCGTGAACAGGCCCCCTGGGAAGAATGCATTGGAAAGATCCGTTCCGCCTTTCTCCGTAAAGTGAATGGACATGAGGAGCAGGACGAACTGAAGATCCACCACTACGCACCTTTGGTGGATTCCCTTCTGAATCTCCATTTCACCGAAGCGAAGAGCGATGTCTTCACCCGTTGGCTGCTGATGAAATGGAAGATGAAGGAAGGCCTGCGCCCCTACTGGATCCGCTGGGGGCACCTCCTCATCAGTTTCGGAGTTGTGGTGTGGTTCCTGTATGGACTTCGCCTCGATCTCGGCCTGGAACCCCTGATGAAAACGCCCTGTGACCCGCGCCTGCTCTGGGTCTGGCTAGGTTACGCCATGGTGCTCGCCTGGCGATTGGTCCAGCTGCAGGGAAATCTGGAACGGGTGCAGAGAGCGTTGTTGTTGCCTAGAAAAGACGAGTGATCAGTGGCCGGTGGTCGGTGGCCAGTTAGGAAAGACGGGGCGCCAAAGGCGCCCCATCGAATTTCAACTGACCACTAACCACTGACCACCGGCCACTACAGCGCCGGATCCTCCTTGAACTCCAGCAGATGCCCGGACTTCTTGGCTTTGGTCTTGAGGTAGCGGAGGTTGTAAGCGTTGGCGCCCAGCTGGTGGGATTCGCGCTGCACGTGGATGCCGGCGTCTTCCAAGGCCGTGATCTTTCGCGGGTTGTTGGTCAGCAGGCGGACCTTGTGGATGCCGAAGAAGCGGAGCATCTCCACAGCGGATTCGTAGGTGCGCAGGTCGTCCACGAACCCGAGGTGGTGATTGGCTTCCACGGTATCGAGTCCCTGTTCCTGGAGGGCGTAGGCCTTCAGCTTGTTGAGGAGGCCGATGCCACGGCCTTCCTGGCGGAGGTACAGCACCACACCACCGTGCTCGCCGATGTAGCGCAGGGCCGCTTCCAGCTGGGCCCGGCAGTCGCACT
>DCFP01000139.1 GCA_002319925.1 Holophagaceae bacterium UBA1801 | reverse complement strand
CTGCTGTCTGGCGGGAGTGCTAAGGTTCCAGCATTACTGGACATTCTCGGCGATCGCTTGCGTGTTTCCGTGGATCGGCTGAACCCATTCCAGTTGATCGAGATGGATGACCGGAGTGTTGATCCAGCCGCTGTCCGGGATATCGGCTGCTCCGCCACCATTTCGGTTGGACTGGCCTTGCGACAAGTGGGGGATCGATGATTAAGATCAATCTTCTGGGAGACGCCCTTGCCCAGGTAGCCGGTAAAAAACCAGAAAAAGGCGAATCGGTTCAAGTCTACGGGCAAGAACAGGAGACGACGCAGACCAGTTTTCCGTTGGCTGGTTTAATCGTGGCTTTGTTCTTTATCGCTTTTGGCGTTGTGTACTATGTATACCTAAATCAAAAAGTTGGGGATCAAGCCCAGAAAAATGCTGAATTGGAAAAGGTGAAGAAAGAATTGCAGCCTTATGTTGCAAAGGAAGAGAAGTTTAGAAAAGACGCAGAACTGATCAAACAGAAAAAACAAGTTATCAAAGACTTGAGGATTACCCAAAGCATACCGGTCCACCTCATGGAAGAACTGGCCAATGCCCTTCCTGACGATGTCTGGTTCAACGAAGTGACCCAGAAGGGTATGAACGTAACCATCAAAGGTGAAAGCGCCAGCTTTGAGGCGATTAACTTGTTCCGCACCCATTTGATGAGCCAGCAGAACTGGTTTGCGAATGTGAATTACCCAACCGCCACAAAGAAAGGGAATGTGGTTGAATTCACCCTTTCCTTTGAAGTGAAGAAACCGAGCTGAGGCGATCATGAACTCGAATCTTCAAAAACAGATCCTCATCGGCGGGTTGGTTGGCATCCTTGTCATGGCGTTGACCTACATCTTCCTTGGTGGTAAACGGGATGAACTCAAATCCCTGGAAGCGACCAATAAGACCCTGCAACAGGACGTGGACAAGGGCTATAGTCTGAAAGCCAACGCACAAAAACTAGAAAAACAAATTGCTGAAAACCAGAAATATATTGATGCCCTTATCAAGATTATGCCGACCGATGCGGATAGAGGTGAAATTCCATATCGGATGAAAAAGTTGGCAGATACCGCAGGTATAGATCAGGTCTCTTTTGTGGTTGAAAATCCAATAAAGAAAACCTACTACACCGAGTTCCCATTTACATTTACCTTCAAAGTGGGATTCCATTCATTTGGACAATTCACTTCACTTGTGTCGGGTTATGATAAAATAATCAATATATATGATATGCAATTTAAAAGAGATACGAAGTCGAATGGAACCTTTCCGGCAACGGTAGCCTGCAAAATAAGCGCGTTTGTGTATAACCCTGCTGAGCCACCCCCCCCACCGCCTTCGACTGCTCCAAAACCAGGACCGAAAGCGCCTGCGGCTACGCAGAGTCAGGGAGATTGAGCGATGAAAAAGATTGCACTCCCTCTTTTGATAACCGGGGTTGTATTTGGACAGGCGACCACGCCCGCATCAAAACAAAGCCCCGCCTCTAAAACACCAGCACCCCCGACGACGACATCTGAGCCTTCTTCTGATGCGCCAACCATCGCGGAGGACGATCTGTTGGTCATCAAGCAAATTCCATATCAACCCAAATTGGTTAGAGATCCTTTCAGTGCACCTACAGATGTAACCAATGGTAGTAAGGGGGATCTGATTGATGACCTTGGCGTTAAAGGCCGAATCGTTTCAAATGGCAAGGTGATGGCGGTTATTTCGGATTCCCGCGGAAATATCCGGACTTTGCCAGTTGGATACAAATTCAAAGATGGGGAACTCTTTGAAATTACCGACAAAGCTGTGATTTTCCACCAACGAGATGTCAATTCAACCACTAGTACTTTTCGGACGGTTGTAAAACCGTTCAAGCGCGAGGAGGGGAAATGATGAGTGCTCGCCTGAGTTCAATCCTTGTGGCAGGCGGCGTGGTTCTGGTTGGAATCCAACCCGGATTCATGAGCGCGGCCACCCCCGTCTCTGTGTCCACCACCGTAAAACCCTCCGTCCTGCAAGGCGCCACCCTTTCTCAGGGAAACGGCTCCGAAGTGATTCTCAACTTGGATATCCCTGCCTTCGCGGGAATACCAAAACTGCAAATACTCCCGCACCCCAATAGGGTCGTGATCGATCTGCCTGGAGTTACCAGAGGCATCGTGCCAACCAAGAAGGATCTGGCCACCTGGTCAAGTCCCCTAATTCAGAAAGCTCGCCTAGCTCAATTCGTGATGGCGCCCGAGCCTGTCACGCGCCTGGTTCTCGAGGTTTCGGATGGGACCCAGGTGCTGGTGTCAAAATCTGAAAACGGCCTGCAGTTGGCGGTTCAGCCCGGTGTCGGAACGATCCAAGCGCGGTTGCTGCCACCAGCCGAGTTTATTCCGGCTGCTCCAGCAAATGCTTTACTTAATACGATTGATCATGGATCGAACAACCCGGCACCTGTAATCGAATCCGGGACAAACGCAGTCAACGCTGATTCGGGCTCTTTGTTACAGGTGGTTGAGGCCCAGACCGCTCCTGTTGCAGCCAGTTCTGTACCTACGGCATCGACCATATCGACGGTTGGTGCCAAACAGGCTTTACCCATTAGCAATATTCCTAGTATCAAATATCCCGAGCAGGCCACCAGCAATCTAGTAATTTCTACTTTGCTGCCAGCGACTGTGAGCACGATTCAGGAAAAACCATCGGTCGTGCCTCCAAGCATGCGCAAGGATGAAGCGCGCGGAAGAACACTTGGCGATTCGCAAGGCAGGTACACCGGGTCCAGGATTACAATAGACGTGAAAGGCGCTGAATTATCCACCTTCTTAAGGATCATTGCGGATCATGCCAAGCTTAATTTGGTCGCAGATCAGGATGTTCAGGGCATTTACGATTTCAAATTTACTGATACACCATGGGACCAAGTGCTTGACATCATCGTCAAGCATGCCGGCTTGGGAATGGAAATTAACAATGGTGTAATTAGAGTCGCAAAAATTGAGAAACTTCAGAAAGAAGAGGATGATCGCAAAAAACTGGATGAAGCAAAAGCTTTGGCTGGAGAGTTGACAACAATTACCCGACCACTTTCTTTCGCAAAAGCCAGTGAGGCTAAAGGCATTATTGAAAAAATTCTCACGAAACGCGGTTCAATTATTGTTGATGATCGAACGAATGTTCTCATCATTAGCGAATTGCCTAAAAATGTTCCATTGATCGATGACTTAATTCAACAGCTTGATATCCAGATCCAGCAGGTGCAAATCGAGGCAAGGGTTGTTGAGGCGAACGGTTCCTTCGACAAGGCATTCGGTGTCATCTGGCCCAGCTCTAAAAACGGAGCTGCTCAATTGAGTGTTGGTGGAAAAGACGCAGTTTGGTCCGCTTATGGAGCAAGTCCTTCCTGGAATAGCTGGGGTGGTTCAATCGGGCACCCTGCAAATTCTAATAAAGCTGGTTCAATTTCTTACGATGCGAATAATGGAATAACTGGCACACCTGCGGGAGATCTTTGGGTTTCGTTCCTTAGCAACAAATTCAGTGTTAACGTCATACTCCAAGCTCTGGAAAAGAACGGTAAAGTACGTATCGTTTCAAATCCGAAAATTGTGACTCAAAATAACAAGAAAGCGATTATTTTAGCAGGCGCTAAAATCCCCTATCAATCCATCCAAAGTGCTGGTGGTGCGGGCGGAGCAACCTCTATCACGACGTCCTTTATTGATGCCAATCTAGAGTTGGACGTCACGCCTCAGATTACCAACGATGGCACCATTATCATGGATCTGAAGATCGATAAATCAGAGGCCGACTTCTCGAATGAAGTGAACGGCACTCCCACCATCACTCAGAAAAAGATTGAAACCCAGGTCTTGGTGCGCGATGGTGGAACCGCCGTGCTTGGTGGTGTATACCAGACGACCACTAATCACACGACCCAGGGCGTACCCGTTCTTGCGCACATCCCTGTAATTGGTTGGCTGTTCAGGAACAAGCAAGATCATGAAGAAAACAAAGAATTGCTGGTCTTTATCACTCCACGCATCCTGAAAATGTAGACGCGGCGAACTTGGTACATTAAGGGCCCGATTTATTCGGGCCCTTTCTCGTAATCATGAAAATGAATTACCTGATCGTTGGATGGGCAGCAATCACAATCCAATGGATGGTTATTGGCTCTGATTGATGGAAAGTCCGGCTACCATTGAAGTTCGCCGCCACTCTCAGAGCCGCGATTCGACGTTGGATTACTCAACATGCTGATCGATTATGCCGCCATCACTCACCTGGGGCGCGTCCGCAAGAATAACGAGGACGCCTACCTGGTGAGTGCCATGGATGGCGAGGAACCCATGGTGAACCAGCTCAGGCGGACCCCTAAGGTCTGTCAGATGGGTCTGCTTGCCGCGGTCGCCGATGGAATGGGCGGTGCGGCGGCGGGGGAAATCGCCAGCCGAGAGGGCTTGGCTTCCATCGCGGTTTACATGTTTGGCCATTGGGGCCGGTTTCCGTCAAATCGGGCCACGGAGAAGGATCTCTACCGGGCGCTGCTCGGGGCTGCCGACTGCGCCAGCTCTGCGGTGCTGCGGTACTCCGACGATGATCGCACTGCACGGGGTATGGGCTCGACACTGACCGCAGCGGTGATCTGGAATGGGTACGCTCACTTCATTCAGGTCGGGGATAGCCGCGCATATCTCTATCGCAAGCCGGATTTCATCCAACTGACGACGGATCAGACCTTGGTCAACGAGATGATCTCCTCCGGTTTCCTGACCCCAGAGCAGGCCAAGACGCATCCGCAGCGCAGCATGATCACCCAGGCCCTCGGCGGTCCGCATCCGTTGAAAGCTGAATTGGGGAAAGTCACGTTGCGTCGAGGGGATCGACTGCTTCTTTGCACGGACGGACTGCATGGTGAAGTGGGAGATGACCAGCTCAAGGAATTCATGCACCTCAGCTATTCCCCGCGACGGACCCTGGAACTGATGATGGAAGTGGCGCTGGAGCATGGTGCGAGGGACAATGTCACCGCGCTGTTGCTGGCCTTGGACGATCCAGCATTCCCTCTGCCGGTGCCAGGCGAGAACGTCCATATCGCGCCTCCACCTCCCCTGGACACTGAGTTGCCGGAAAAGGTTGGGTTACTCTCAAGGATGCGCCGTCTCTTCAAGGGCAAGTCATGAGTCTTCTTCAGGGCACTTTATCTCTCCGCCGTTTTCTGGTGCTGGGGCCGCTTCCGGCTGAACAGGAACTGCTGGAAGGACTCCGACAGGACCATTTCCGCCCCTTCGAAGACGGCATGGAAGAGGAGCGGATCGGCTGGTGCGATTGGCGGAATCCACTCATTGCGCCGCCCGAAGAGGCTTGGGTGTCCCAAGAGCGGTTTGCCATCTTCGGCTTGCGCATCGATACGCGGAGGGTTCCGCCAACCCTGTTGAAAGCCCATGTGGATCTGCGCCTCCAGAAGCTCATGAAGGAGAAGGATCTGGCCTTCATCGGCAAGGAAGCCCGCATCTCGCTGCAGGACGAGGTCAAGGTGGAGCTGCTGAAAAAGGTGCTGCCCACTCCGAAGGTGGTGGAAGTGGCATGGGATCTGAAGGGAGGGATAATCTGGACCACAGCGAGTTCCAGCAAGGCCCAGGGAGCCCTCACGGGGCTTTTCATGAAGTCCTTTGGGTGCGAGCTGCAACCCTTGGCACCGCTGCTGCTGGCAGGCCGGCTGGCTCCGCACCTTCCCGTGGAGTCCTTGATGGCTCTGGATCCCCTTGATGTTGAATTGGAGCAGGTGTGAAACCGTTGGAATTAGTGGAACAGGGGCGCTTCCTGGGCGAAGAGTTCCTTCTCTGGTTGTGGATGCGCGGGTTGACGGATGGTGGCACCTCCGGAATCGATGGCGACCTCTCCGCATGTTTCGTGGATGACGCGGTGATGCTGGTCAGTGAGCGGGGCGACGTCAAGGAACTCTCGTTGCGCAAAGGCAATCCCGCCGAGAGCCGCGAGGCCTTCGAGGCTCTCAGCCGCGGAATGCGGCCCAGCAAGGCCAAGGCTCGGTTGCTCTCCGGTGACATGGAATGGACCTTCCTCCTCAATGCCGCGAGCCTCGATACGAGTGCCATGAAACTGCCACCCACCCAGGCCAAGGATTCCGCTGGTCGGGTGGCGGATCGGCTCTTCCTGCTGGAAGAGGGCTTGTCGCATCTCGAGCGGCGCTTCACTCAATTCCTGGAATTGCGTACGGGGGATCCCGCGGGGCTCGAAACGGATCTGAAGAACTGGGTGCGTCAAGGCCTGAGCAGCAACCTGGATGAGGTTCCATGGGAAAGCGACTAGGCTCGCTGTTCCTTCTCGCCTCACTGCCATCCTCGCTGATGGCCCAAGCGGATCCTGTCCCGGTGCAGATCGCGGCGGAAGCACCGAACGGAGAGCAGGTCCAGATCCGGCTGGCATTCAAGAAGAGCATCCAGGTGGAGGCTGTCGGACTGCCGAAGCGTTTCACGGATGGGACGGCGGCATCGGGTTGGGTGACCTACGAGCACTTGTCCCCGGAGGCCAAACATTGGGTCCTGGAGTCCGTGTTTCCCGATGACGAGTGGGCCGACGATGGGATTCGCCACAGGGTCCGCTGGCCCGAATTGGAATCCGTCTGGTTGATGGCCTCACTCTTTTCGGGGCATGGCCAGAACTACGATCAACTACAGCAAGCCAACCCGGGCAATCCGGAAAAACTCCGCAAAGGCGATGTCTGGGTCATTCCCCGGAATCTCCTATCCATCGATTTAGGTGGTGTTGTCAGAGGCGTCGTGGACCGCAGTCAGCCGGAGGACGATCTGGATGACGAAGCCAAGGTCGCGGCTTACCGCGCCCTGCTTGCATTTGGAGAAGACAGACAGGGCAGGTACGCTTCCTATCACTTGCGAAAGGGCGAGGCGCTGTACTCCAGCGTCGTCATGCGGTACACGGATCGGGTGGAACCCAAGGACGTCACGGACATCGCTTTGGAGATCGCCAAACGATCCGGCATCGCCGATGTGCGTGGCATCCAGCCCGGACAGCTCGTGAAGATCCCTGTGAAGTACCTCGCGGATCCTTTCCAGCCTGAAGGCTCCCGTGCGTTGAAGGAGGAACGGGACATCCGCGAGGAAGTCCGGCGCACGCCCCATATTTCCGCCGGTCCAAAACTGCGGGGAGTTCGCATCGTGCTCGACGCTGGCCACGGCGGCGTGGACACTGGGGCCATCGCGGGCGATGTGTGGGAATCGGATTACGTGTACGACATCGCTATGCGAGTCCGGCGGATCCTGGAGCAGGACACGGAAGCCACCGTCAGCAGCACCATCCGCTATCCCACCTTCGGATTTTCGGTGAGAGACAACATCGTGCGTCCGACCCGGTCCGCCGAGATCCTCACCACACCTCCCTTCGCCAACGATGGGGACAGCCCCAACGCAGTGAGCGTTCATCTCCGCTGGGTTCTGGCCAATGATCTCTTCGCCTCCTTCGCCCGGAAAGGAGACGTGAAGAAGACTCTTTTCATCAGCTTCCACGCGGACGCATTGCATCCCTCCGCGCGGGGCACCATGGTCTACGTCCCAGGCGCCGCGGGCGTTCCGGCAAGCTTCACGCTTTCTCCGTCCCGGGGGAAAGGTGTGTCGGAAATGAAGCGCGGGGGTCGGGTCGTATTCACCGACAAGGAACGATTGCAATCGGAAGCCCGCAGCCGCCTCTTTGCGGAAGGACTGCTGAAGGCCCTGAAATCCGGGCAGATTCCGGTCCACGATGACCGGCCGATCCGGAATATCATTCACCGCGCCGGCAAGAACTTCATCCCGGCGGTGATCCGCTACAGCAGTGCCGCCACGAAAATTCTCGTGGAAGTGGCCAACCTTACCAACGAGGATGATGCGGTGAACATCAAGGATCCGGATTTCCGGGAGCGGTACGCAGAAGCCCTGGTGAAGGGAATCCGGGCGTACTACCGGTTATGAAGGTGCACTAGTGCTGGGGCTTTGACTCGGGAACCGCCGCGTTCAGCTCCTCAAGGCGCTGATACAGCGCCAGGAACGTAAGGCTGATCCACACGTTCATTGCCCCTGCGATGAAATCGATCGTCCAGGAAGCTGGATGAGTCAGTCTGATCCAAGGCGTCTCGGGATCTGGCAGGAAATGGGTCTCGAAATAGGCGACGCCGAAATAAGAAAGACCATAAATCGCCAGGACTACAATCCCGGTCAAGAGCGTATATGGCCAGAAGCGCGCCATGAGCACCGCACTCGCCCTGGCGGCCTTCCGGACGGGCTCACCCCGGAGCAGCACACGGTAGGGCATCCAGCCAAGGGTGACCCAGATGATCAGCCCAGGAACCAGCAGGCACGTGGCACCCAGAATGAACAGAAGGTAGAGCAGAAGCTTGGCCGCGAATGCTCGCATCCACCTTTTTTCGAAGGTGTTACGCCATGACTTTCCTGGATTCATGGGGTGGTCCAAGGCCACGGCGTCCACGGAAAGAAGGAACCGCGGCATGAAATAGAGCTCCAAGGGAATCATGGCCAACAGAGCAAAGATCAGGGATATTTTGGGATCATCCAGGGCGGGCCTAGCCATCTGCAGGACGGGTCCGAGAAAGGAGAAGACCACGGTAAGCATTGCCAGCCCAAGGACCTGCAGCGGGTGCTTGGACAGGTAGCGGAGGCCTCTGGCCAGGGGTCGAAATTCCATGAAAGGGGAAGCGCGCATCCTATGAGATTAGCGCGCTATGATCGACATCATGAGCCCGATTGCTCCATGTCTCCTGGTGGCTAGTCCATTGCTCCTGGACCCCAATTTCCTCCACACCGTGGTGCTGCTCATCGAACATGACGAACAGGGCGCCATGGGCGTCATCCTGAATCGCCCGCTGCCATTGACGCTTGCCAAGATCTGCGAAGAAAGCCATCTCACGTTCGGAGGCGATCCTGATGTCACGGCCTGGCGAGGTGGGCCAGTGGATCCTCAGCGGGGCATCATTCTGGTCCGGGGCGGATTGCCGTCGGAGGAAGACACTGTCCTCGATTTCACGGATTTCGTGAGTTTCCGCAAGGACCTTCTGGAAACACTTCTTTTGGATGGAACCGCGGCCTACCGCCTCTTCCTGGGCTACTCGGGTTGGGGCCCGGGACAGCTCGACGCGGAAATGGAGCAAGGGGCTTGGGCGCGTCTGCCCCTTCATCCCGAGTGGCTGCTTTCGGAAGAGCCCAAGGGGCTTTGGCAGAAAGCCATCCAGTCCATCGCAGGGTGAAGGCTTGGGACCAGCACGCTTCGAACTGGATTTCGATCCTGCGGTTGCACTGAAGCAACTGCGGAGAGAACCGGAGCTCGCGCGATTTTTCCGGCGCCTGGGGCCATTCCAGATGAACCTCAGGCCGAGCCCGACTCCCTTTGAGGCCCTCGCTGAATCAGTCACCTACCAGCAATTGAATGGCAAGGCCGCGGCCAGCATCTACGGCCGTTTCAGAGGCCTCTTCCCTCGATCGTTGAAGCCTGAACTGGTCCTTGCCATGCCCGAGGAAAAACTGCGCGAGGCCGGGCTTTCTCTTGCGAAGACCCGCGCCATCCGCGATTTGGCCGAGAAGACGAAAGATGGATTGGTCCCAGCATCCTGGTCCGGGCTGCGGAAGATGGAAGACGAGGCCATCGTTCAACGGCTCGTTCAGGTGCGAGGCATCGGTCGCTGGACAGTTGAGATGCTGCTCATCTTCCGCCTGGGAAGACCGGACGTTTGGCCGGTGGATGATTTCGCAATCCGGAAGGGCTATGGTCTTTTGTTCGGGCAGGACCAGCCGCAGAAAAAGGAAATGATGCAAAGAGCCGAAGCCTGGAGACCCTATCGCACGGTCGTGGCGTGGTACCTCTGGCACAGCCTGGCTGAATGAGCATGATCAAGGGAACGTACTGGTTTGCGCGAAGCAGGCCATCTACAATCTCCATCTACTCTCTCGCAACCCATTCATTCGCTCGATTGGAGAAGCCATGGATCAATTCAGCAATACTCCCATGTTGAAACCGCATCGTGGCGGAATGATGTTGGCTTTTGGAATTCTTGGTCTCGTCTGCTGCATTGTCTTTGGAATTCTCGCTTGGGTGATGGGCAACAGCGACTTGCAGGAGATGGCCGCGGGCCGCATGGATCCTTCGGGCGAGGGCATGACCAAGGCTGGAAAGATCCTCGGCATGGTCGGTTGCGGCTTGGCGGTGTTGGGCGCGCTCGCCTGGATTGCCATCATGGTGTTCAGCTTCGCCCTGGCAGGCATGCATCGGACCTTCTGAAATATCCAGCAGGCCCTCGCACCAAATATTAGGGTCTGCCGGTCATTCCACCCGCTCCTAACGGCGAGATACTGGTCTCTCCGGAGAAGTCCATGCATGTCTCCCTCAGGCCGGCACCGCGATGGCCGCGCATTCCCGCGTGGTCCATTGGCTTCGTGGCTTTGTGGGCGCTGATCGTGATCATCGCGCGGATCGTGGAGTGGCGGACGGGAACGGATCTGGATACGTGCCTGTTCCACCGCCTTACGGGCCACCCCTGTCCCACCTGTGGCACGACCCGAGGGCTTCTGGCCATGGCCCGCGGTGATTGGAAACGATCCTTCCTCTGGAATCCACTGACCATGGGCGGCGCTGTACTGGTTTTCGCGGGTTCGATCGGCCGCGCGATCACCGCGAAAACGATCACGTTGCAAATGAGTCAGCGGGAAAGACGGTTGTTCCTGACGATATTCCTCGTGTTGCTGGGGCTCAATTGGACTTGGCTCATCTATAGCCAGCGCTGAGTTTCACCTGGGATCATCCTTGCGCAGCACGATGGGTTCATCATCGTCTTCGTCGATGATCTGGATGTGGGAATCCGATTCCAACAGGACTGCGTCCTCGAAGATGTTGTGCAATTTTGGCGCGTACTTTTCTGTAGCACCCAAACGTGCATCTTCGACGAGAACCACAGCGGTCCTCACAAGTCCTGTGATAGTCGAAGGCTCGAGGTCCAGGACACCGGCCAGCCACTTGACTGGATTCAGCGCGGTGCCCGTGGAAAGCCGCGTTGTGAATCGGAGATCCGAATCCATCCAATCCATCTCCGTGACTAGGTGCCTCACCTCCACGCGTTTGGATTGTTTGTGACCATCCACTTTTCCCGTTTTCTCGATCTCGAAGGATTCGGCCGACATGAACCCCGCCATCCGCCGTGCGGCATGCTCTCGTAATTCCTGTGGGCAAGGCCATGTCCAGCGGGCTTCGTGGCAAAGATCGAGGACGGGCGAGGCGTGATTGGGAATGGTCTCGATACCGGAGATCCGGAGGCCTTGCACGCAATGGGCATTGATGCCCTCCACAAGTTCGGTTCCAGCCAGCTGTGTTGGTCCGCTGAAGATCATGTCGACCCACTCGCAGAGACCTTCAACTCCCAAGGGAAGTGGATGTCCCATCCGCACCATGGGTCGAGGATGTTTTTCAAGGCTCGTGGCCAGCGGGAGGCCCGTGGCCTGGACGGCCTTGGCCAAGGCCTGCAGAAGAGCCTGTGGATGCATCCCGCAAGCCGGTGTTCTGATCTCCAACTGCAAACGCAAGGTGCGCCGGCGAGGGTCCAACTGCCATTGCTGCATCCGCCGTTCCCGGATCCGCTGGAGTTCGGATTCCAGGCGCGTGCGGAAGGACCTCCAGTGTTCATCTCTGCTCAGCCGAAGCCACTCCTGTTTCAGATTCTGGAGGGCCTGATCCAGAAGGTTTTTTTCAACCAAGCGGGGGATCCATGAAGCCAGCATCGCCGAATTCGTGCGACTGTCGGCGACGATCGCCTGGAAGGCTTTCAGATCATTGGAGTTCGACTCCAGAGGAGGTTCAGGCATCTGCATGGATCCAGGATACGACGGCTTTTCCGACGATTTCCGCAAGGGTTGCTGACATCTCTGCGGGAACGAGTCTGGTTGCCTTGGGCCACCTGAGATTCATCGGATTGCACCCTTTTTTGTGCACCCGGATTCGACTTGAATTTGGAGCATTCCACGCTTTCAAAAATTCCAAAGATGCATCATCGGGATTTTGAAAAAACAGAGAACGGAAAGTCCGCCGATCTTGGTGTTGCCAACCAATCTTCAACGGCCCTTGCCCTCGAGCATCCGCTTGGCTTCCCGTCTCAGGATTTCTGCGATGTTGCGGTCCGCCGACATGAGCTTCAGATCGAATTCGTGCATCCGTTTCAGATGGTTTATGGAGATGGCCAGTGGCGTCTTCGGGTTCTGTACCAGATTCTTCGAGATGGTATACTTCTTCATCCAATCCCGGTTTTGCGAAATGATGCGCAGGACTTCGTCGTGGACCGTACGCATTTGCGCGATGTAAGCAACTTCGCCTTCGGTGATGCGTCCATTGCGGATGACGTTCACCTGAACGAGCCGATTCGCTTCGCGGATCAACAAGGTGCGTTCTTCCTTGCCGCCCTTGAGGGCCAGCACGATCTTCTGATTGGTGCGCAGGCGCATGACCCGCTGCGTAAGTGACAAGGAAATCTCGTTGCCCTCATCGTCGAGGATCGGCTTGAGCAGCCGCTCACGCAGCGTGTGCTCATCGATAGTCTCGTCATCCGAGGCGTCCATGGGGATCGGCAATTCAGCCCAAGCCTTATCGAGCTTGCCTGCTTCCACTTCGTCGATGATCTCAAGGCGCTCTTTCTTGACTTCCTCTGGAATCAACCGGAGAACATCGAAGCGGAACTCGTTGATGCGGCGCTTGATCTGATAGTCCGCTTCGGGATGTGTCTCGAGGAGATCAAGAATCGCCGGGCGTTCCATCCACATCACTTGGTTGTTCAGAGAGATCTCGAGAACGGAGCCCGGCAGATGGGGAACCACCTTCTCCATCCACACTGCGTTGAGATTCTCGTGGAGCAGCGCAGCTTCCAGAAGGGCTGGCTCCTTGCGGTTCACGAGGATGACGCCAAGGATGTCCGGCGGATTCACAGGACCGACGATGGCACTGCTGAGCAGGCTTTCCGGCATGCCCTGGATGGTTTCGAGCGCCTTGGATGCGTAGGGCGTTTCCTTGAATGTCGCGTGAGCCAGGGCAAGCAGCAGATCCTGGGGAGGAACCGGCAGAGCGCCACCCACCAGGGCATTGGCCATGGGTTCTGGCAGCTGGTTATCGAGGAATTTCTGTACCAGAGGGTGCATGGTTATTCCGTCTCGTCCTTGGCTTCTGCATCCACTTCCGGTTCTGTCTCGGGCGCCGTTGGAACGGTCTCAATCTTGGGCTTGGGTGGAGGCACGAGAATACCATCGGCGCCGAAACTCCCGGACCAGGATTCTCCCACATTCCTGCCGTGCTGGATCTGATGACCCGCCACTTCGATTTCCACGACGCCGGCGTTATCCAAGGTCAGGGTGAAGGGCCCCTTCACCCGCAGGCTCCAGGGCTCCGAGACGCGGAGGGAGTGCGTCTGCGTCGAGGTTCCGCTGGTGATCTGGGCTTCGCAGGTGTCCATGGCCCGGAGGTTCACGAGGATGCCTTCCTCGTTGACGGGTGTGTCCGGTAGAACCTCGCCCAGAACGGGGAAGGGGCCTTTGATGGACTGTGGCGTGTAGACCACCGCAGGGCCTTGCGTATGGGTCGTTTCGGTGACGGTGATCCTGGACTTGAGACCCCGGCCGGGCACTACGAGCCAAGCCAGAATGGCGATGGAGCCCACGCTGATGATGCCCATGAGCAGGCGCTCCATGGCTTCCCGCCGAGGGTCCATGGGTTCCTGGCCCACCTGGCCGGGGAGTTCTTCGAAGGCCTCTTTGTGCGCTTCCAGATCAAGACCTACCTTCAAGGCCACGAGCCGCGCCAGGGGCCGTTCGCGGCCCGGCGGGACCTGCTTCCAGTCCTCCGTTTCGATGGCATTCAGGAGGTGCAGGGTCAGTCGCAGTTCGCGGGCCAGCGATTCCTGCGACATGCCTTTGGCGACCCGGGCGAGGCGAAGCAATTCGCCGAATCCAGCGGAACTGCTCACGGAGTCCACCCCACGGGCACTTCCCGGAGCACGCGCCCCAGTTGCTCGCGGCGGTCGTCACGGTTGAGCTTGCGGTCGTTCAAGGTACCGCGGTGGGCCAGGGCATCGCCAAAGGCGTCCTGGAGATCATCGGGGGTCACGTAATCCCTGCCAGTCATCCAGGCTTCTGCCTTGGACAGGGCCAGCCAGTGGCCGATGGCCCGCGTCGAGCAGAATCCTCCGTCCTTCCGGACGCGGGAAACCACGCGCTCGACATAATCGAGCACCACCTCGGAAAGCCGAACGCGCTTCACGGAAGCCCGCACCGCGCGCCATTCGACGAGATCCATGGAAGGGCCGAGATCACTCAGTTTCTCGGAGCCCGCCTCGCCCTGAAGGACCAGACGCTCCGTTGCCGTGCTCGGATAGCCGAGGTGCACGACGCAGGCGAAGCGGTCCAGCTGGCTTTCGGGCAGGGGGAAGGTGCCCGAGTGATCCATGGGATTCTGCGTGGCAATGACGAAGAAAGGATCCGGCAGCGGGTAGACGGCGCGGTCCAGCGTCACTTGCCCTTCCACCATCACCTCGAGAAGGGCGCTCTGGGTCTTGGGCCCGATACGGTTCAGTTCGTCAAAAAGGACGACATTGGCGAAGATGGGACCTTCCTGGAAGCGGAAGGACTGGGACTCCGCATGCCACAGATGTACGCCCAGCAGATCGGAGGGCAGCAAATCGTTGGTGCCTTGGACCCGCTGGTAAGAACCCCCAAGCAGGCGGCTCAGACCCTTTGCCAGCGTGGTTTTCCCTACACCCGGCAGATCCTCGAGCAGCAGGTGCCCGCCCGAGATGAGGGCCGCCACCGCCCGCCGCAGTTGAGTCTCCTTGCCCACCACCACACGGCCTAGTGCTTCGAGGCCCTTGCGCACGTTCGCACGCAGCGGTTCTTCGGAATCAGGGGAAGAAGGAGATTCAATCATCGGAGAATCAGTTTAACCCGAAGCGGGAACTACGTTTCCTCCAGGGGGATCCGGTGCTCGCGAAGGCGCTGCGCCAGCACGCGCGGTGTCAAGCCCAGAGCTGCGGCAGTCGCCGCGGGGTTGTGGGCGTTGGCCTCCAGGGCCCTTCGGAGCAGCGCTGATTCCGCGGTCCCGGCCAGCTCCGCCAGCATCGACTCCAAGGTGCCCGGCTCCGGCAGTGGGATGTAGACCTTCTCGCTCAGGCTCGGGTCGGGGAGCGCCGTCAGGATGAGTCCCCGGGTCGCGCGGAGGGACTGGGTCACGCACCATGCCATTTCGCGCAGGTTGCCGGGCCAGGCGCGTTGGAGCAAGTCGCGCTCGATGGTCCGCTCCACCAAAGGTGTGGACCGGCCCTCCTGGCGGGCGGCGGTTTCCAGGAAACCCCGGAACAAAGGCAGCACGTCCTCTTTCCGATCCCGCAGGGGCGGAATTTCAAAGGTGAGAACGCCCAGGCTCAGGCGCAGGGCCTCCGGCATTTCGGACAGGGCGCGTGCTCCGCCCATCCAGTGAATGTTGCGCCCTTCGTTGCTGGCGATCAGATGGAGCACGACTTGGGCCTGGGCTGCGGGAAGCCCTTCCAGATCCGTCAAGTAGAGGCTTCCCCCCGCGAGGAGCTTGAGATGTCTTTCATCCGGCAGACTGGCGGCACTGGCCGACAGGAAGGGGCTCTGCGGGTTCCGGAGCGTGTGCAAGCGGCGGGCGGCCCGAAGTTTGCCGACGCCGCGCTCTCCGTGGAAGAGCACCGGAACAGGACTGTCCGCCGCCCGGGACAGGCTTTGGTCCAGTTGTCTCATGGCAGGGGATTGTGTGATCCACAGTTCCCTGGGATCTGGCGGTGGCGCTTCCACCAAGGCCAGCAGCCGGTCCAGCACGCCGATGAAATGATCCAGGTCGAAGGGCTTGGGCAGGAACTCGTCCGCTCCGCTGCGCATGGCTTCCACGATGTCCTTGGGTTCGCCGAAGGCGGACATGAGCACGATGCGGAGGCCGGGATGGAGGCGCTTGGCCCGCTTCAGCAGCTCCAGTCCCGTGATTCCCGGCAGGCGCAGATCCGTGACAAGCACTTCGAATGGGCTGCGCTCCAGGGCTTCCAGCGCTTCCATGGGATCGCCCACGGCCAGCACATCCCAGGCGGATCCAGCCAGGGCCTGGACCAGCAGCCGCCGGAACGTATCCTTGTCCTCCACCAGCAGGAGTCGCATGGCATCAAGGTACCAGGCTTCCCGGTTTTGGTCTCCGCCCGGTACCCTGGACACATGTGCATGCTTTCCCTGGTCCCCTACGACAAGAAATTCCTTCGGGATCTGGTCCCGCTGCATCCAGAGAGAGCGGATCTGGAATCCCTGCACCAGGACCTGACGGATTTCGCCCGCGGGTACGGAACCCAGGTCGTGGTGGCAATGGAGAATGGCCAGCCCCTTGGCGTTGCCGGCTGGGTCAGTCTGGGCATTGCGGAGGAAGGCATTCTCTACGGAGTTCCGGTACTCGCGGGAACGGAGACGGTGGCCGATCTCCTTGTGGAACACCTCATCGGGACCGCGCGGGAGCTCGGTGCGCGGCAACTCCGCATCAGTCACTTCCCAGGCGAAGATGGGAAACTGGCCGCCTTGAGGAAGGCGGGGCTTGTCCCCCTGCTGGAGATCCTCAGCATGGAGCGGCCAACCACAGAGCTTCCGGAAGGCTTTGTGCCCAAGGGTTTCCAGCGAGTGCCTTTCACGGAAATGGATTGGCCGCGATTCTCGGTGTTCCACAATGCGGTCTTCAAGGACGTTCCCAATGCCCCGCCCTTGAATGCGGAAATGATCGAGCAGGAATGGCAGACCATGGATCCCGAGGCCAGCCAGATCTGGAAGGATGAATCGGGTGCCTACTGTGCCTGGTTGGCCGCCAAAGCGGATGGACACGTGGATACCATCGGCGTGGATGGATCCCTGCGGGGGAAGGGAATCGCCCAGGCCATGTACCGGATCACGATCGAAACGCTGAGTGCCAAGGATGTGAAACGACTGACGGTGTTGCTGGCGAGCACCAACCACGCAACCCTGCGGCTGCATGCGAAGCTGGGCTTCACGGAATACACGAGGCGCACGGTCTACGGTCTGGATCTGTAGCGACGATCAGAGCGTTAGCGGGAACCGCTCCACGAGAAGGCCCGGGAGCAGGGCAGGATGAGCTTGGCGCTCACCAAGAACAGCAGCAGTGCCCTGAGGAACGTGGTGCACAGGTGGATCACTGCGCAGGCACTCCGTGGCTGGAGGGGAGGCAGACATCCTGCGCCGGGAAGCGATCAATCGATACGCATCAGCACACGGACATGGCTTTCCACCCAATCGGCGAGCCGTTCCTGGCCAGGCTCGCGGTGCAGATAGAAATACAGGGCCCGCAGCAGGTCCAGCAGATTGGTGCGGCGCGCATAGGCCTCCGCATCCGCAAACGCGGCAGGGCAGGCTTTCAGCAGGCCGTCGGTCCACTCCACGAGTTCGCTGGCGCGATTCCCGTAGCACCGGACGTGTGCCAGGAGCACGCGAGCGAAGCGCCGATCCTCCTGGTGGGCATATACGCTTCCGCTCTTCAACAGCAGCTCCTGCACCATCGCCAGGATGCGGGAACTCCAGCCCTCCCGCATGGGCGCCGCCATGAGGGAGCGCAGG
>DCFP01000061.1:18603-19335 GCA_002319925.1 Holophagaceae bacterium UBA1801 | reverse complement strand
AACGAATTGATCAGCGTCCGTTTCATGGGCAGAATTCTCCAAGGCTTGCTGGACGCCCGAAGATGCACCACAAGCCGCACAGGGCCAGTTAGCAGCGTTGATTGGGTATGAGCGAAGAGTCGGCAGCGTGCTTGACGGCTCTCAAGGCAAACAAACGGCGATGCCGATTAGAACGACTCCACTGACGACGGAATTGAGATCTCCCGGAATGGATTTGGTCCACGTAGCTTCATCCGCCAGGAATTGCCGTAGCCTTTGGTGGTTATTCATGGGGTGCGCGGTGGCGAACGATCGGATGGAGCTTGGTGTGACGAATTGGGTGAGCCCCAGGATCATCAGGAATAGGCCCACAAAAAACCAGTTATCGCTGGAATAGAAGATCCCCGCATGGGTGCCGATGTGGTAGGCATTCAACAGGACTACGATTCCGCAACCCACCAGCAATTTCACGCAGATGTCTACTACGGCCTGTTTCACAAGTTCCCCTCATGCTCATGAAGTCCTTTAAACATGAGGTATGGCAGATCCTGCTGGAAGGGCTGCAGGTTGGGCAGAAACGCGAATTGGCTCATCGGAATCGGCGCGCCGCCGAACGGAAAAAGATCGAGCGGTTCCTGATGGTCAGGAACCGCTCGAAATGCTGCCGGTCAATTTCAGGCCTGGGCCTGTTCCACGAGCTTGAGGAACTTGTCGGGAAGCAGGCTGGCGCCGCCCACGAGGCCGCCGGCGACG
>DCFP01000061.1:18168-18305 GCA_002319925.1 Holophagaceae bacterium UBA1801 | reverse complement strand
GTGACGCTGCCGCCGTACTGGATGGGCACTTCGGTGCGGCTGGGGCCGAGCAGGCGCTTCAGCTCGTTGGCGATGAAGACATGCACTTCCTTGATCTGATCCACGGTGGCCACGCGTCCGGTGCCGATGGCCCAGAC
>DCFP01000061.1:0-17910 GCA_002319925.1 Holophagaceae bacterium UBA1801 | reverse complement strand
AGACGGGCTCGTAGGCGATGACCAGTGCGCCGAGGGGTGTTTCCTCGAGCACCGTGAGCTGATCGCGCAGCACCTCGAACATGTGCTTGGCATCGCGCTCTTCCAGGGTCTCGCCGATGCAGAGCACGGGCAGCAGTCCTTGCTGGTGAGCTGCCTTCAGCTTCTTCACGAGGGCGGCATTCGTTTCGCCGAAGATGTGGCGGCGCTCACTGTGGCCCAGCAGCACGCCATCGCAGCCGATGTCCTTGAGCTGCGCCATGGCGATCTCGCCGGTGAAGGCGCCCTTGGCTTCGAAGTGGGCGTTCTGGGCGAAGAGCTTCACGCCACTGTTGCCGAGCTTCGCCTTCAGCTCCTTGAGGTAGACGAAGGGAGCGGCGATGCCCACTTCCACGCCGGGCTTGGCTTTGTAGCCGGCCAGGAACGCGGTGCAGAAGGCATCGATGTCCTTCGAGAGCAGGTTCATTTTCCAGTTGGCGATGACGATGCGCATGTCGTTTCCTTTTCTAGGCCGTTACATGAATGTGTCTCGACGGTGTCGGTAGTGGGCCGGCATAAGGGGCCCTAGCAAAATAGCCGGAACGGCACCGGCCATTTTGCAATGGCTCCTAATACTGCGTGTGAAGGGCTGCTACGCCCGGAAGTTCGAGTCCGCTCAGGTATTCGAGACTGGCGCCACCGCCCGTGGACATGTGGCTCATGCGGGGTGCCACGCCCGCTTTGTTGGCGGCGGAGATGCTGTCGCCACCGCCCAGGAGCACGAAGGCTCCGCGATCCGCTGCCACAGCCATCTCCTCGGCCATGGCGAGGGTGCCCGCGGCGAAGGGCTCCATTTCGAAAACGCCCATGGGACCGTTCCAGAGAATCGTGCTGGCGCTTCGGAGTTCTTGCACGTACTTGGTCACCGTGGCGGGACCGATATCGAGGCCCATGCGGCCCTCGGGGATGGCTTGCTCGCTGGTGATGGCGCATTCCGCGCGGGGCGAGATCTCGGAGGCGATGACATGGTCCACGGGAAGCATGAGCTCGGTGCCCTTGCTCTTGGCTTCCTGCATGAGCTTCAAGGCCAGCTCCAGCTTGTCGTCCTCGTAAAGACTGTTGCCCACGGGGATGCCCTGGGCCTTCAGGAAGGTGTAGCTCATGGCGCCGCCGATGAGGATGGTGTCGGCCCTGCCCAGGAAGTGGCTGATCAGTTCGATCTTCTCCGTGACCTTGGCGCCGCCGAGTACCGCCACCAGAGGTTTCACGGGATTCACCATGACGCGGCGCATGGCTTTCAGTTCCTTCTCCAGCAGGAATCCAGCCGCGATGCGTTCAGGTTCGAAGTAGGGCACCATGCCGCTCACGGACGCGTGGGCGCGATGCGCGGCGCCGAAGGCATCGTCCACGTAGGTGTCCGCCATGCGCGCCAGGGCTTTGCAGAAATCCTCGCGGTTGCGGGTCTCGCCCTTGTCGAAACGGAGATTCTCCAGGAGCAGCACCTGGCCGGGTTCCAGGGCGTTGGCGAGCTTCAGCACCCGCTCGCCCACCACACCTCCGGCCAAGGTCACATCGAAGCCTTGACCCTTCAGCCAGGTGGCGACGGGCGCGAGGCTGTATTCCGCTTCGAAGCCGATGCCCGAGGGGCGGCCCAGGTGCGAAGCCAGCACCACGGACGCGCCGTGATCCAGCAGGTACTGCAGTGTCGGCAAGGTCTCGCGGATGCGCGTGGCGTCCTTCACCACACTGTCCTTCACGGGCGCGTTCAGATCCGCGCGCAGGAAAACGCGATGGCCCTTCAGGTCCAGATCCCGGAGGGTGCGGAAGGGCAGGACCGTGAGGGCCGTGACGCCGGGCAGGCGCAGACCGCTGAGGAACTCCAGGCTGGCGCCGCCGCCCGTGGAGAGGTGGCTGATGCGTGCAGCGACGCCGGCCTTGTTGGCCGCCGAGATGCTGTCGCCGCCGCCCAGCAGCACGTACGCTCCCTTGTCCGCGGCGTTGGCCATCTCTTCCGCGACGGTAAGGGTGCCTTGCGAGAAAGGCTCCATTTCGAAGACGCCCATGGGGCCGTTCCAGAGCAGCGTCTTCGCCTTCTGGATTTCCAGGGTGTAGAGCGCGATGGTATCGGGGCCGATGTCGAGGCCCATCTTGCCCTCGGGCACCGCCTGTCCGTGGATCACGGAGGTCTCGGCGCCGGGCGTGATCTCCTCGGCCACCACGTGATCGATGGGAAGCCGCAGGATCGTGCCCTTATCGCGGGCCTCCACCAGCAGATCCCGGGCGAGATCCAGCTTGTCGTCCTCGTAGAGACTGTTGCCCACGGGAATGCCCTGGGCCTTCAGGAAGGTGAAGCTCATGGCGCCGCCAATGAGGATCGTCTGCGCCTTGCCGAGGAAGTGGCGGATGAGGCCGATCTTCTCGGAGACCTTGGCCCCGCCGATGACGGCCACCAGCGGCCGCTCCGGGTTGTTGGTGATGCGGCCCATGGCCTTGAGTTCCTTGGTCAGCAGGAATCCAGCGGCGATGCGGTCCGAGTCGAAGAAGGCCACCATGCCGCTCACGGAGGCATGCAGGCGATGGGCGGTGCCGAAGGCGTCGTTGACGTAGGTGTCGGCGAGCTTGGCGAGGGACAGCGCGAAATCCTCGCGGTTCCTCACTTCGCCCTTGTGGTAGCGGAGATTCTCCAGCATGAGGATTTGGCCGGGCTTCAGGGCCGCGGCTTCCGCTTCCACCTTCTCGCCGATGACGCCACTGGCCATGCGGATATCAAATCCTTCAGCCTTCAGCCATTCCGTCACGGGCGCGAGGCTGTAGGGCGGCTCCGTGCCTTCGCCCTTGGGACGGCCCAGGTGCGAGGCCAGCACGACGCTGGCGCCCTTCTCCAGCAGGAACTGCAAGGTCGGCAGCGTTTCGCGGATGCGCATGGCGTCCCGCACCACGCCACCCCGGATGGGAACGTTCAGATCAGCCCTCAGGAAGACCCGGTGGCCCTTAACATCCAAATCCTTGATCGACCTGAATGGCATGGCGAACCTCCGAAAAGGGTTTGGAGGCATTTTCGCCCATATCAGCCTAATGGTCAGCCATTGACTTTTTCCGGAATAGTCCGAGCCAGCGCTGGGAATCGGCCGCATCGAAGGGCGAGCCGTCGTAGTCGCCCAGTTCGTGGATCAGGCTCAGGCCGCAGTCACAAGCCATGTTCCGGAGTTCATCGGCTTCGTAGACCCGGACGGATTCCACCGCTTCCCGGGTGGCGCCGGAATCCAGCCGTTCGATGGTCATGCGCTTGAGGACCCGGCCGTCCTCGAGACTCCTGCGGCTGCGGACCCTGAGCCCATTGCGTTCCACGACATCCTCTTCCACCAGTCCGGTCTTCAAGCGGGTGGCGTTGAAGAGGTCCAGCAGCAGCAGGCCCTCGGCCCGGAGCAGCCCCTGGAGCCGGCAGAGCAGGCGGCGGTTCTCCAGGTCGCTGAAGTAGCCGAAGGGCGTGAACCAAAGACAGATGCCGGCCAGCGAGCCGGGCTTGATGGGCACGTGGCGCATATCGCCCTGGAGCAGCCAGCCCCGAAGGCGATGGGGAGCCAGGCCCAGGAGGTGGCTGGAGAGATCCAGGCCGAAGGCTTCTGGGTTCACCTTCCGCAATTCCGCCAGGTGCCGCCCGCTCCCGCAACCGAGATCCAGGACGGGTCCCGAACCCAGTTCCGGCGCCACTTCCAGGATCGTGCCAATAGCCAGTGCCGCCTCCACTTCGTCGCGGTGCCCGTAGAGTGCGGCGTAATCCGCATCGAACCAGTCCTTGAACCATTCGGCCATGGATCGATGTTACTCCGTGGGACGTTGCTGGCTTTGCCCTGATTCGAAGGCAAGCCTGCGTAAAGAGAACCTGATTCATGCCCTGCGCCTTCTTGGTCGATCAAGTCAACAGCCCTGCCGCAAGTCCGGAATTCCCAATGAGGCCAGTCTTCTCTCCGTTTTCCCGCCACCTGCTTCCTGGACGAATCCTCCCGAAGCGGATGTTGGTGCGGGTGCCTGTTTCTAGCCTGGCGATTGGGGCGGTTCCTCTGTCGGATGGAAACTTTTTCCATTGGGGAGGCTTGCAGGACCATCCCGTCGCCTGGATGATCACCGCCCTCTCCTGGTCCATCGGACTCGGCATCCTCCTCCTGGTGGGACGTTGGAGGCTCCGGGTGCACCGCGAAAAGAGCCGGACGGACCTGGCCTTGCATCAGAGCGAGGAACGCTATCGTTCTTTCTTCGAATACGGCACGGACGGCATCGTCGTGCTCGACCCGAAGACGGCCCGACTCCTCGAGTTCAATGACCAAGCCTGCCGGCAGTTGGGTTACACCCGCGAGGAATTTCTGGACCTGAATTTGACCGATATCGAGGTGTTGGAAACGAGCCCCGAGATGGCCGGGCACGTTCGGAGGATCATGGAAATCGGCCATGACGACTTCGAGACGCTGCATCGGGCCAAGGGTGGTGACATCCGGAACGTACACGTCACGGCTCAGTATATTCAGATCAAAGGGACAGGGATCTTTCACGCCATCTGGCGGGACATCACCGTGCGCAAGCGGGCAGAGGAGGCCCTGCGGAATTCCCAGGAGAGCCTGGCGAGCCTCTTCGAGCACGCGATGGTCGGGATCTACCGGACCTCCATGGATGGCCGGATCATGATGGCGAATCCGGCCATGTGCAATATGTTCGGTTTTGCCACCGTGGAAGAGCTTTCCAATTGCCGCTTCGAGGACAATCCGACCTACGAACTGGCCCGGTTCCACGAGGAGCTGGACACCAAATCCCGGGTCGATGGCCTCGAATCCCACTGGACAAAGCCGAACGGCGAGGTGGTTCTGCTGCGGGAAAGCGCGCGCATCGTGCAGGATGCCTCGGGCCAGCCACTCTACTTCGAGGGCATCGTCGAGGACATCACTGAACGCAAACGGGCGGAGGATGAGAAGGCGCGGCTCCAGGCCCAGCTTCTGCAGTCCCAGAAAATGGAGAGTCTTGGTCTGCTGGCCGGAGGCGTGGCCCACGACATGAACAACGTGCTCGGCGCCATCCTGATGACCGCCTCGGCCCACCGGGATCAGCTCTCGGAAGGGGATCCTCAGCATCGCGCCTTCGATATGATTGCGACGGCCGCCAAGAGGGGCGGGGAAATGGTCAAGAGCCTCCTTGGCCTGGCACGCCAGAATCCAGCCGAGGAGCGCGAACTGGATCTCAACCACATCTTCCAGGAGCAGGTGCGGCTCCTGGAGCGGACGACTTTGGCCAAGGTCCGGATCGCACTGGATCTGGATCCCCGCCTGAAACGCATCCGCGGAGACGCCAGTCTCCTGGCCCACGCCGTCATGAATCTCTGCGTCAATGCGGTGGACGCCATGCAGGAGAGCGGCAAGCTCACTCTCCGCACCCGCAACCTCGACGACGGATGGATCGAAGCCCGGGTGATGGATACGGGAATCGGGATGTCCGCCGAAGTGATGGCGAAAGCGATGGACCCGTTCTTCACCACCAAGGGTGCTGGCAAGGGCACCGGGCTGGGGCTTTCCATGGTCTATGGGACCGTGAAGTCGCATCGCGGGCGGATGGAAATCCACAGCGAACCAGGCCGCGGCACCGAAGTGGCGCTCTGCTTCCCGGCCTGGGAATCGGCAGCCACTCTGGCTGAACCCCTGGCGAAGCCTCGGCCGGGCGAGGTATCCAGGCTCCTGGACGTGCTGCTCGTGGACGACGATGAGTTGATCCAGCGTTCCATGGGATCTCTCTCCAGCGTGAGCGGACTGCGCGTCAATGCGGCTTCCAGCGGCGAGGAAGCACTGTCGCTGCTCGAAGGGGGACTGCATCCCGACGTGGTGATCCTGGACATGAACATGCCTGGGCTCGGTGGTGCAGGCACCCTGCCACGCCTTCGGGAACTTCTGCCCCAGGCCCCGATCCTGCTGGTCACCGGACGCGCGGATGAAGCCACTCTGGCCTTGGCCGAGTCCTCCCCCGGCGTTTCCGTGCTTCCCAAGCCCTTCAGCCTGGGGGAACTCCAGCAGCGTCTCGAACCCCTTCGCCGGTCCTGAGGGCTTCTGGCGGTATCATGGGACTCGAGGATTACGAATGCTCCGTCCCGAACAGCTTGAAGACCAAGTCCACTTCCTTCTTTCCACGTTGATCCAGCGGGAACTCCGGGATCCCGATCTCGGCTTCGTCACGCTCACCGCGGTACGGCTGACGGGGGACCGGAGCATCGCGAAGGTCTACTACACGGTGCTGGGCGACGCCGAGCAGAGCGACAAGACCCGCAAGGCCCTGGGCCGGGCGGCGGGCTTCCTGCGCACCAACCTGGCCCAGCGGCTGAAGATGCGGCGCGTGCCCGAACTGCGGTTCTTCCCGGACAAGACCATTGAGGACGGCAACAAGATGGAAGCCCTTTTCGCGGAGATCCACAAGGAAGAGGCGGAACATCCGAGGGAAGCGGAGACCATGGATCCCGACGAATCGCACGAATGATTCCGGGCATCTTCCTCGTTCACAAGCAGGTCGGTGAGAGCAGCTTCGATGTGGTGAGGCGCTTCAAGCACCGAGCCTTCGAAGCGGGCCTCAAGAAATACCCGCTGGGTCACGGCGGCACCCTGGATCCCTTCGCCGAAGGCTTGCTGCTGGTGCTGGCGGGACAGGCCACACGGCTCATGGAACTGATGCACCCGCTGCCGAAGACCTATCGGGCGGAGATTGTCTGGGGCACTGAGACGGACACCTGTGACCACCTGGGCCTGCCGGTGTTGGAGACTTCGGCGGAATCGCTCACGGTCCCGGCCCTGGAGGAAGCCCTGGCCGGGTTCCTGGGCTGGCGGGACCAGGTGCCGCCCGCCACCAGCGCCAAGAAGATCGGCGGCGAAGCGGCCTACAAGAAGGCGCACCGCGGCGAGGTTTTCGAACTGGCCCCTTCGCGTGTCTACCTCCATAACGCCAAGTGGGTAGAGCACGAATTGCCCAAACGTTCCACGCTGGAAATCACGTGCCGGGGCGGATTCTACGTCCGCAGCCTCGCCCGGGATCTGGGCCGCAAACTGGACTGTGGCGCCCATCTGTCCAAGCTCTGCCGCACTGCCATTGGTCCGTGGCTGGATCCAGGTCCAGAGCGGGAATCATTCATTTCCGGTGAGGCGCTGATCCCCTGGTGCCCCTCGCGATTACTGACGGCACAGGAAGCGGATCACCTCAGTCATGGTCGGGGCATTGATCGCGGTGAAACCTTGGCGCCTGTGTGGTCCCTGCCCGAGAGCTTTCCCTCCCCGGATGCCCCTGTGCGCGCTCTCTTCGAAGGCCGGCTCGTGGCTCTCCTGAGGGAGCGGGATGGGGGCTGGAGGACCGTCGCGAATCTGAGGGGCGGACTCTAGAAAACAGGGCTGCGACAACAATATGCATTTCACTTGATTTTGGCTTGACCCCGGCCCTACCGGTCCGGCAGGCTGGACTTGGACCAGGAGAGAGGAGGCCGCGATGAGTAACAGACGCACCATCGACGAGCCTCCATCGACGTAGGGCACCGCGCGCTGGACAGATCAAGCGCCGCGCCCCTTCCCCTGTTATCCCGAGGTGATCGGAGACCCGCTGGTGGAGCTGATCCGCCTGGGGTACCGTCTTGCCAGCCCGCGAGCATCCGATGACTCCCGCATGAAATTCAACGGCACGGAGGAGGTCCCACCGTGTATTTCATCAGCAAGACCTTCCATCAGCTGACGCGCTTCAAGCGGCAGATGATGCTGTTCCTCTCGATCCTAGGACCGGGAATCATCGTGCTGGTCGCCGATAACGACGCCGGTGGCATCCAGACCTATGCCGTCACGGGGTCGAGGACCGGCTTCGGTTTCCTGTGGATCCTGCTGCTCCTCATTCCCATGGCCTACTACGTGCAGGAAATGACGGTGCGGGTGGGAGCCATCACCAAGCGAGGCCACGCCGAAATGATCTTCGAGGGCTTCGGCCCGCGCTGGGGCTGGTTCTGCATCGTGGATCTGGCCGTCATCAACTGGCTGACCCTGGTGACGGAATACATCGGCATGTGCATGGCCATGAGCATGTTCGGCGTGCCGCCCATCCTGACCTTCATCGGCGTGACGCTGATCCTATTCCTGGTGGTGCTGACGGGGAAATACTGGACCTTCGAGAAGCTCACGCTGCTCTTCTGTGCGTTCAATCTGGTCTACATCCCGGCGGCCTTCTGGGCCATGAAGACCCCGACGGCTCCCAGTTGGCTGGAGGCGGGGAAGGGCCTGATCCCCGGCATGCCGGGGGGGCTCTCGGGCGACATGATCTTTCTACTGCTCGCGAACATCGGCACGACGATCACGCCCTGGCAGATCGTCTTCCAGCAGAGCGCAGTGGTGGACAAGGGACTCGATATCCACGACATCCGGTTCGGGAAGATGGAGACTCTGGTGGGCGCCGTGCTGACTTGTGTCGTGGCCGCTTTCATCATCATCACCACGGCCGCGGCGCTGCATCACCACAATCCGCCCATCGCCATCGAGGACGTGCGCCAGACGGCGGACGCGCTCACCCCACTGCTGCCGCATGGGCAGGGCGAGATCGCCAGAAAGCTGTTTGCTATCGGGTTGTTCGACGCCGGTTTCCTGGGCGCTCTCTGCATCTCGCTCTCGTCAAGCTGGGCCGTGGGCGAGGTCTTCGGCTGGGCCCACAGCCTCAACAAGAGCGTGAAGGACGCTCCCTGGTTCTACGTCATCTACCTGCTCCTGTTGCTTTCCGCTGGTTCCGTGGTGCTCATTCCTAATGCACCCCTGGTGACCATCACGATGTACGTGCAAGTGGTGGCCGTGACCCTGCTGCCCGCATCGCTGCTTTTCCTGATCTTGGTGCTCAACGACGACCAATTCATGGGTAAATATGTGAACACACGCTGGGAGAACATCGCCAACTGGACCATCGTGATCTTTGTATCCCTCGCATCATCCCTGTGTGCCCTCTCCACGCTGTATCCGGGACTTCTCGAGCATCTATTCCGGAAAGGGGCATGACCATGTTCAACGGCCGGCTGAATCCAACTCCTTCCCCGAATCCGCGCAGCCTCTACTTTTCCCGCGTCTTCAAGAAACCCGTGCGGGTCCAGGGGCAGAAGCGCAAACTGGGCCGCGCCTCGGATCTGGTCTTCGCCCTCCAGGAGCCCGCACCCAAGGCAGTCGGTGTTTTCATCGATCATGGCTGGGGCAACCCCAGTGAGTTCATCCCCTGGGAATGTGTCCGGTCCATGGACGAGAAGGGCCTGGAAGTGCTTCCGCCCGCGCAGGGGGACCACTACCCCGCCTTCCAAGACCAGCCGGGCTGGATCCTGGCTGACAAGCACCTGATGGGCCGCACCATTCTCGACATCGACGACCGCGATATCGAAGTGGTGAACGATGTGCTCCTGCAGGAAGCCGATGGCGGCTGGCAGCTCACGGCCGTGGACGCCTCCTTCAACGGCTGGTTCCGGAAGTGGGGGCTCCTGCCTCTGACGAATCTGGTGAAGGACGATCTCATCGACTGGAAGTGGGTGCAGCCCCTTTCCGTCGAGGACGCCATCGCCACGGACCGGCTCCAGCTCTCGGTCACGAAAGAACAGCTCCACGACATGCCGAAGGAGGACTTGGCCGATGCCCTGGAGGAACTCTCCGGCCAGGAGCAGGAAGCGCTGTTCTCCGCGCTGGAGCCCCAGAAGGCCGCGGACACTCTGACGGAAGCGGAGCCGAGAGTCCAGCGGCAGATCATCTCCCACCTGCGGAAGGAGCGCGCCCAGAACATCCTCTCGAGCCTTTCCACGCCTCAGCTCGTGGACCTGCTCACGGTGCTCCCCCACGAGGATGCCGAGGAGTTGCTCGCGCTGCTCCCCACCGATCGCAATGACAAGATCCGCGGCCTGCTTTCGGAACGCGAAGTGACGGCCCTGGACTTCATCTCCGCCGAGTATTTGACGGTGAGTCCAAACGCCACCGTGATGGAAGCCCGGCGCCTGGTGCGGGCTTCCGGCCTCGGATACCACGAGGTTTCCTATCTGTATGTCGTGGGCCCGCAGGAACGATCGCTGCTGGGTGTCGTGGACGCCCGGCAACTGCTGGTGGAGGAGGATTCCTCGACCATGGAGCAGGTCATGGCCAGCCCGGCCGTGGCCGCGGAATCCGACGATATCCGCGAAGACCTCGCCACCATGTTCAGCAAGTACCACTTCCGGATGATTCCTGTGGTGGACGCCAACGACAAGATCCTGGGCGTGATCAGCTTCAACGACATCATGAAGAGCGCGGGCTGAGGAGGGAATCTTGCCACGAGTGAGGATGACGCGGACGGCCCGCATCGCGCTGACCTGTTTGATGATCTATCTCGCGGTGCTGGTCGCCCTGCTCGTGGTGCGGTTCGTGCGGACCGTTTAACAATTCACCGGTGATTCCAATGTAGCTTCTGCTGCAGCACGCTGAAGAAGGGCAGATCCGGGTTCTGGATCAGGGTGATGGAGCAGCTGGATTTCGATAGCTTGACGCGATCCTCGGCCGCCAGCGGGTATTCCAGCTGGCCGTCCAGGGTCAGGTGCGCGTTCTGCGCATTGCCCAGAATGAGCGTCACAGAAAGGCTCGCGGGGATCACCGTGGGCCGCAGGTTCAGCGAGTGGGGGCAGATGGGCGCCACGACCCAGGCGTCGAGGGTCGGATGGACGATCGGGCCGCCTGCGGACAGCGCGTAGGCCGTGGAGCCCGTGGGCGTCGCCACGATGATGCCATCGGCGCGCATGGTGGCCGCTTCCATTCCCTCGATGCGGAGGTGGAATTCCAATATGCGGGCCATGGCGCCCTTGTGGACGACGGCGTCGTTCATGACCGCCTGCTGCACCAGCACGCGGTCGTCGCGGTACACCGTCGCCTGCAGCATCGTGCGGGATTCCTTCAACAGCTTGCCGTCGAAGTAGGCCTGGACGGTCTCCGCGGCCTCGTGGGCCTGGTGGGGCGTGAGGAAGCCCAGCGATCCGAGATTGATGCCCAGGATCGGCGTGCCAAGGGTGCCGATGCTCCGGGCCGCGGACAGGAGTGTTCCGTCGCCGCCCAGGACCAGGCAGAGCTCCGGGGGCGGCGTGCCTCCCAAAAACAGGACTTCGGGTTCGAACTTGTCCTCGGGAAGCCCTGCCTGCCGCCAGAACACGCCCAGGGCGCGGCTTCCGATGACGGTCCATCCCCTCTCCAGGAACGGCGGCACCACCGCCTTGAGCGTAGCGGTCAGCCGGTCGGACTTGGTCTTGGCGACGATGGCGAGAACGGGATGGGACATAACGACCTAGGTCCTAGGGTAACCTGGGAGCATGGCCATGAAATCGACCAAGATCAGAAAACTCGTACCCGGCTCCAAGCGACTGTGGAAAATGATCGGCTTGGCCGTGCTGGGCCTATTCGCTGCGGGTGGCATAACCCTGGCGGTGATGTGGTCCATCTACAGCCGCGACGCGGACAGCTTCCTGACCCTCTTCGCGCTGCGTCCCATCAAGACCATCTCCAAGGTGCTGGACCGCAACGGCGACACCATCGGCGTCTTCGCGGAAGAGAACCGCGAGGTGATCCCCTTCGGCGATATTCCGAAGGCCTTCATGAACGCCCTGGTGGCGACGGAAGACGCGGACTTCATGACCCACAGCGGCGTCTCTGGCCGCGGCCTCGTGCGCGCTGGGTGGAACTTCGTCACCAGCTTCGGCCAGCGCAGGGAAGGGGCCTCCACCCTCACGATGCAGCTTATCCGCACCGTGACCGACAAGCGCCAGAAGCGGCTGGATCGCAAGCTCCAGGAGATCATCCTGGCACGCAAGCTCGAGAAGGCCTATACCAAGAAGCAGATTCTGGAACTCTACGCCAATGAGGTCAACTTCGGCGCCGGGCGTTACGGCATCGAGGCCGCGGCCAAGTACTACTTCGGGAAGAGCGCGCCCCAGTTGAACATCGAGGAGTGCGCGCTGCTGGCCGGCTTGGTGCAGCGGCCCAGCTACTACAATCCGTACAATCCGGATCCCAAGGTCAAGGAGGCCGTCAAGGCTCGCCGCAATCACGTGCTCGACCGCATGGTGGCGGAGGGTTACCTGAAGGATGCCGAGGCCAAGGCCTTGAAGGAAAAACCAATCCGCTTGGCCCGGGACAACGCCCAGGAAGCGGACATCGCGCCCTATCCCGTGGAGGAGATTCGCAAGTACCTCTACGAGAAGTACGGCATGAAGGCCGTGCTGACCGAGGGCCTGGAGGTCTACACGACCATCGATTCCACCTGGCAGGAAGCCGCCAACAAAGCGATGCGCAACGGGTTGAAGTCCGTGGACAAGCGCCAGGGCTTCCGCAAGGATGCGGTCCAGATGGTGAATGATCCCGACCAGGCCGAACTGCCAGGGTGGAAACGATTCCTGGAAAACGGTGATTCTATTCAGGGCCTCATCCTGGGCTGGAATGGCGACAAGGCCAACGTCCGCATCGGTAAGGCCACGCTGGAGGTTCCTGCGAGCGCCTTCGCCTGGGCAGGCAAGGACGCGAAGAAATGGCTGCCGCGGGGCGCTGCGCCGTTGTTCCTGGTGAAGGAAGCCACGGACGATGGCCAGGCCAAGAAGGTGGAGCTGGATCAGGAGCCCATTGTGGAAGGCGCCCTGCTATCGGTGGATCCCATGTCAGGCGAAATCCGCGCCATGGTGGGTGGCTACGACTTCAACAAGAGCAAGTTCAACCGGTCCTTCCAGGCCGAGCGCCAGGTGGGTTCCACCATGAAGGCCTTCGTCTACGCGACGGCCTTCTCCCAAGGCCACACGCCCGCAACCATGGTGAGCGATGTGGCTACGCGGTACACCTACTATTCGACGGTCTACGAGCCCAGGAACTACGAGCACGACTACTGGGGACCCATCTGCATCTGGGAAGCGCTGCGGGATTCGCGGAACATCGCGGCCATCCGGACCTTGGAGTCCGCGGGCATCGACAATGTCGTGGATCTCGCCCATCGTGCGGGCATCACCGGGATGATTCCCGGCGTGCCTAGTCTTGCCCTGGGCAGCCCGGACCTGACGCTCAAGGACATGGTGAGAGGCTATTCCACCTTCGCCATCGGTGGCCTCCAGGCCCCGCCGCCCTTCCTCATCCGGAAGGTGGTGAACCGCGAGGGACGCGTGCTGGAATCCCACGAAGGTCATCCCGGCGAAATGGTCCTGGACCCCATGTCGGACTACCAGCTCATCCAGTGCCTACAGGGTGTGGCCCAGCGCGGCACTGGCGCCCGCACCAATGATCTGAACTGGCCTTTGGCGGGAAAAACAGGCACCACGGACGATCACACCGACGCATGGTTCCTAGGTTTCTCCACAAAGATCTGCACGGGCGTCTGGGTGGGCTACGACGAGAAGAAAACCATCTTCAAGGGCGCAGATGGCGCGAAGGTGGCAGTGCCCATCTGGGTGGACTTCATGAAGACCGCGCTGAGCACTACGACCAAGGAAGAGTTCCCGGTGCCGGAAGGCATGGAGTGGGCCGACGTTGACCGCTACACGGGCCTCATCGCCACCAGCGCCACCCAGCCCGAGGACATTCTGCACCTGGCCTTCAAGCCTGGGACCATGCCGAAGGCGCCCAGCACGGCGGACGCGATCCAGAAGATCCGCGAGGCGAGAGAGAAGGCGCACTACCAGCCGGAAGAGCGTCGGGAGTGGGGTGCGTCTTCTCTGGTCGATGCGCCTTCCAACGCACCGCCCGTCGATTGGAAGCAGACGCCGGATCCCAACAAGTGATCGGTACCCTTTACATTCTTGCCTCGGCGATCTGCTTTGGCAGCATGGCGATCTTCGCCCGCATGGCCTATGCCTCCGGTGTGGACGTACCGACACTTCTACTGCTGCGCTTCACCACCGCCGCGGTGCTGATGTGGATTCTCCTGCTCGCGAAGAAGGAGAAATTGCCGAGCAGGAAGGGTCTGATCATGCTGATCGCCATGGGGGCGATCGGGTACGCGGGCCAGTCCTTTTCCTATTTCACCGCACTGACACTGGCTTCGGCGGGGCTCGTGGCCTTGCTGCTGTACACTTACCCGGCCATTGTCGCCATCCTTTCGCGATTGGTCTTCCGCCATCCCCTCACCTGGATCCAGATCCTCGCCGTCGGGATTTCCTTGGCCGGCAGCATTCTGATCATCGGCAAGGCAGGGGATGGCAAACCCCTCGGCATCTTCTTCGGGCTGCTCGCAGCCTTCATCTATTCCGTGTATATCCTCACAGGTAGCCGATTCCCGAAGGATGTCACGCCCATCACGTCCACCACGGTCATCGCTAGTTCCGCCGCGGTTACTTATGCAGGTGTCGTGTCGGTGAAGGGATTCCACCCGCCCATGACGGCCACTGGCTGGATCGCGCTGATGGCCATCGCCGTCGTCTGCACGGTGCTCGCCATCCTCTTCTTCTTCGAGGGGCTGAAGCGGGTGGGGCCTGTGCGGGCTTCGGTGTTCTCGACCATCGAGCCGGTTTTCACGGTCATTCTGGCGGCGATGGTCCTGAACGAATCCATCACGCTCGTGCGCGTGCTGGGGGGCGCGCTCATCGTCTGCGCGGTGATCCTCCTGGCCAGGGAAAGTGCGCTGACCGCCGAGTAACTCACAACTCCGTATTCACGCTGCACTTAATGGCGCCCTTGCGGATGGCCGCGAAGCACGCCAGACATTCCTTGCATCGTGTGATCTCGTCCTCGCGGCCGCTCAGGATCTTCACGATCGTCTCGGGGTCCGCGATGAGCTGCCGGGCGATGGCGATGAGATCGGCCTGATCGCGATCCAGCACTTGCTGCGCCACGCCCTTTTCGGCCATCTTGCCGACCGCGATGACGGGCACGCCGAGGCCCGTGCGGATGCGCTCGGTGTAGGGCGCGAAGGTGCCGGGGGGCATGGACTTAGGGAGCACGGAACTCGTATTCAAGTAGGCCTGGCCTTCCCACTCGCCCTTGGAAGATTGGCCGACGCCCGATGCGTTCAGGATATCGACACCCGCTTCCATCAAGGCCTTGGCGATCAGGCGGCTATCGTTTTCGTCCAGTCCTCCCTCCACGAATTCCACGGCGTGCATCCGGCAGAACAGCGGAAAATCGGGACCCACCGCTTCCCGCACGGCCTTCACGACCTCGATCGACAGCCGCGCCCGGTTTTCCAGGCTGCCGCCCCAGGCATCAATGCGCCGGTTCGTGTATGGCGAGAGGAATTCCGAGAGCAGGTAATAGTGGGCGGCGTGGATTTCGACACCGTCGAAGCCCGCCTGCTTGGCCCGCAGCGCGGCTTTCACGAAGGACTGGATGACCTCGAGGATCTCGTTCTCGGTCATGGGCCTCGGCGCGGGACCGGGCAGTACGGGGATGTTGGATGGGCCAAGGCGCTCCACGCGAAGATCCTCGCGGATGGAGCGGGCGCCGCCGTGCACGATCTGGAGCACCACGGGCACGCCCTCGGCATGGATGGCGCTGGACAAATGGGTCAGGCCCGGGATGAAGCGGTCGTCCCAGATGCCGAGCATGTTGGGCATGATGATCGCGTTGGGGTCGATGCCGCAGGATTCGACGATCACCAGCCCCAGGCCCTTCTTGGCATGTTCCGTGTACCAGGCGATCTGGGCCTTGCTGGGACTGTGATCGATGGCCAAGCCTGTCACCATGGGCGCCATCACCAAGCGGTTACGGAGCTTGAGGGACTTCACTTCCAGCGGATCGGTGAGCCTTGGCACGGAACAGCCTCCTTCAGCGATTGCCATCAATGTAACAGCCGGGTTCGTGGGGAACCGAGGGTCGTTGGCATTTGGATGCAGCGCCGGGAAGAAGGTGAAATTCAATTAGAGGCGAGGCTCGATGCAATCGCCTTCCTGACAATGGGTGGATTTGGATAGTGGCCCAGTGCCGGAATTCAATCCTCGATCTTTTCCACAGCGATAACCATGCGCGTGACGACCGCTGCAAGGGCGCCCACGGCGGCCAGGACCGGCAGCAGCGCTGCGCCCACGAGGCCCCAGGTCAGAGGGATCTCCATGTAGACTTTTCCCTCTTCGTTCTTCAGGATGATGCGGCGCACGTTGCCTGCGTGGATGACCTCCTTCACCTTGTCCAGCACCTTCCCGCCTTCCAGGCGGAATTCCTCGGTTCGCGTGGGCTTGGATTCGTTCATGGTCTTCTCCGTGTGTGCAAGGCGGATGAATTCGCCGTTGCGGAATCAACGTAAGCCCATTCGGCGTTCATGGGTGATGCATGAGGTGATCAGTGGAACCAGCGGGTCGAACCGCAGAGAAAGCCCGGCCGATCCGTGGGTGCATGATCTGGGGGCTCATGGCCACTCGGCGGGGTGGTTGATGGTGTGTTGATCGAACCGCGCGAGGACCATGGGCAGATAACGATTTCAGGTGAAGCTGATCCTGGTGGCATGGCTCTTCCAATCGAATGCAGGGCTCACCGCGTGTAATCGATTCCCACATTCATGGAATTGTTTGATAAAAAAACCCTCGTTCACAGGAACGAGGGCGCGGATTCAAGGTTCTCAATTCGAGCAAACGAAGCAATGATGCGGTTGCGCAGAGAGCCCCTCAATGGAGCACGATTGTCGCAACTCCATCCAGGACTGATTTAGATTTTCAAGAAATTCAGTGTGCGAAACTACCGATGACGCTGATCTTTCGGCTGCGGACCCGGATGCCCTTCTTCAGCATCGCCCGTGACCGATGGGCTCGCCGACGGGAGCGCAGGAACTTTCTGCTCACGGATTTCCACAACTCGGGCCCAAAGAAGATGAGTGTCATGGCACCGATGACAATCAACACACCCAGGTAAAGGTCCGACATGAAGCCTCCCTAATCCTTGTAAGGATGTTGGTGTTACTGGGGGAATGCGGAAACGCGTGAAAAGGTGCCCAACTTTTTTGGGACCCAGGAGGATGTGTCCCCGGAAATCAGTTCATGAAATTCGCATGGTGCTTCTCTGCGCGCAGAAAACGCATGCAGCCATCTCGGCCCTTTCAGGCCGTGGATTGTGCGCGACGCGGGAGATGCGTCATCAAATGGACTTAGTCAAATCTCTTCATCCGAGTCTGTCTGTGCCATTCTTTTCAATCCCGCAATGGAGTGCATCATGCGCATCAAGATTCTGCCCGCCGCTGTCGTTGCCCTGCTGATCTCAGCAACTTTTGCTCCACTTCGAGCCACGGAGGCAACGTCCACCGAAGTGAAGGTGGGAACTTCCGTAGAGAAAACGGAATTGCAGGGGGCAGCGACCACGTTCAAGATCGCGCCAGGTGCGAGGCTCTGGGTCTGGACCCGAGTGAATGGCGTGGGTGATCACATCACCGTTGTCTTCGAGAAAAACGGCAAGCAGGTCTACAAGCAGGAGTTGAAAGTGCCGCACACCCCCTACCGAACGAATGCCTATCGCACGTTCCGTGCCGGCGACGGAGGTGAATGGACGGCGACGGTATTGGATGGAGAGGGCAAGGAAATCGCGAAGACGACTTTCACCGTAGAGGTGGCTCAGCCGTAACAGACACCGGGCCGTTCAGAATCGCGCGGGGCTCGCAGCGTCAAGGGCACTTGGCATCGTCGTATCGCGAAGTGAACAAGGATCCGGCTGCGAGTGGGGAGGTGCCGTTTGTATCGGGGAAAGAGTTCTAGGGTTCTTTTCGATCATCGGTAGAACCCGAACCTGGTGGGCTACACCCGACACGGGCGCCACCATTCGCCAAAGGCGAATAGGACGGAATCGGCGAAACCGTTTGCCACCCCGAAGAGGTGAGGGGCGGAACGACCCGAATCAAGTGGCTTGCCCACCGTGTCGCCGGTTCGAGTCCGGCGGTTGGCTCCAATAAAAATGGCCCCGAGGGGCCATTTGGAGCCAACTGGCGGATTTGAACCGTCGACCTGCTGATTAC
>DCFP01000008.1 GCA_002319925.1 Holophagaceae bacterium UBA1801 | reverse complement strand
TAGGCATCCTGCACCTTGGTCTTGATCTTCCCGGTCTGCAGATCGCTGCCCTGGATGCACTTCAGGATGGCCGCGGCGCTGCGCACGGCGCCCTTGAAGCCGCGGATGGTGTGGATGCGGCTGTCGTAGGGCTTCAGGTTCGCCATCAAGGATTCCAGGCTCATCGCGCAAGCGATCTCCGCCTGTTTGAGCCAACGGTTCATGTCGAAGAGAGCGAGTGCGCTCATGGCGGTGAGCAGGTTCGAGCCATTGATGGCCGCAAGTCCGTCGCGCGCCTGGAGGCCCGGTACCGGAATGCCAGCCTTCTCCAGCGCGATCTTGCCGGGCAGGCGCTCGCCCTGGTAGAAGGCTTCGCCCTCGCCCATCAGCAACAGCGCGATCTGGCTCATGGGCGCGAGGTCACCGCAGGCGCCCACGGAGCCCTTCTGGCACACCACCGGCGTTACGCCCTTGTTCAGCATGTCCACGAAGGTCTGGGTGATGACCAGACGGCAGCCGGAATTGCCGTGCACGTGCACGTTGATGCGGCCCGCCATGGCGGCGCGCACCTGCTCGATGGGCACGGGATCGCCGATGCCCGCGGCGTGGTTGTAGATGAGGTAGCGTTGGAACTGTTCCACCTGTTCGTCGTTAAGCACCTTCTCGGAGAATTCGCCGATGCCGGTGTTCACGCCGTACATGATCTCCCGGGCCTTCACCTTATCTTCGAGCATGGCGCGGCAGACGTTGATGCGCTCCTTGGCCTCGGGAGCCAGTTCCACCTTTTCGCCATGCCGTGCGATGCGGACCAGCTGCTCGAGGGTGAGCTGGGACCCGTTCAGGACGATGGTCATGGATGTCTCCTTGAGTTGCGGATGGGTGGAGGAATGGTGTAGGAACCTCCCGTCGGAATCCACCGGGGAATTTCGACAGGCCGGTATTTTCTTATACAACCTTTCCAATGATGGCCGTTTTGATTGAACAGCACTTGTTGGACTCAACCTCCCCTGGAGAATTCAGGCCTCCAGGGCCTTCCCGCGAAGCCTTAAAAATCCATCAAACTTGGTGCTGCGAGCGAGTTTGATAAAACCGCAGGCGATGCACTCGCATACAATGGTCGGAATCCAAGGGAGAAGGAGTTTACGAGTGGGTGCCTCGAATCCCAGACCATGGCGGAAAGCGTGCGAGGAAGCCCTTAGGGCCCATACGGAACCAGACGCGATACGGATCTGGGGCACGACCCGGGAAAATGGCGGAAAGCTCCACCCCGTGTTCGACTACCGGTTCGAGCACACCCTGGCGGCCGTGAAGATCGCCCGATGGCTGGCGCCCAAGGTCGGCGCCGACCTCGAGATCGTCGAGTGCGCGGCCTGGCTCCACGACTGCACCAAGCACTACAAGGAAGCCAAGGCTCACGATGCCCACGCCCGGGAGGCTTCGGAGCTGGTTCCCGCCATCCTCGAGGGCACGGATTTCCCCACCAGCAAGATCGCGGCCGTCCGCCACGCCATCGAACATCACGTGGGTCTCAAGCTCACGAAACAGCTCGAACCCATCGAGACCGCATGCCTGTGGGACGCCGACAAGCTCAGCAAGATCGGCGCCGCCAGCCTCGTGCACTACGTCTGCATCGCGGGCGCCTTCCAGCCCATCACCACGGCAGCCATCCTCGAGCGCGGAGAAAACTGGCTCGGCCTGGCTCGGGAGATCGTCACCAGCATGAACACCGCGCCGGCCCGGAAGGAGGCCGAATCGCGCATGAAATTCCTGGAACGCCATTACCACCAACTGCGTCGCGAGTGGAACGAGCCGATGGAGGAAACCCTTCCGTGAGCACATTCCTGGAACTGGCCCAGACGCTGCAGATGGCCATCAAGGCTCTGCAGATGTACACCGCGGTCCATCCCCGTGCCCAGGAGGCACTGCAGAACCTGACTAGCGCCGTGGGCGACTGGCTCAAGGAACGGCCCGAGCTGCAGATGGCCGCCTCCGCGGGCAAAGCCTTCGTGGACGGAGCCCCCGTGGAGGGCAACAGCCTGCACCTCACCGCGCTGATCCGCCAGCTCACGGAGCGCCAGATCGCGGGCTTCATCATCCAGCGCGGTGCGCCGCCCGAAGAGCTGCTGACCATGCTGGAAGTCCTCATCCTGAAGCCTGCCAAGCTCGAGGAAATGGGCGGTGTGGCGAAGGTGCTCGCGGGCAAGAACCTGCGCTTCATCTCCCTGAGCCAGACCCAGTACCGGGAGGTGCGCGAAGGGGAAGGCGGCGAGGACGACAAGAATGCCAAGGCTCCCGCCATGGTGCCCATCGCTGGTGGCGCTGGAGCTGAAGGACCAGGCGCTGGCGCTGGGAAAGGCGCAGACGGTGGCGTGGGCATCGGTGCTGGCGCTGGAATGGACGGTCGCGGGGCTGCGCAGGATAACCGCAGCGATTCCGGCCCAGAACCCCTCGCCATCGATATCGCCGAAGCCCTCGATCTCTGGAAGCAGCAGCTCGCCGCAGTGACGCAGGGCCTCCTCATGACCTTGCAGGACGGTTTCCTGGGCTTCATCCCGCCCGCCAATCTCAGCGGTCTTGGTCCCGTCGCAGAAGGAGCGGGCTGGGGTCCCGGCTTCCCCACCGCCAACCAGATGGAATCCCTGCGCCAGGCCATGCACGGGCTTCCTGGGGAAAGTCAGCTCTCCATCGTGAAAGGCATCAACAGCCTGCCCCCGGCCCCCACGGGGCTGCCCATGGGCTTCCAGGCCCTGGCGCCGGAGGTGGTGGCCCAGGCGGCCGTGGGCCTGCTGTCCAGGGGCATCGTCTGGCAGGATCTCAAGGAAGCGCTCTACGAGATCCTCAGCGCCTCGTCCCAGAAACAGGCCATGATGGCGAGCCTCGATGCGGCCATCCGCGCCCAAGGCCTCGGCGCGGGGCAGTTCTCGGATCTGCTGCGCCAGCTCGAATGGGACAACCAGTCCATGGAGGAGAAGATCCGGCGGGCCATCCACGAGCGCCGGCTCTGGGACCTGACGCTGGAGCAGCGCCTCAACTTCCTGCGGGATCTGCTCAAGCAGGGCCGCACCGAGCCCCTCCTGCGGGTCCTGGAGATCATTCTCTCCACCTTGACCGATGAGGCGCCCCATCCCCGGGAAGCCGCGGCCCAGACCCTGGCGGGCGTCACGCACTGGATCACCGAGCCGGATTTCCCCATGGAGGCGGAAGGCCCCATCCTCGATGGCCTGAAGGGACACTTCGGCTGGGAGCCCGTACCGCACATCCACCGCAGCACGGAAGAGGGCCTGGAATCGGTGCTGAAGGGCTTCCTGCAGCGCGGAGAAATTGCGCAATCCCAGGGCCTGATCCAGGAATTGCAGGGCCTGCTGGCCTTCCTGGACGAGAACCAGGAGTTCCGGAGCCAGTCCCTGGTGCGTCTCTCGACCCGGCTCACCAGCCCCGACGCCATCGCGAGGGCGGTGGAAGCCCTGCACCAGGCCGAGCCCGAAGCCGTGCTTTCGGTGTTCGAGCCCTACTTCGAATTCCTCGGCGAAACCGGCGCCAACGAGCTGGTCCGCATCCTGGGCGAGGAGCCGGAGCGCAAGCGCCGGGGCCGTCTCCTGGACCTCATCCGGGCCCTGGGGCCTTTGGCCATCGAGAGCCTCAAGGAGACGCTGAACTCTCCCACGTGGTATCTGGTCCGCAACACCCTCAACCTCCTGGGCGAAATGGGCGACGCGGGAATGTTGAACGAGGTAGCGCGGTGCCTGCATAACGGAGACGGCCGCGTGCGGCGCGCCGCCGTGCGCGCGCTGTGGAAACTGGGTGGACCGGCCTGCGCGAGCCACCTCCTGCCCATCTTCCCCACCACGGATCCGGATACGCAGATCGAGATCCTCTTCGGCCTGGGCCAGGTACAGTCGGGCCTGGCGGTCTTCCCCCTGGCGGATTTCGCGCGGAATCCCAGCACCAACGAGCGGATGCGCATCAAGACCGTGGAGACCCTGGGCCACATCGGAAACCCCTCGGCGATCCCCGCCCTGGTGGAGCTCATCCGGCGCAAGGGGCGGATATTCAGCACCTCGGAGTCCATCGAGCTCCGGTCCGCCGCGGCCCGGGCACTCATGTCCATCGGCACCCCCCAGGCCGTTGAAGCCTTGCGGAAGCTGGTGGATGAAGAACCGAGAAACAAGGACCGCGAAGTCCTCAGCCAGATCTTGGCCACTCCAGGTCGTCCGCAGGCGGCGCCGTGACGATCGCGCCCGCTCCCCAGCAATTGATGGAAGCCTTCGCGGCCTTCACGGCGGCCTCGGAACAGCTGGAGGCGCGCTACGAAGCGCTGCAGCTCCAATTGGCGCGCTTGCAGGGGGAACTGCAGGCGGTCATCGAGGCCGTGCCCTTCGCGCTGTGGGTGGTGGGAGACGATGGCGAACTGCGCTTCTCCAACCGCCCCGAGGGCTTGAAGGGGAATTTCCTGGATGGCCCTGCTCCCTGGGAGGTGAGCGCACCCACAGGCCTCCGGCACTTCCGCGATGCAGAAGGCCGGGAACACTTCATGGAACAGGAGAACCGCCCGACCACCTCCGGTCAGATCATCACCCTGCGGGACGTCACGGAAGCCCATCTGCGCGCCCAGCAGGCCAATCGCGAGGAGCGGTTGCAGGCCATGGGTCTCATGGCCGCGGAACTCGCCCACGAGATCCGCAACCCCCTGGGCAGCCTCGCCCTTTATGCCGGAATGCTCGTGGAGGACCTCCAGCCCCAGCCCGCCCAGCTGGATCTCGCCACGCGGCTCCAGGACAGTGTCCAGCGCCTGAACCTGCTCGTCACCAACACCTTGACCTTCAGCCGCGACCTGGTGCCGAAACCCGCGGTGATCCGTCTCCGCACCTTCTGGGAGGATGCCCGGAAGACCGCAGGGCTGCCGGAATCGGTGGCCTGGGAGAACCGCGTCCCGACCGAGGCCACCTGGGCCGCGGATCCGGACCTGCTGAGGCAGGTGGCCACGAACCTCCTCCAGAACGCGGTCAAGGCCATGGACGACTGCGAGCATCCGAAGCTCCAGGTCCACGGCCGACTGGAAACCGTCGACGGCGCCCGGCATTGGCAGCTGATCCTGGAAGACAACGGCTGCGGGATCCCCGCCGAGGATCTCTCCCGCATCTTCGATCCCTTCTACAGCACCTTCGGAGGCGGCACGGGGCTTGGCCTGGCGGTCAGCCACCGGATCCTGGTCGCCCACGGGGGGCTCCTCTACCTAGAAAGCCAGGTGGACCACGGCACAAAGGTGCACCTCCGTTTGCCCGCCTCCGACTAAGATAGGATGAGATGCTGATCCACCCCTCACTGACCCCCTTGGCCGAGCTCCTGTATCGCGCCCTCAAGGCGCAGATGCACTATGCCCAGGATCATCCCCAGGCCGTACAGTCCGTGGAAGCCGCCCACATCATGCTGAGGGACCTCCTCAAGAAGGAAAGTCCCATCATCCTCACCAGTTCCCGGGGCCGGCTCTGGCACCAGGGCAAGCTGGTGGAAGGCGCTCCCAACGCGACCCAGGCCCTGTCGAAGGAGATGGACGCCCGCGGCATCGGCGGTGTGGCTTTCTACGAGGGGCTGGACCAGGACGAACTGCAGCTGCTCTTCTTTGCGCTCCAGCTGCGTCCCCAGCGGCTTCAGGAAATGGGCGGATCCCGCAGCCTCCTGCCCGAAGGCGCGAATCTCAAGATCATGGACCTGGATCCGCCGGAGCGCATCGCTCTGCCCAAACCCGCGCCGGAAGTGGAAGTGGAGCCCCTGGACCTGAACCTGGATTCCATCACCGATCCCTTCATCGAGCTGGATGAACCGGCTCCGGCAGCCGCAGCCGTGCCCGCGCCAGAACCCGTACTCCACGAGACCTACGCGCAGATTCTGGAGGACATGTTCCCGGCGCCTCCGCCGCCGGAACCGCCTCCTCCTCCGCCACCACCGCAACCCCCTTCCCCGGCCGCGCTGGCCGTGGATCTGCGGACCCTCTTCAGCGCCATCGTGCAGATGACCGGCGTGCCGCCCAAGCCCAGCGTCACCTCGCCGTGGTCCTCGGAACAGCGCGAAACCATCGTCAATAGTGGCTTCCTGGTGCCTGATTTCTCCTCGGTGATCGGCACCGGAGAACAGCTCAGCCTCGGGCGCATGGATCCCATCACCCTCCGGAACGCGCTTCGGTCGGCGCTTTCGGGCCTGGAGCCCATGGTGCAGGGTGCCGTCCTGCTGGGCCTTCCCTCCTTCCCGGCCGAGGAGCAGGCACTTCGCCGGGCCTTGGATTACCTGGGACCAGAACTCCTCGCCCAGTCCGTGGCGGAAGTGCATCTCCAGAAGAAGTCCTCCAAGTTCGAGCTGGCCCTCCTGGTCTCGGGCCTGCTGCAGTGCGTGAAGGACCGGGAACTATCGCTGGAAGCCATCCGCGGGCGGTTGCAGTTCGAGGGCTGGGATATCCAGGATCTGGATGCCCTCAAGGACGCCATCCTCTGGGAGTGCCACGGCACGGACACAAAGCTGCAGATGAGCCTCATGGACCGCGGCGTCTTCGAACTCGACGCACACCAGGTCATGATCCTCAACCGCCAGCTGCTGCACGGCAAGCGGCTGGATGGCGTGAAGGATCTCCTCAATCAGCTGGAGACGGGCTTCGCCAGCCCCCAGGTGAACCGGCGGCGCCACGCGGCGGAGATCGTCGCGGACCTGGCGGAATGCCTCCAGGACCCCGGCCTACCCCAGGAGATGGAAGCCCGGCTGCTCAGCACACTGCACGGTCACATCGACGCTGAGAACGATCAGCAGGCGCTGCTCTGGAGCTGCCAGGCCATGGAAGCGCTGCTGGGCCACTGGATCCGCAAGCAGCAGTTCGAGGCCATCTACAAGGAGATGCTCGCCCTGGCGGAATTCGCGCTGGCCAAGGTGGACACGCCACCCTGGAAGGCCCAGGCCGTGCGCGATCTGCTCACGCGCCTCGCGAGCCCCACCAACATGGCGACGCTGGCGGAGATGCTGCATCAGCGCGAATCCCTCGTGCCCATCCACCAGTTGCACTCGCTGCTGTCGCTGATGGGGCGCCCCGCGGCGGAATACCTCGTGGCCTGCCTCGAGGTGGAAGAGGACAAGACCCGCCGCCAGCAGATTCTCGGCGGCGTGCGGGCCATCGGCCGGAACGCCGTGCCCGCCCTGCGGGAGACGCTGGCTTCCCCGCAGTGGTACATGGTGCGCAACGCCGTGATGCTGCTGGGCGAAATCAACCACAAGGCTGCCTTCGAGGATGTGGCCCTGGCCCTGGGACACCGGGACGCCCGTGTGCGCCGCGCCGCCATCCAGGCTTCGGCGCTGCTGGGCGATCCCGAAGAAGCCTCCGCCGCCATCGCGGACCTACTGCCCAAGACCGAGCCCGGCACCCAGCTCGATTGCCTGGCCACCTTGGGTGAACTCAAGTCCCCCGGGGCCATCAGGGCCATCGCGACCTTGCTCCAGAGCGCCAAGAGCAACACCGAGGAAACCGCGCGCATCCGCCTGCGGGCCGTGGAAGTGCTGGGCCTCATCGCCGCTCCCGATGCCATCGAGCCCCTGCTGGACCTGTTCAAGAAGAAGGGTTTCCTGGGCGGCCGAGAAACGACCGCGATCCGGCTTGCCGCGGCGAAATCGCTCGCGGCCATCAATACGCGGGAAGCCCGGGAGGCACTGGCTCTGGCCATGGACCAGGAATCCCAGGAGGATGTGCGATCCGTGCTGCGGCAGTACTTGGTGGGCAGCTCGTAGAACTGTCTTGATGCCTATCAAGCTCAGTCTAAAAAAGCGGTAACCACGAATCTCACGAAGGGCCATTCGGCCTAACGAATCTCGCGAAAAAGCCAGTTCCCGGCCCTCCCTTCTCGGAGCGGCAGAGCGAACGGCCTTGAAAGCCGTCTGCTCTGCCGCTCCGAGAAGCGCGCCGATGGCGCGGGGCATTCGCCCCGGAGGGCCTTACTCCGTGGCCAATGGTTATGCATTCGCGCGATTCGTGCGCGTAGCGCGTATTCGTGTAATTCGTGGTTCCGCTTTGCATCTGAGAAAGGACGGACACCAGATGGGATCACCCGTGCATTGCTGCACAGGCTCCGGATTAGTCATGGTGCGGGTTTCATGCCATCATGAGGTTCGTTTGGAGTCCGCATGTCCCTGCATATGATCGGCCCAGGTAAAAAGGCCCCTGAAATCGTCAATGCCGTCGTGGAAATCCCATACGGTTCCCGCGTGAAATACGAGATCGATCACGTCACGAGTCTGGTGAAGGTGGATCGGGTGCTCTATTCCCCCATCCACTATCCGGCGGAATACGGGTTCATCCCGCACACCCTGGCGCCCGATGGCGACCCCTGCGACATCCTGGTGCTCATTGTCGGCGCCACCTACCCCGGGGTTGTCATAGAAGCGAAACCCATCGGCATCCTAAAGATGCATGATGACAAGGGACAGGATGACAAGATCCTCAGCGTGGCGGTCAACGACCCCAACTATATGCATGTCAATGAGCTGGGCGATCTGCCCCCGCACATGCTGCGGGAAGTGGAGCATTTCTTCCTCACCTATAAAAACTTGGAATCCAAGGACGTGCAGAGCGGGGGATGGGAAGGTCGGGAAGCCGCCATTCAGTTCATCAACGAGTGCATCAAGGCCTACCGGTACTGAGCACATACCGTTCTGCGCGGAGGAGATCCTCCGATGACGAACCTCTGCTTTGATCTGGATGGAACCCTCCTGGATCCCATGGAAGGCATCCAGAACGGCCTGGGTGTGGTCTGTACCCAGTTCGGGATCCCGAACCCCACCCGGGACCGGATCGCGCCCTTTGTGGGCCGCGACCCGGCCCTGCTGTTCACGGAGTTGCTGGGCCTTCCGGACCAGTCCCGCCTCGAATCGGCTCAATCCCTGTTCTGGGACTACTTCGGCGAGGAAGGCCTCTTCGCCCAGAAGGTCCAGCAGGGCGCGCACATCATGCTGGAACGATTGAAGCGGCAAGGCCACCGGCTGTTTTTGGTCAGCGGCCAGCCAGCGATCCACGCCCGGAGAGCGGTCCATCACTTCGATCTCTACCTGATCTTCGACCAGGTCGTGGGGCTCCAGCCCGGGGAAGGCTGGAAACCCAAGAGTGAACTCATGGAAGGCCTCGCAAGGGATGGCAGCCTGGAATCCGGCGGCTGGATGATCGGCGACCGGGCGGACGATATCCGGGGCGGCCAAGCCCACGGCCTGAAGACTCTCGGCGCGCGCTGGGGCTACGGGAAACGAGAGGAACTGAAGCAGGCCGGAGCCGACGCCATCATGGACTCCATTCCGGACCTGGACGCCTGGTTTGCAAGGGCCCTGGCGGGACCTGAGATCCACGATCCCTTCTCCCGTTCAGAGTGAGAAAATAACGCAGGGCAGGTAGGATGAGGGTTCCCCTCCGCGTTTTTTGGTTGCCAGAAGGCGCCTGGAGCGGAAAACTGGCGTGATGCGCTTGTGACATCCGTGTGAATCACTGTTCGTACAAGGAGAAGATCGTGCCGAAGACCCCCTCTGCCCCTCGCGTCGCGGCCCTTGTGGGCCCCTACACGGCCGGCAAGACCTCGTTGCTGGAAAGCCTGCTCTTCACCACCAAGGCCATTCCCCGCAAGGGCAGCGTGAAGGAGGGATCCACCGTCGGCGATCCGTCCCCCGAAGCCAAGGCCCGGCAGATGAGCGTGGAAGCCAGCGCTGCCTGCACCACGTTCATCGGTGAAACCTGGTCCTTCCTGGACTGCCCCGGCTCCGTGGAATTCTTCCAGGAAGCCATGAACGCGTTGATGGTCGTGGACGCTGCTGTGGTCGTCTGCGAACCCGATCCCAACCGCGCCATCATGGCCTCCTCCGTCCTGCGTTTCCTGGACGACCGACTCATTCCCCACGTCCTGTTCCTCAACAAGGTCGACCTCGTCACCGATGTCGCCAAGATCCGCGAGACCATCACAGCCCTGCAGCAGTATTCCGAGAAGCCCCTCGTGCTGCGCCACCTGCCCATCGTGGAAGGCGGCGTCATCAATGGCTTCGTGGACCTCATCAGCGAGCGCGCCTACAAGTTCGATCCCGGCCACGAGGACACCCGCATCGACGTCCCCGCGGACATGAAGGATGACGTGGCCATCGCCCGCCAGGAGACCCTGGAAGCCATCTGCGGCCTGGACGACCGGCTCATGGAAGAGCTGCTGGATGAGAAGATTCCGAGCCTTGAGGAGATCTACACCGTACTCACCAAGGGTTTCCAGGAAGACGCCATCGTCCCGGTGCTCCTGGGCTCCGCGGAAAAGGACGGCGGCGTTCTGCGCCTTCTGAAAATCCTCCGCCATGAAACGGCTGAACCCCAGACCACGGCCAAGCGCCTCAACATCTCCCTCAACGGCAGCAACGAGCCCCTGGCCCAGGTCTTCAAGACCCAGCAGGCGCAGCACATCGGCAAGCAGTCCTGGATTCGCGTCTGGCGCGGTGAATTCACCGAAGGCCACAGCTACAACGGCGTGCGCCCCGCGGCCCTCACCAAGATTTTCGGCGGCAAGCAGGACAAGCTGGCCAAGGCCGTCATGGGCGAGATCGCCGCCCTGGGCCGCATGGAACCCATCAAGACCGGCGACGTGCTGGTGGAGAATGGTACCGCCCCGGAGATCGGCTGGGTGGAAACCCTCCAGCCCATGACCGCCTTCGCACTCCACACCCTCAAGTCCGGCGACGAAGTGAAGCTCTCCACCGCGCTGGCCAAACTCGTGGAAGAAGATCCCTCCTTCGCCCTCGAACAGAACCAGGAGACCCAGGAACGCGTGCTCTGGGGCCGTGGCGAGATCCACCTGAAGAATGCCGTGGAACGCTTGCGGACCAAGTACAACGTGGAAGTGAAGGCCGAGAAGCCCCAGGTGCCCTACCGCGAAACCATCAAGAAGGGCTGCGAAGTGCACGGCCGCCACAAGCGGCAGACCGGCGGCCATGGCCAGTTCGGCGATGTCTACTTCCGCATCAAGCCCCTGCCCCGCGGCGAAGGCGTGAAGTTCACGGAAGAGATCGTGGGCGGCGTGGTGCCCCGCAACTTCATCCCGGCCGTGGAAGACGGCGTCATCGACTACTGCAAGCAGGGCATTCTGGGCTTCCCCGTGGTCGACCTGCAGGTCTGCCTCTACTTCGGCAGCTACCACGACGTGGATTCCTCCGAAATGGCCTTCAAGACCGCGGCCCGCATCGGCATGCAGGAAGGCCTGCCCCAGTGCAATCCCGTACTCCTGGAACCCATCCTGGAGATCCAGATCTCCGTACCCAGCGAGCACACCTCGAAGGCACAGCGCCTGGTCACCGGCCACCGCGGCGGCCAGGTCCTCGGCTTCGACGCCAAGCCCGGCTGGCCCGGCTGGGACGTGGTGAACGCCTACCTGCCCCAGAGCGAAATGCAGGACGTGATCATCGAACTCCGCTCCCAGACCATGGGCGTGGGCTCCTTCACCTGGGCCTTCCACCACCTGCAGGAACTGGAAGGCCGCGACGCCGACAAGGTCGTCGAAGCCCGCAAGAAGGCCCTGGAAGCCTAGATCCAATCACGATCGAAACGAGAAGGGAGCCGCGAGGCTCCCTTCTCGTTTCAAGAAATCAATCCGTGTTCCATGCAACTCGCGAACCGGAAATTATCCGACTATGATTTTCTCTCCATCCCTGTTCATTGAGATGAGGGAAGCCCCATGACTTCACGCGCAGTCAAGCAACGCCTGGCCCAGGACGTCTCGCTCTGGCAGGTGGATGGATTCGTGTCGGACGAGGTGGCGAGTCTGCTTCGGAAGCGCTACGACACGAGCGGGTTCGGCATCGGCGTGCTCGCCAAGTACCTGGCCGTGATGGGCGCATTGATCGCGGGATTCGGCCTGCTGGGCTTCGTGGGTTTCGTGAGCGATTCGCTGACCTTCGGTGCGGTGGAGTCGTTCTTCGTCGCCGCGGCGCTCTTCACCTGGGGAATCAAGCTGGCCAAGGACCCGCTGGCCCGCTACCAGCAGTCCTCCCGGGCCGTGCTGGCCATCGGCCTCTTCGCGCTGATCGGCGGCGGATTCGCGGCCTGCGTAGCCGCCAATATGGAGCTGGGACCGACACTCGCGGTGGTCGGACTCATCGTCGTCCCCGTTGCGATCCTGCTGGCCTACGTCTTCCGGAACAGCTTTCTGCTGGTGCTCGCCGTGCTGTGCCTCTTCCATTGGCTTGGCAGTTGGCACGCCATGGAAGGGCAATCCTCGTACGTGCTGGAAATCCAGGACCCCGTGATGATGTCCGTGGCAGCGGCCTGCGCGGCGGCCTTCGGCATCCTGCAGCGGCGCGGGAAGATCCCCTGCCCCACTGGCTTCGACACCGTCTGGCTGTCCGTGGGATTGATCTATTTGAATCTTGCTCTCTTGATTCTGACGGTGGATTCCCACCGCACCGCGCTGCCGTGGGTGTGCGCGGCATTTGCCGCGGGGCTCCTCCAGATCGTTCTCGGCGCGACGGAGAAAAGTGCCGTGCTGGTGGCCTTCGGCGTCACGGCCGTGGGTCTCAACCTCTTCACGCGCTACTTCGAAGGTTTCTGGGACGACCTCGATAAAGGGCTGTTCTTCCTGATCGGTGGAGCGCTGCTCTTCGCCTTCGGTGCTGGTTTCGAGTGGTTCGCGAAGAGACTGCAGGGAGTGCGATCATGAAGCCCGAAGTCCTGCACCGGCGCATCCAGGCGGAATTGGATCGCCTGTCGGAAGAGAAGATCATCACACCCGAAGCTCGCGCGCAGATCGGTTCGCGCTATGTGGCGGGTCCCGTGGATCTCGGCGTGCTGGCGCGCTGGTTCACGATCCTGGGCGCGGTGGCCGTGGCCGCGGGCCTCGCGATCCTCGTGCACGACCACGCCGGGAAATGGGCGGCCATCGAGGGTGGTCAGGCGCTTCTCGCATTGGCATTGACGGGTTTGGGATGGTACCTGGGACACCGGAAGGCCATGGTCCAGACCGGCGCGACCCTCGAACTCCTGGGCGGCATGGCGCTGCAGGGTCTCGTAACGGCCCTCGCCATCCACCACTCCACGGGTTCGAAGAATTGGCCCGCGCTGGTGGGGATCCTCTGCGTGCTCGCCACGGTGCTGGCCTATGCTCTCCGCAACCGGTTGCTGCTGATTCTCGCGGGTGTGCAGGCCTTCCTCTGGTTCGGCGGCGAGACCGGCTACGCTTCCGAGTGGGGGGCCTGGTGGCTGGGCATGACCTATCCGGCCCGCTTTCTCGCCGCTGGCGTTGTTTATCTCGCGGTAGCCTGGGTCCACGCGCGGTTCGTGCCGAAATCCTGGCAGAGTTTCGCGCGGGTCTACCTGCACCTGGGCCTGCTGGATCTCCATCTGGCTCTCTGGTTCCTGTCCGTGTTCGGCTGGTTCGATGACGTGAACCGGTGGGGCGGCGACGACAAGCAGCGCCTGCTGTTCACGCTCCTCTGGGCGGGCGTCTCCGTGGTTGGTGTGGTCCTGGCTGCGCGCACGGGCCTGCGCGTGCTGCGCAGCTACGGCTTCACCTTCCTGCTCATCAATCTCTACACATTCTATTTCCAGTTCGTGGCCATGAACTCTCCGGCACTGTGGTTCGTGCACCTCCTCCTCTTCGGCGGCGGACTCGTGGCCGGGGGTTTCTTCCTGGAGCGGATGCTCAGGGAAAAACCATTGGGCGAGTGACTTCGAGAGGACCGGATCCCTGTAGGACGGATACCTACGCGCAAATCATGGCCGCGCTTACAGACAGCCCTCGGGGTGGATTCCACACTTTGGTAGCCCTCGATATTCCGTGAATCCGTGTTCCACCGGATGCGGGCAGCGCAGATTCCGCGAGGCATCGTAGCGCTTCCCGCAGTCTCGCCGATCACGGTTCATTTCCCGTGGAGATCTGAAGATGCACGCGTTGAACTGGGACTTCGTAGTGAGGTTTTTGAACATCACGCTCATCGACATCGCGCTCTCCGGGGACAATGCGATCGTCATCGGCATGGCGGCCGCTTCCCTGCCCCGGAACCAGCGCAAGTGGGCGCTCATCGCTGGAGGCGGGCTCGCCATCCTGCTCAGGATCATCCTCACATCCATCGCCACTCTGCTCATGCTCATCCCTTACCTCTCCGCCATCGGTGGCTTGGTCCTCGTGTGGGTGGTCTACAAACTCCTCAAACTCGACGCAGGAGCCGAGGAGGCAGCGGGCCACTCCAAACAGGCGTCCAACCTGCGAGAAGCCCTGGTGCTCATCCTCGCCGCGGATTTCATGATGAGTGTGGATAATGTGATCGCCGTGGCGGGATCCGCCCATGGATCCATTCTTCTTCTCATCGCCGGCCTCCTCCTCAGCATGCCGCTCCTCATGACCACCGGCGGATTCATCTCCATGCTCATCGACAAGGCGCGCTGGCTGGTGCACGTCGGCGCCTGCGCCATCGCCTATACCGCGGCACGCATGGTGCTTGAGGATCGGGCCATCGAAAAGCATTTCCCGCTTGGGACAGGTGTCGTGATTGGTGCATCGATCGCCGTGGCCGTCGCGTTACCTCTGGCGTTCTGGTTCCTCAACAGAACCGCGGCCAAGGCTGTGACCGAAACATCGGACGCGAACGGATAGCCCGCAGGATCAAGCAATGAAACGCTCCAGCTGCCTTGCAGCGAGGATACGTTCCGCCCGAGCCAAAAAGATCCCGGCTGCCAGGAGATCCGCGGATCCACCTGGGCTCAGCCGGGCTTCGCACAGTCTCTTGTCCAGGGCACGGAGGGCTGGACGCCCCTTCACGCTACTGCTGCCTCCAAGATTCAACACCTCGTCTGCACCTTCTTGAACCAAGGCTAGGCCTTTGCTGCCCCCTCGCGCCAGCAGGCAGCTGTCCTCCAGTTCGCGCATGGAAAGCAGCAGGGCATCCAGGCAGGCGTAGGAAAACCGCATCAGGTCCTGAGCAAGGTTCCGTCTCAACAGTGGCAGCATCAATCGGCTCAACAGAGGATAGCCATCCTCCGCTTGTCCCCTGGCACCGCGCACACCTCGCTCGCTATAGAGCCACTCTCCCGCCGTGGCAGAAGGCCGGGCACCGGGCTTTGCCAGCTCCCTCGCCACGAGGCCTGCGCAGCAATCCGACACCCACTCGCAGGCGGCCTCGCCCACGTATCTGGTGGTGGTGTCACGCTGCACGCTCGCCAAACCGGCGCTCAGCAATCCCAGACAAAAAATCGCGCCTTTGTGAGTATTCACGCCTCCGGTCGCCTGGCGCATCGCAGCTTCCCCGGCCAATCCGATGGGCCGAAGGGTCTCCAGTTTCCCTGAGAATGCCGATGCCGGCTCCATGCCCGCCTGCGCACAGGCCGAGAAGCAGGGTCTCAGTGCCATTGCAGAGGCAACGAACATGGGAAAGTCCATGTCCATGTGAGCTCCACGGGAATTAGGCGTTACCAGCCCAGGCTTCGGAGCCAGCGCGGCTTCCGTAAGGAGGGCGCCGACTGCCAACTCTCCAATCACCCCTGCAAGCCGGGCGTTCATGGGCTTTCCGCAAATTGCTGGATCAACCTCTCAGCCAGTTCTTCCACCGTTCGTGGGTCATGCCTGCGCAAGCGGATACACGCGCCAGCGTCCTCTTCGCATACCAGGCAGCGTCGAGTCTCACCTCCGAGATTCGTCCGGCTGAGAGCCGCCGGGTCTCCATTTCCTCCGGAGAATATGACATCGGCATCCAGCAGACGACCCCAGGGCTTTTCCGTCTCGACGCGCATGACGAGCCGCTTGAGGGCTTCGGCTGTTGATTCCACCGACCACACAGCCTCGGGCCCCGTGACGCCATCGAACCTCAACCGTGTGCGGACTCTCAGCCCCGCGCTACCCAGCGCCTCCGCCATGACCGCCTCCATGCGATCCATAAGCCGACGGCGCTCCGGGGAATCCTTCACCGATCCCGGTGAGACCAAGGTGAGTGACAGCACGGAAGCCCCATCCCTCTCGAGAAGGTATTTCTGCCATTCAACCCGTCGATCCCGGGCAGCCAGGACTTCCGCCAGGGAAGCCTTCACGACTTCCCTGGCGGAGTCCATGCGATGCGGATCCAGCACCTCAGGCTGCATCTGCCTCCGGCTTCATGAACAAGCCCTTCACGAAGGCACCGATGTGCTTCCAGTAGGGATTGGTGATGGAAATGACCGCCAATGCCAGCAACGCCAGCGCAATGGGGCGTGAAAAGAAGATGGACAGGCTGCCATCGGAGATGACCATGGACTGCCTGAATTTCTCCTCCATCTGCTTGCCCAGCACCATTCCCAGGATCACAGGCGAGGCGGGGATGTCCGCGCGCTTCATGCCGTAACCGATGATGCCGAAGAGCACCATGATCACCAGGTCCTGGATGCTGTTGTTCATGGTGTACACGCCCAGGAACGAGAACATGATGATGAACAGGGTCAGCAGGTATTCGGGCACCTTGAGGAGCTTCACCCACATGCCCACGAGAGGGAGGTTCAGGACCAGCAGCATCACGTTGCCGATGTACATGCTGGCGATGAGGCCCCACACGAATTCGGGCTGCTGCGTGAAGAGCAGCGGTCCGGGCTGCAGGCCGAGCATGATGAGGGCGCCCAGCATGATGGCGGTGGTGCCGGAACCAGGAATGCCCAGGCAAAGCAGGTGGATCAACGACCCGCCCGCGGCTGCGTTGTTGGCGGACTCAGGGCCCGTCACGCCTTCGATGGCGCCCTTGCCCAGTTCGTCCTTGTGCTTGCTCATGCGCTTCTCGATGCCGTAGGACACGAAGCTGGCCACGGCCGCTCCCGCGCCGGCGATGCCGCCCACGAAGAAACCCGACAGGGTGCCGCGCGTGCAGGAGGGCCAGAAGCGTTTCCAGTCCTCCTTCGTGAGCCACAGGCCCCCCTGGATCTTCTCCGTCGTCACCTCCTTGGCGTGTTTCATCTCGGAGATGTTGATGAAGACTTCCGTGAGGGCGAAGAGGCCGATGGCGACCACCAGGAATTCCACGCCGTCCATGAGTTCGGGGTTGCCGAAGGTGAAGCGCTGTGCGGCGCTCTGCAGGTCGATGCCGATCATGGCGATGGCAAGCCCGAACAGGGTCGCGAAGAGCGCCTTGAGCATGGAACGGCCCGCCAGGCTCGTGACCACAGTGAGCCCCATGACCATCAGCGCGAAGAATTCCGGCGGCCCGAAGTGCAAGGCCACCTTGGCGAGGACCGGGCCGAAGGCCATGAGAGCCAGGGTCGCGAAGGTACCGGCGATGAAGGAACCGATGGCGGCGGCGGCGAGAGCCGGGCCCGCCCTGCCCTTCTTGGCCATTTCGTAGCCGTCGAGGCACGTGACCACGCTGGCGGATTCACCAGGTGTGTTCACAAGAATCGACGTCGTGGATCCGCCGTACATGGCGCCGTAGTAAATGCCCGCCATGAGGATGATGGCCGAAGTGGGCGGCATGCCGAAGGTGAGCGGAATCAGGAGCGCGACGCCCGTCATGGGCCCGATGCCTGGCAGGACACCGATGAGCGTGCCCATGAGGACGCCGATGAAGGCGAGCAGGAGATTGAATGGGGTGCCCGCTACGCTGAATCCCAGGGCGAGGTTGTGAAGCATGAGGGTCTCCTCCCTAGAAACCGATGAGGCTCAAAGGGCCCGCCGGCAATGCGACCTTGAGCAGCTTCGCGAAGACGAGCTGCAACCCGAAGCTCGAGATGAACGCGATGATGAGGTCGCGCACGAAATGTTTGCGGTCGAGGACCAAGGTGCCAGCCAGGAACACGGTGAAGGTCGTGAGGGCGTACCCTAGATGGTCGAAGAGGAGCGCATAGGCCACCATCAGCCCGAGCATGATGCCCATGAGCTTGATGTCGGCCTTGGTCTCCACCTTGTCCTCGGCGCCGATGATCACGGCCCGCGCCTCATCCTCCTTGGCCTTGCCCCGGAACTGGATGATGAGATTGGCGAGGGAGATGCCCAGCATCAGGAGGCCAACGGCCTTGGGAAAGACGGACGGTCCCACCTGCTGCTTGATCATGGGAATGGGAATCAGAAGATAGGCGCCCGCGAGATAGGCGGCGGCGAAGGCCGTCATGATCACGCTCGCGGTGCGCTCGATGGTTTTCGTCGCTGCCATGGAACCGCCTCCTGGAAAGCGGGGCCGGATGGCACCCAGCCCCGCGTTCGCACCTGAAAACCAATGACTATTTGACGAGCCCGAGGTTCTTCATCAAGTCTTCGTAGCTCTTGTTCTCTTCCGCCAGGAACTTTGCGAAGGCCGCTGCATCCGCATAGGCATCCACCCACTGCATCTTCTGGACAGAGTCAGCCCAGCTCTTGGTGGTGGACATCGTCTTCAGGGTCTTCATCCAGTATTCCTGGGCCTCCTTGGACATGCCCGGCGTGCCGAAAACACCGCGCCAAACTTCGTAGGTCACGTTGATTCCAGCTTCCTTGACCGTCGGCACACTGGCCATGGGACCGCCGCGCCGCTCGGGCGCGGTGACGGCCAGAGCGCGTACCGTTCCAGCCTGAATCTGGGGGATGGCTTCACCAATGCCGGTGGACACGAACGCTACGTTGCCGCCCAGCAGGGTGGTCATCGCTTCACCGCCGCCCGAGAAGGCCACATACACGAGCTTGGATGGATCAACGCCCGCGGCCTTGGCGACCTTGCAGAAGGCTAGGTGATCCATGTTTCCCGCGGCGGAACCGCCTGCGAACTTGACTGCCTGAGGATTCCGCTTCACGGCGGCCATTAAGTCCTTGAAGGTCTTGTACGGTGAATCAGCGCGGACCAGGAAGACCTGGTAGTCGGTGATGAGCTTGGCGATGGGCGTCAGCTCGGTGTACCGCGAGGGGAAGGTGCCGTTGATGGAACCGATGATGAGGGGTGGCGAGAAAACCGTCAGTTCGTAGTTGTCCTTCGACTTCATCTGCATGTAGGCGAAACCGATGGCACCGCCAGCGCCGGGCTTGTTTATCACCGAGTTGGACTGGGGGTAGAGTTTTTCCGTATCGAGGGAACGGCTGATGGCGCGGGCCAGGGCATCGAAGCCGCCGCCGGGATTGGCGGGAGCCACGATCTCGAGCGGTTTCGACGGGTACGTTTCGGCGGCAAAGGTGATGCCGCCGGCTAGCACCGTGAGCGCCATGACGGCTGAACGGATGGACATTTCTGCTCCTTTCGCGTGGCAGACCCTGTTGAGGGAGATGGATTGCGGCAAGTGTGGAGCCGCACCGCCGCTGCGTCTGTAAGCGGGGCCATGATTCGCGCGTAGGTGTTCGTCCTACAATCCCGCGCTAGTCCTTGACCTGGCGGATGACATCGATGACCGTGCCATCGCGGTATTCGACAATGCCCACCACGCGCTCCGTGTGCTCCACCGGCTGGGGCTTTCCCGTGATCCCCTCGGCAAGGGCGGCCAGATCCTCGATCTCGACCGTGGGGATCCCCCCCTGCGCAAGGGCGTCCTTCAGGTCGGCCCGCCTGGGATTCACCGCCGTTCCCCGATCGGTCACGATCAGGTCCACGGTCTCACCCGGTGTCACCACCGTATCCACTCTCGGAACGATGCTGGCCGTCCTCGCCCGCACCAGGGGAGCGACGACGATGGTGAGAGCGGAACCCGCGGCCGTATCGCAATGCCCTCCGGATGCGCCGCGAATGACGCCATCCGAACCCGTGATGACATTCACGTTGAAGTCGGTGTCGATCTCCAGGGCCGACAGGATGACGGCGTCCAGAAGATTCACGGCGGGACCGCCGGTGTCGGGGGTCGCATAGAACGAAGCATCGACCTCGAAGTGATTCGCGTTCACACCGAGGGAGCGGGCCGCTTCCATGTCGAAGCTCTGCACATCGAAGAGCGCGCCCACCAGCCCTTCCTCCAGCATGCGCACGGTTTGACTGGTGATGCCTCCCAACGCGAACGACGCCCTCGCCTTCCGCTCCATCATCCGCTGGCGCAGGAAGCTCACGGCGGCGAGCGAGGCGCCGCCAGAACCCATCTGGAAGGAGAATCCGTCACGAATGACCCCGGCGGCATCCATGGCATCCACCACTCGGCGCGCGATGAGGAGTTCCCTGGGATCGCGGGTCATGCGCGTCGCGCCCATAGAGATGCGCTTGGGGTCCCCCACCGAATCCACCGGCACGATCCAGTCCACCAACACCTGGCTGATGCTGGCGGGCGCGGCCGGATATTCCTCCAACCCGTCCGTGAGTAGAACCACGGTCCGTGCCACACGGGCGTCGACCATGGCGTAGCCCAGGGAGCCGCACGCGGAGCGCCCGGTCCAGCCTCGGGCATTCCCGTAGCAGTCACAGGAAGGGACACCCAGAAATGCCACATCGGGCTCGATGCCGCCTTCCAGCAGAGCCCGCGCCCGCCCGCCGTGGGAGTGGATCACCACGGGCAGATCCATCAAACCATGGGAGATGGCTTCAGCCAGTTCACCTCTCAAGCCGGATGTGAAGATACGCTTGATCACGCCTTTCCGGCACAGTTCCACGAGCGGGGCGTGGATCGAAGTGAGTGAGCTGGCGGCAAGAGTGAGGTCCCGGAGGCCCGCCTGAGCAATGGCTTCCATGACGAGATTGACGACCTGGTCGCCTTCGCGGAAGTGGTGGTGGAACGAGATCGTCATCCCGCTCTCGAGGCCCGATTTCCGGATGGCTTCTTCCAGCGAGCCCAGGACTTTGGTGGGCCGTCCCGCGGAAAGCAGCTTGCGCGGCTGCGCGGCATGCCTCGCCCAGGCTCCTCCGAAGGGCTGAGCACCTTCCAAGCCCCGCAGGGGAAGCGGGATTTCGCGATTGACGGAATTCATGGGTGCCATGGACCCTCCGGACGTCCGGCCAGTTCCAGGACCCGCTGGGCGCGCTCAATGATGGGCTTGTCGATCATCTTCCCGTCGAGGGCGGTCACGCCCGAACCTCGGGCCTCCGCTTCCTTCGCCGCCTCCAGGATCCTCCGGGCTTTCTGGACTTCCTCCTGCTTCGGCGCGTAGATGGCGTGGACCGGCGGAATCTGGTTGGGGTTGATCACGGATTTGCCATCGAAGCCCATCTGTTTGATGAGCGCCACCTCCCGCGCAAAACCTTCGTCATCGGCCACATCCGTGAACACCGTATCAATGGCCATGATGCCCGCAGCCTTGGCAGCGATGACGATGCGCCCCCGAGCTTCTGCGAGTTCGACGCCCTCACGGGAACGGGACGTCTTAAGGCTGGTGACATAGTCCTCCGCAGAAAGTGCGATGGCGGCCATGCGCGGAGAGGCGGCCGCGATGGGATAGGCGTTGATGACACCCAGAGGGCTTTCAATGGCGGCCATGAGTAAGACCGAACCATCCGGACGGCCGCTCTCGCGCTCCGCCTCGGCCACCATCCGCTCCAGACGATGGATATCCGCGGCGTTTTCGGTCTTGGGCAGACGGACCACTTCGATTCCCGCGGCCACCATGGCCCGGATATCCTCCTCCACCCATGGCGTGTCCAGGCCGTTGATCCGGACCACACGCTCGGCGGTTCCGTAGTCGAGGGCCTCCAGGGCGCACCGCACCAGCAGGCGCGCGGCATCCTTCTCGCTGGGAGAAACGGAATCCTCCAGGTCGAAGATGATGGAATCGGAGCCGTAGATGTGCGCGTCCTTGACCATGGCCGGGTTGTTTCCGGGCACGAACAGCATGGTGCGGCGGAGCTTCGCGATCATGGTCAGATCCTTTCCGCGGCGCGATGACAGGCTGCGAGCACCCGGGCGCGGATGGTGCAGTCGAGGGCGCACCGGTCCCGCACGAAGACCCGCGCGGCGGCCACCCCCGCTTCCTGCAGGGCTGCGAGAACGGCTTTCCGCACGTGGGGTGAGAAGCGCCTGTCGGGGCAATCGATGGACAGTTCAATCCCCGAGTTCCCCGTCTCCGGCGGTTCCACCGTCACGGAGGCGTCACAGGATTCCAGAGTCCCGGCCATCCCCAATTTGGTGATCTCCATCCCATCCTCCCAATCTCAATGCCGGCCGTTTCCCTCCGTGATCCGCTGGATCACGGGAATGGCTGCCGCGGATCCGAGGTAGTCGGCAGCTGCTGGAGGCACCAGCTCCTGCGCGGCTTCCAAATGCCCACCCCGAAGCAGGCGTCTCACTTCGGAAGCACTGACGGCCGTGCCACCCAGGGACAGGCGTGGGATCTCGATTACCTCGACACCGTGCGCAGGCAGTACGTCCTTCAGCACGCGGTTGTAGATCGCGGTCACCGGGCAGTACGGTTCCTCCCCGATGAATCGTCGCGCAGCTCCCAGCGATGGCGCGATGCGGCGGCTGAAGATGTTCGCGTCCAGGCGGGCGTGGACTTCCGCCATCTCGCAAGGGCAATGGTCGAGGAAGTAGGACGGAAAGGTCGCCCGGGAGATGAGGTATTCTCGGCCCGGCAGGACGGTGACGTTCGGCATCGTGGCGGTGGCTTCGCGCACAAGGCGCAGCCGCACGTCGAAGGGAAACACGGAGGCTTCCTCGGCGACGATGAACAGGAACACGCGGGCGGACGAGGAGGCCGCGGCCTGGATCAGGTGAAGATGCCCCCGGGTGATCGGGTTGCAGTTCATCACGAGAACCGATGTGGAGCCTGATTCCGGGGCTTCGGACCAGGATGCGACCATGCTGAGGCTGTGCAGCCACCGCTCCAGCCCGTCGCCCTTCTCCAGGAGCGCGACGGCACCCGGGACCTCACCGATGGAACGGTACCCCATGGAGGAGAAGATCCTCGTGTTGCGCGGATGCGTGAACACGAAGGGGTTGACCGTGCCTCTGGACGCCGCTTTCGCTTCGAGCTGGGAGATCAGTGTTGCTGCGATCCCCTCTCCGCGGACTGCCTCGTCCACGGCCATGCACTTGATGATCCTTCCCGCAAGGGAACCCGTGCCAACGACGGTTCCATCCACGAGACACGCCACGGAAAAGTCGATGTCATCTTCCCACCGCAGACCCCTCGCGCGCAGGAAAGCCTCGATCGCCCGCTGGTCCTCGGGGAGGAAGGGAGGATAAGTCCTGGATTCCAGCGACGTGAAAGTGGCCATGGGAATCCAGTAGACGGGCGGAGCGCCGGAAGCTGTATAGGACCGGTGCGGTTTCTCGTGTCGGTGTTTGTCCTACACTGGGGTGTGGGACGAACTCGATATCGGAAGCAGAACACGAATCGCACGAATGAGGCTCAACGAATAGCGGCCAGGAATGAGGTGCCGTGCCTTCGTGAAGATTCGTCCGGATTCGCGCGATTCGTGGTTTTCCTCTACGACTCGCTGACGAGCTTGTGCTTGAAGGCGTAGTGCGTGAGCTGGGCATTGTTTTCCATACCCGTCTTTTCGAGGATCCGAGCGCGGTAGGTACTGACGGTCTTCACGCTGAGGGCGAGGATCTCGGAAATCTCACCGATGGTCTTGCCGGAGGCGAGCAGGCGAAAGACTTGGTACTCCCGGTCCGATAGCCGTTTGTGGGGCAGTTCCGTGCCGGCTCCCGTCACCTCTTCGAGCATCAGCTCCTGGGCCCGGGCGCTGACGTAGCGGCGTCCTGCGATCATGGTCTTCACGGCCACGATGAGTTCTCCAGGATCCGCGGACTTGTTGAGGCATCCCGAGGCACCCAGCCGGAAGGCGCGCAGGGCGTACTGTTCCTCGGGCTGGATGCTCAGGATCAGCACATGGGTCATGGGATCGATGTCCTTCAGGTCGCGGACCAGATCGAGGCCATCCTTGCCCGGCATGGAGATGTCCAGAACGATGACGTCGTAATTGTTCTGTCGGGCCAAGGACATGGTCTTCGGGCCATCCTCTGCCTCTTCGACCTTGGAGGAAGGCCAAGTCTCCTCGATGAGTTGGCGGAGACCGCGCCTGATCAAGAAGTGGTCGTCAGCAATGAGAATCCGGAGCATTACGTTTTCCCTTCTGCATCCAGGGAGAAGGGTATGCGCGCCGTGAACACGGTTCCTTCCCCCGGTCCCCCCGAGACATAGAGCCTGCCACCAAATGCGGCGCAGCGCTCCTTCATGCCGATGATCCCGAAGGCGTCGTCGGCTCCAGCCCTGCCTGGATCAATGCCTTTGCCGTTGTCGCGCACCTCGAGCGTGATGGAGCCATATTCGTATTTCAGCCGGATGATCACGTTCGAGGCGCACGAGTGCCGCCACACGTTGGTGAGCATTTCCTGGAGGATCCGGAAAAGGGACGTGGCCAGAGTGCCCTGCACCGAGGGGAAGGCCTCGCTGATCTCGACGGTGGTGGCCATGCCGCTGCGGTGCTCGAAGGTGCGCGCGTACCAGGAGACGGCCTCCTCGAACTTGAGCGCGTCCAGGGCGATGGGGCGCAGGTTCGTGGCCACGGACTTCACGGCGTTCATGGCATCGGAAATGGAGCCGAGCATCTCGCCCATGCGCTCAGAACGGGATCCTTCGGAAGCGTCTGGATGAGTCTGGAGCCAATAGGCCTGAAGATTCAGAGCTGCGAGGTGCTGCCCGATTTCATCGTGGACCTCCCGGGCTGCCGCGATCCGTTCCTGTTCCCGGGCCTCCTGGATGTGTCGCGAGTAAGAACGCAGAATCTCCGCCTTCCGCGCGAGGGCCCGCGTCCGGAGGAGCATGGTGCCCCCGGCAGCCCCCGCCAACAGCATGAGAGTCGCGGCCAGGGCTACGGGATGCCGCCAGAGAGGAGGGTTGACGTTGACGCGGAATACGGCATCCGCCGCCGTCCAAACCCCATTGCCGTCCGTTCCTTTCACATGGATGATGAAGGCGCCCGGCGGCAGGGGCGGAATGACTGCGCCGTGCTGTTCGCCCAACGGAATCCATTCCTGGCCCAGGCCCTCGATGAACATGGCGTAGCGGTTCCGCTTCGGAGCCGTAAAGTCCAGCACGGCTGCGTCGAACCGCAGGCCTGTGTTCCTCCAGTCCAGGTCCACGATTGGCACCTGGCCGCCCCGTTCCATGGGTGGTACCACCTGTGGCCCGTCCGGACCATAAGCCTCCAGATGGGTGATGACGATCTCCGGCGGATGCGTATCGAGGGGCACGGCCGACGCCTGGAACCTCGTCAATCCCTGGGGCCCACCCACCCACAGGCAGCCATCGCGGGTCTTCAGGTAGGCGTTCTGGGAGCATTCGGAGCTCGCAAGTCCATCCTCTTCGCCGAAATGGAAAATGGTTTCGGTCCGGGGTTCATATCGGGACAAACGTTCCGCGGTAGCCACCCAGATGGATCCGTTCGAATCCTCCATGACCCCAGTGACCGTGTCCCCTGCAAGGCCAGATTTCTTGTTGATGTAGGCAAAATGCCGATCCGCCCCGAGAAGCGCCAGTCCCGCTGAGCCAGTCCCCACCCATACGCGCCCCTGGGAGTCCTCGAGGACGGCGTTCACGGAACTGTCGGCCAAGTCCGGGAAGTGTTCGAATCGGCTCGAAGCAGGATCGAAACGCGACAGCCCACCATCCCAGGTGCCAATCCAGAGTTTCCCGTCCGCGGCCTGCCGGATGGTGCGGACAGAGCTTCCCAGGAGGCTGTTCGGATCGTCCTCGCGGTATCGATAGTGCGTGAAGGCGCTCGTGGCGGGATCCCACCGGTCAAGCCCGCCCCCCTCCGTGCCAATCCATATGTTCCCGGATCTGTCTTCCAGCAGAGCCCAGATCACATCGGACGACAGCGAGCCAGGGTCCTCGGGCTTCCTGCGGTAGGACATGAACCGTCCTTGGGGATCCTTTCGCAAGAGCCCCTCACCGTCGGTCCCAATCCAGAGATTCCCTCCTCGGTCCTCGATGACGGCATACACCCGCCCATACCCAGTGGGCAGCGGCTCGGGCGCGGCCGTTCCGCTGCCTGCATGGATGCGGAACAGGCCGGAACCATCCGTTCCTGCAAGGACATCTCCCGAACGGGTTTCCGCCAGTCCACGCACGGATTTCAGCGGAAAGCGGGTGAATCTCTCCGAACGTGGATCGTGAGCCAGGATGCCGCCATCCTTCAACGCAAGCCAGACCAGGCCATTGCGGTCGGATCCAATGGCCCGGATATTCCCGGCGGAAGGGTCCTGATACACAACACGGGCGGTCTTCGAGGAGACATCAAGAACGGCGAATCCGCTGCTCTCGTACCCCACCCAGAGCCGTCCGGCCATGTCGAAGGCCAGCGCGCGGACCGCGGAAGACCCCACTGGCAGCGCCACACTGGCCACGGATCCACCGGGAGCCAGCACCTCCAGGTCTCCCGAAGCCGTGCCGATCCAGACCCGGTGATCAGGGCCCGTGGCCATCGCTCTGACCGTGACCTTGTCTCCCGCGTGACTCTCAAGACGGACGGCACTGAAGCGTTTCGTGGAGGGCTCGTACCGCAACAACCCTGCATCCTCCGTGCCCACCAGCACCGCACCATCGGGCTGGGTCTGCAGGCAGCGCACTGAGGTGAATTTCAGCGAGCCTGGAGGCACGACCCGCGTAATGATCCCTGAGGAGGGATTTCGATAAGCGAGACCTGCGTCTCCGAGACCGATCCACAGGCCGCCATTGCCATCGGCTTTCAGCGAAAAGATGCGGTCCGAAGGCAGTCCTTCCTCCCCGGGTGGATTCCGGATGGTCTCAAACGTATCCGTGGCGCGGTTGTAGACCGACAGCCCACCTCCGTCCGTGCCGATCCACAGCCGGCCGTTCGTGTCCTCTTCTAAGGCGAAAATGACGGAGCCGTGCAGGTTCCCCGGAATATTGTCCCCCAGGGCTGATCGGCCAGGTTTGTAGATCAGGCATTGGGTCCCGTCGTACCGGTTGAGGCCCGCGAAAGTGCCGAACCAGAGAAATCCTTTGCGGTCCTGCAGGAGGCAATAAACGGAGTTGTTGGACAACCCTTGGTCCATGGTGAGCCGCATGAAACGCAGGCTGCCCGTCTCGCTCGCCGAAGCGGAGATGCAGAGTCCAAACACCGCAGCGACGAGGACCGTCAAAAACAAATTGCGGAGGACAGGTCGCATCGTGGTCTGGAGTATCCGGCGGCCCTTGGTGCTGCGTCAAGGAACACATCCATTGTGCCTGGAGCACCGCCCTCCACGCAAAACCCGTCGGAAAAGAGCGGCCCTCGTCGTGCATCGCTGGCCTCTGGAGTTACCCTGGATCCACGGAGGTCTTCGTGCGCCTGGAATGCATTGCCATCGGAACGGAACTGCTCACCACCACCCGCGTGGACACGAATTCCGTGTGGCTCGCCCAGCGCCTTGCCTCTCTGGGTTTGGGCTTCCACCGGAAGACCGTGGTGGGCGATGGCCGCGAAGACATGGCGGCACTCTTCCGCGAAGCCCTCGAGCGCTCGGACTTCGTGGTCTGCACGGGCGGGCTCGGACCCACCTTCGACGATCTCACCAAGGAGATCTGGGCCGAGGTGCTCGGCGAGGCTTTGATTGAAGATCCCGAAATCTGGCAGATCATCCAGGACCGCTTTGCAGCGCTCAAGCGGCCCTTGCCGGACACCAATCGCAAGCAGGCCTTGGTGCCTGCCAGGGCGCGCGCCCTGCGCAATCCCATGGGCACGGCCCCGGGAATCCTCTGGGAGAACGCGAACGGCCAAGCAGGCAAATGGATCGTCCTGCTTCCGGGCGTTCCGCGCGAGATGAAATACCTCTGGGAGGCCGAGATCGAGCCCCTCCTCAAACCCATGGCGGGCGCGCCGATGCACACCCTGCGCATGATGGTGGGTTCCTCGGGCGAGAGCGCCGTGGACGCGCGCACGACGCCCCTGCGCACGAAACACGGCCATTTGGACTGGACCATTCTTGCTGGCCTCGGTGCTGTGGAGCTGATCGCGCGAAGCACGAAGCCGGAAGAGCTGGAAGCCGCGCGCATGGATTTCGAAGCAGAATTGGGAGCCGATCTTGCCTTGCTGGGACAAGGCTCCCTCGAGGAGCGCGTACTGGATCTTCTGCGGGAACGCGGCGAGATGCTCGCCGTGGCCGAGAGCATGACGGGTGGAACCGTGCAATCACGCCTGACCGGCGTACCGGGTTCCAGCGATGCCTTCAAGGGCGGCGCCGTGGTCTATTCCGCGAGCGCCAAAGCGATCCTGGCCGATGTGGATCCCGCGCTGGTCCAGGTCCACGGCACCGTCTCGGAGCCCGTGACCCGTGCCCTGGCGGAAGGCATCGCCCGGAAACTGGGCACCGCCTGGGGATTGGCCATCACCGGCAACGCCGGCCCCACCGAGGATAAGGCAGGTAAGGCGCCCATCGGCGCCAGCTTCATGGCCGTGTGGGGACCCAAGGGCCTCGCGAGCCAGACCCTGTCATTCCCCGGCAGCCGTGTGGATATCCAGGCCCGCACCGCCACCTGGGCGCTGGATTTCCTCAGGAGGCAGATCCAGGCCTGCCGTTGATGGAATCGCAGGAATACCCCTCTTGCGCTAAAGTGCATCCATGAACCAGAACAACCTTCCGTTCTTCCTTCTCTGGAGCCTGATCGCCTTCCTGGCGGGATCCATTCCCTTCGGGCTCATCCTGGTCAAGATGGCGGGCAAGGGCGACATCCGAAAAGCCGGTTCCGGCAACATCGGAGCCACCAACGTGCTGCGCGCCGGAGGCAAGCTCCTGGGCATCTCCACGCTGCTTCTGGATGTGGCCAAGGGCTATCTTCCGGTTTTCCTCGCGGGCCATTTCGGTCAGCCGGTCCACCTGCTGGCCTTCGTGGCCCTGGCCGGCGTGCTGGGCCACATGTTCACGCCCTGGCTCAAGTTCAAGGGGGGGAAAGGCGTCGCCACGGCCCTGGGCGTGGCTTTGGCCTACCACCCGATGATGGTGCTGCCCAGCCTCGTGACCTTCATCCTGCTCGTGGCCATCTTCCGCTATGTGAGCCTGGGCAGCATCACCGCGGGCCTCGTGCTGATCCCGGCCGCGGCGGGGGTCTTTGGGTCGTGGTTCTGTCCGGCGGCGCAGGAACCCTATGGCGTCTGGCCCATCGTCGCCTGGACGATCATCGCCTTCCTGGTGATCCAGCGGCACCACGCCAACATCAAGCGCCTGATCGCAGGCACGGAATCGAAATTCGGCGGAAAACCCAAGAATGCCTAAGACTCCCGATATCGCGATCTTCGGTTCCGGCGCTTGGGGCACGGCCCTGGCCATGGCCTGGGGCCGGGAAGGGGCCAACGTGGACCTCTGGGGCATTCCCGCCGAGGCCATCCAGGATTTGGCGATCACGCGCAGCCATCCGCGGCTGCCGGGCGCGGAACTCCCGCCCAGCGTGCGGCCCGTCAGCAAGCCAGCGGAAGCCCTGCGCGCGCCCATCTGGGTGAGCGCCCTGCCCACCCAGGTCACGCCCGAGGTCTGGGCCCACCTGAAGACCCAGACCAAACATCGCCCAGAGCTGCTGCTCCACGCCAGCAAGGGCATCCTGCTGAACAACCACAAGCGGCTCTCTGAGACCCTGGAACCGCTGCTGCAAATGCCCGTGGGCGTGCTTTCGGGGCCCACCTTTTCCGATGAAGTCTCCCGCAACCTGCCCGCGGCCCTCGTTCTGGCCCTTCCCGCCACCATTGAGGATGACCGGGCCATGCAGCTGCAGGCCCTGCTGGCTACGCCGCGGCTTCGCATCTACCTGAGCCGGGATGTCGTCGGCGTTGAGCTCTGCGGCGCCTTCAAGAACGTATTGGCCATCGCTGCGGGCCTCGTGGAGTCCCTGGGACTGGGCCTGAATGCCAAGGCAGCCCTCATGACGCGCGGCCTCGCAGAAATGGCGCGTCTCGTGGAGAAGCTGGGCGGCCGTTCCGAAACCGTCATGGGCCTGGCGGGCATGGGCGATCTGATGCTCACGGCCACGGGACCCCAGAGCCGCAACCGCCGCTTCGGAGCGCTCGTCGGCTCGGGCCGCAGCCCCAAGGCCGCTATGGCCACCATGGGCGAGCAGGTCGTGGAGGGCATCGCCACCACGGACGCGGCCCTGGCCCTGGCCCAGACCGTCGACGTGGAACTGCCCATCACCACCGTCATTTCCCGGCTCCTCCAGGGCGAGGATCCCCACGAAGCCGTCTCGCATCTCATGAAACGCTCCCTCAAATCGGAGTGATCATGAAACTCTTGCCAATCGCTTGTGCGCTCCCCATGTTGGTGGCAGCCTGTACGGCCCAGGAGGTGCGCATGGACGTCAATGTTCAGGCAATTCCAAGGGAAGGGATGATCCCCAGGGCCTACACGGCGGACGGCGCCGATGTCTCGCCCGCCCTGACCTGGGCCGCGCCCCCGGCGGGCACCAAGGCCTTCGCCATCATCATGGATGATCCCGACGCGCCCGTGGGCCTCTGGACTCACTGGACCCTCTACAACATTCCCGCGACCACGACCTCCCTGGGCGAGAACGTGCCCAAGGCCCCGACCCTGGCCGATGGCTCCCACCAGGGCAAGAACACCTGGGGACGCGTGGGCTACAACGGCCCCTCGCCTCCGCCCGGGAAACCTCACCGTTACTACTTCCGTGTCTTTGCCCTTTCGCAGTTCCTGGATCTTCCCGCTGGAGCGACGCGAGAGGAACTGGACCGCAGCCTCAAGGGCAAGGTCCTGAGAGAAGGATTCTTCATGGCCAAGTACGGACGCTGAAATCACACACTGATCTTCATCAGGAGCTGACATGGCGGAGCTGACCAGGGAAGACTTCATCATCTACCTCAAGGAAGGCCGGAGCATGACGGAGCTGGACTATTCCCATCTCGATCTGCGCGGGCTAGACATGCAGGACGTGAAGTTCGACGGCAGCAGCTTTGCGGGAGCGAAGTTGTCCGGCAATCAGATGAGCGGTTCCAGCTTCCGCCTTTGTGTGTTCGAGGATGCGGATCTCACCGAGGCCCAGATGATCCGCGCCGATTTCCGCGGCTCTAACCTGCGCCGGGCCAATCTCACGGAAGCCAACTGCAAGGAAGCCGTCTTCACGGACGCGGACCTGGAGAAGGCCGATCTCACCCGCGCCAATTTCAATCGCGCGACCCTGATGAACGCGATCCTGCGCAACGCCAAGCTGTTCGGCACGAACTTCAACAACGCCCTCTGCATCGCCACAGACTTCCGCGGCGCCCAGACCCGCGGCGCGAAGTTCGAAGGAGCCCTCGTGCCCAACGTGAAGGGTCTGACAGTGGAAGCCTGACGCTCTTCCCGGGGTGAATTTGGTGGTGAGTCGAACGCGGAACTGGATCAGTACCCCGCAGCTATCAATGCGTTCTCGGCCTGCGTGATCTCGGCTTCAAGGTCGAATCCCAGGGGATCTCCCGCAGCGGCCTTCGCTCGCGCCACCCGCAGGGCCTGCTCTGCGTCGGCGGGAATGTTGGTGCGGTTCGACCAGTTGGTGTGCTCTGAATAGACCCAGTAGTACCGGTCCGTGGCGAGCAATCCATGGTAGACCTGGTACTGGAAGAACTTCGACAGATCAGCGATCGGAAGGTAGTGCGCGAGGTTCGATGGCTGGCTGTAAAGGTCGTAGCTCGCGTCCAGGTAATCCGCCACCCCGATGCTCACCTGCCCCGCGTAGTTCCCCTGGTTCGCAGCATCGATGAGATCCTGCGCGCCGTTGGTCTGGATGAGGCCCTTCTCGTAGGCGTACCACGTGCTGCGGTAGTAGGAGTAGGTGATCTCGTTCCCATCCACGATCCTGGTGCTGCCGGAAATGGCGTCGAGCATTCCGTTGATCCAGGAGGGCATCAGTCCGTAGGGACTCGTGGGCAGCTGCGCCGCATAGATGCTCGGATCCTGGTACTTTCGGACATTCTCGATCAACAACTTCAGGCTGCTCAGCCCCACCAGGGTGAAGATGCGGCAGCCCGGATAGCTCTCCTGGATGGCCCTCACGAACTGGGCGCCCCGGGTTCGGATTTGGGCCTGGCACTGGGCGAAGCCGTGCTGAGCATGGTCATAGCTGCCGTAAGCGAACAGTCCTTTGTAACCGGAATACGCTTCGGGATCGAAGACGATTCCCGCGAGGGAGCCCGCTTTGGCGGCACTGGCAAAGGCCCGGATGTTGCCGTCAGCCACGGTCCACTGGGCATCATCGAAGGGATCGAAGGTGCTTTCCATTTCGCCCCGCATGAGCAGAAAGTTTTCCTTGAGCTTGGGCGAGTTGATGCTGGGCAGAAGAACCAGGTCGGGAGCGAAGGCTGTGCTGTCGTAAGCCGAGGCCTGGAACACGGTGCGCCCGGCCTTCAGGGCGAAGACGAACCCATCGAAGGGCGAGGCCTCCAGGTTCGCTTTGTCCGCAACGAATTGATCCGTAGTTATCACGGGCGTGGAGAGCTGGATCATGCGCTTGCCATCATCGATGGACGGAGGCACGTATTCATAGGCGCCCACATCGAATGCGATGCCCTGGGGCCGGAGGTTGCCATCGGCGTCCAGGGCCGGCGCCAGGAGATCGCTTCCCTGGTCGATGGCTGGAGAGCCGCTGACCGGGTGGACGTCGTGATGGCCAAGATCCGCGAAGTACCCCGCCGCGTCCGCCGGCGGGACGATGTTGTGGTCCACCTTGTTCCCCGTTCCGCTCGTGCTGATCGAGGTGGCGAGGTTGTTGCGCACCACACAGTCGGAACTTGGCGTCCCCGATTTGTGATGGTCCACGAGGATCCAGAGGGTGTCCGTTCCCGCTGGCACGCGATTGGGTTCCAGCATCACCGTGTTGTTCACGATCCGCACATCCTTGGCGCCGTAGAAGGTGATCCCGTGATAGCTATCGGTGATGACGACGTTGTTCTCAACGATCCATCCCTGGTACATGCCATCGAAGCAACTGATCCCCTGGAGCGTGCCCGCACAGGGGATGTCCGGGTTCTCGTAGGAATGAATGACATTCCCGCAGAGCCGAATGTTCTTGACGGTCCCCGTGCCTACCGTCCCGGTGGGTCCCGTGGACCAGGACTGGAACCCGTCCCGGTGGGTATCGTTCACGTCCCTCGCATTCTTCACGAGGTTGTATTCAAAGGTTTCTTCGTCCCCCAGCCCGTCCATGCCATCGCCGCAAAAGCCATCGATGGTGTTGTGCTCGGCCCGGGAGCCTATCCCGCCCAGGCAAATGCCATAGTTGACGTTGCGGATGCTGCAGTTCCGGACGGACACCCTGTCAGCGGAGGCCACGATGGCGCTGGCGGCCTTCTCGTCCCAATCCGCTTTCGTGGTCCAAACGCTCTCATCGGGTACGGAGAAGATATCCAGCCCATCGAAGGTGATATCACTGGCGGGCCCCCACCAGGAGTCCCGATCGGCAGTCACCATGGTGCTGTTGCTGTAACCGGCACCATAGGTGGGACTGACCCAGAGACCCCGGAGAATCCAGTTCTGTGATGATTGCACCCGCACATTGCTGAAGGTGGGCGTGCTTCCCGTATCGGCCGCGAGGGTGATGGGAGCGGTGTTGTACTTGCCCTGGATGAGCAGATTCCCATGGTTGCCTGACCGCAGCCAGATCGTGTCCCCAGCCTGCACGGGGGCACCCGCATTCGCGGGAACTAGTTTTTCGCCTTCCTTGTACGGCAGGCTCGGCCAGGTCTGTGTCTCCACGAGGGTGTTCATCACATTCTGCAGATTTTTCCAGGGATGCAGGGAACTCCCATCCCCAGCGTCCGAGCCGTTCACGGGATCCACGTAGAACTCGGTCGGAACACCGCTGGCAACGACCGTCAAAGCTGCGCCGCTGCTGGTGACGCTGCCATCGTAGCCATCGGTGACCACGACGCTGAAGAGCGCGCCGCTGTCCGCCAGGTGCGTGACGGGACTGGTCCAGCGAGAGGCATCAGCCCCGGAGATCGGCACGCCATTCTTCAGCCATTGGTAGGTGAGTGGTCCGGTTCCGCTGGCAGTCACCGAGAAAATGGCAGTCTGGCCTTCGGAGACCGTGATGGCCTGAGGCTGGCCGCTGATGACAGGTACGGCCGGATGCACCCTCAGGATTGCGGGACTCGAAAGGGAATTGCCCACAGCATTCGACACCCGCACGGAAAATTGCGATTCATCATCGGAGAGGACTTCCGAAGGGGTGATGTAACTGGAACTGGTGGCGCCGGCGATGGCTGCACCGTTTTTCTTCCATTGATAGGAAAAGGGCGCTGTCCCGGTGGCGGTCACCTGGAACTTCGCCGTATGGCTGACCAGAACGATGGCGTTCAGGGGCTGGGCCGTGATAATCGGAACCGTCCTCACCGTGAGTGTGGCCACAGAGCTGATGCGGCTGCCACGCTCATTGGAGACGACCACGCGATACTTCCGGCCATTGCCGCCGAGAGAGGTCGCACCGGTCGTATAGCTGGCCGTCAGGGCGCCTGTTCCCCCGGTCGCATTGGCCCAGGTTGTCCCGTTCGTGGATGTCTGCCATTGGTACGCGGGCAGGGGGAAACCCGTGGCCTTCACCGTGAAGGTCGCCGGGGCTGGGGCGGTGACGGTCCGGTTCGCGGGCTGCACCGTGATGGCGGGAGCCACCTTCACGGTCAGCGTCACCACCGAGCTGATCAGTCTTCCGGCCACGTTCTTCAGCACCACACGGAATTTCAGCCCATTGCTGGCCAAAGAGGTCGCAGCCGTCGTGTAGTGCGCCGAAGTGCCGCCCATTCCGCTGCTCACGTTGACCCAGGTCGAACCTCCGTTCGAGGACACCTGCCACTGGCAGGTTGGCGCAGGCATGCCCGTGCCCACCACCGTGAAAGCGGCCAGAGCCGGGGCGTTGACGGTCTGATCGACGGGCTGGGTCGTGATCCGGGGCAGCGTGTTCACGATCAAGACCACGGCCTGGCTCGTGACGCTGCCTCGCTCGTTGCTGACCACCACCCGGAACTTCTTGCCACGATCACTCGGGGAGGTGGCGGCCGTCGTGTAGCTGGCGGTCGTGGCACCCGCCCCGCTGGTCGCATTGGCCCAGGGAGCCCCGTTCGTGGAGACCTGCCACTGATAGGTCGGCAATGGAAATCCCGCGGCCTTCACCGTGAAGGTAGCCGTTGCGGGGTCCGTCACCGATTCATTCGTGGGTTGGGTGACGATGGCCGGCACGGTCTTGACCGTCAAAAGGGCTGGCTGGCTCGTCACGCTTCCCGCAGAATTCTTGACCGCGACCCGGAACCGCCATCCTTTGCTGGCCAAGGAAGTGGCGGCGGTCGTGTAGTCTGCCTTCATTCCGCCCGAGCCCGTGCTCACGTTTCCCCAGGTGCTCCCGCCATCCCTGGAGACCTGCCACTGATAAGCCGGAATGGGTGCTCCCGTGGCCCTCACCGAGAAATGGGCCACCACAGGGGCATTGACGATCTGATCGGCCGGCTGTTGGCTGATGGAAGGAACTGCCGCCCCAGGGAGCAGGAGGCCCGCCGCGAACATGGCTGTCAGCAGGGGAAGAACGCGGTGACGCACTGAACCTCCAAGTTCAACCACCATCGAAACTGAGGATGGACGCCTACCTCCACCAATTGAAGTGCAGACCTGAGGATGAGCCTCCGGCCCGGGGTATTGCCTATCAACATCGATCCAATGCCAAGCGCTGGAAAGGTACAGGCGGAGGTTTCCCGGACGGTACAGCAACAAACAAGTTCAGAACGGATGACCAGGTACTTCGGGACAAGACATCGCTCACTGGCCAGCCCGGTCTCGGTCCGTGAGCGTTGAGTTCGTGGCTAGGCAGGCCATCAACTCTAGCTTTCCGGAATGCGCATGGGTCAGAGCGTTTCCGCCGTGAGGAAATGGGGTCCCGCACCCGTGATCTTGACACTGACCAATTCGCCGAAAGGCAAGGTCGAATCTTCACCGGCCTTCAGATGCACGTTCTGCCACTGGCCCGTGCGGGCCATCCAGTGCCCCGCTTCCGTGGGTTCATGGCTCTCGATCCGCGCCTGCAGTACGCACCCGATCATGCGGCGGTGGCTCTGAAACGTGAGTTCCGTCTGGCGTGCCTGCAGCCGCGCCAGGCGCTCCGATTTCACGCGCATCGGAATATCGTCCTTGTATTTCAGCGCCGGGGTGCCCGGCCTGGGCGAGTAGACGAAACTGAAGGAGGCATCGAAGGCTACCTGGTCCAGGATGCGCATGGTGGCCTCGAAATCCTCGTCCGACTCATCGGGGAAGCCCACGATGAAATCCGTGGACAGGCTGAGACGATTCCGGCCTTCGCCCAGGAAGGCGATGCGCTCGAGATATTCCGCGGAGGTGTACTGGCGCCCCATGCGACGGAGAATCTTGTCGCTGCCGCTCTGCACGGGCAGGTGCAGGAAGGGCGCGACCTTGGAATTGGCCACCAGGACGTGCGCGAGTTCCTGCGTGAAGTTCATGGGATGGCTTGTGGTGAAGCGGATCCACTCCAGCCCATCGATTTCCGAAATCCGGTCGAGAAGCTCCGCGAAACTGCATCCACCGGCGTAACTGTTCACGTTCTGGCCCAGGAGTTCCACCTCGCGATAGCCGCGCTGCACCAGACCTTGCACCTCACCCAGAACATCAGCGACGGGCCTGTGCCGTTCAGGCCCACGCGTGGTCGGCACCACGCAGTACGTGCAGGCGTGGTTGCAGCCCTCGATGATGGTCACCAGTCCCTTGGCCGTGGAGCTCCGCTGGGTCACTTCGGGCGGAAAGAGATGGTTGTCAGGATATTCCTGCGTATCGATGACGCGCTTCCGCCCCGCCGCGGCTTCACCCACAAGCTTCGGCAACTGCTTGATGGCCATGGTGCCGAGCACGATGTCCACGTGGGGCGCACGCTTGAAGATGGCCTCCTTGTCCTGCTGGGCAAGGCATCCCACGACGCCGATGAGGAGCGGTTTCTGCTCCTTCTCCTCCCGCAAGCGTCCCAGCTCCGAATAGACCTTGTGAACCGCCTTCTCGCGGATGGAGCACGTGTTGAGCAGCACCAGATCCGCATCAGCGGCCGATGCCACGGGCTCGTGGCCTTCCTTGACGAGCAGCCCCGACAGTTTCTCGCTGTCGTGGTCGTTCATCTGGCATCCCCAGGTTTCGATATGGAACTTCATTCTGGCCTTACCCTTCTTACTGCATTTTCGATGTGTTCACGATCCCTAAGGCGATGCCGATGAACAGGACTACCCCCAGATCGGACGTGCCATCTAGGCACGTCCTCCCGCTCGCCCGGCGGGCTCGCGGATGGGGCCCCGTGGTTTCGATATGGAACTTCATGCATCATCCAGCCAAACGTCCATTCTACCGTTGGCTGAATTTCTTTCCGAATGATGATTTATCGGTTACCCGCTTCAGACGCACGGACTCAACCTGGCCCTGGAGCCAAGACGATATCGCCCTCCGCCGGATCTCCCGGCTGCCAGTAAGGCCCCGGGGGACCCCAAGTGTTGTTCTCCCACACATTGCCAGGCTGGGTGGGATCGAAGCAGATGCCTGGCCCGCCTGCACCCGAGAACCGGTGGAGCCCACGCCCGAAGATATTTCCCTTGAAGACTGTGTTCTTCGCGTAGGGCTTCGGCAGTTTGCTGACGACCGCGCCACCGTACAGCGTGTAGTAGCCGTCACTCTCGAAGTAGTTGTCCTGCACGAGGATGTGGTCCAGATCGGGAAACGACTGGTAGCCTTCGTTGTAGATGGCCAGGGAGGCGGAAGTCATCATCCGGCTGTCGCCGTTGATGTGGATTTCGTTGGTGATGAGTTTGTTCCGGAGGAAGGTCATGTTCGCGCCGCCCGCCACGTAGATGTTCTCCAGGTGCGCATCGCCCCCATCCGCGGTCTCGTCGTGGAAGTAGCATTCCTCCACCCGGACATCCCCGTAGCCGATCCACATCGCGCGCGGCCAGCGATGCACGTGGACCCGCATCAGGGTGAGGCCACTGCCCCCGATGGCCACATCGCCGCCGACGTTCTGGTGATCGCCATCGAATTCGCATTCGACGATCTGGATGTTCTTTCCGACCCGTCCGCTCCCATCGTTGGCGTCATTGGAGAAGCCACTCCGTCCGTTGAATTTGCAGCACTCCACGGTGAAACCATCCACGACCACCGTGAGGTGGGCATCGGAGAGGAAGTTCCGGTCCTGGAGAATGCGGGAGCCACCGTTCGCGTTCGCGATCCAGTCTTCCGTGACCAGAATGCTGGTGCTCACGTCCGTCAGCACATGGCCCGGAGGAACACCCGTGTTGGTCTCGTTGATCTGGCTACCATGGGTGATGCCGCCATACTCCAGCGCCCCAAGGTCCCAGGTTCCATCGGCACCGCGATCCCGCCGGGTCATGTCCTGGTTGAAGGGAGAGGCGAGCGTCAACCCCGGGAAGGTGGGCGTCTTCAACCGGAAGTCGTTGCGTGCAGCATCCGAGAAGACATCCGAGGTTCCGGTCTGTTCCGTGGCACTCAGTGTTTGCGATGCGGATAGCGAACGGACGAAGAGGTTGAACCCATGTTCGATGCCGCCCGCAAACTGGACACTGCCCGCAGACGGAGTGGAGATCCCGCCGCAATCCTGCCAGATGTTGTCGTAGGCCTGATTGCCCGTGCCCACTCTGAAGCTCATGCCGGTATTCAGCCCCATCACGCGAGCAATCGTGTTGTTGCAGAACAGCATGTTGCTGCAGGGATACGCGTCCCACGCGGGATCCCCGATCTTGTCATCCTCGCGGGCATCTCCGAACACGCCCAGGGCCACTCCATGCCGGTTGGAACCGATGGAGTAGCTGAAGAGGTTGCCGTAGACACTCCAGTTCAAGCTGTCCTGCATATTGTTCCGCTTGAGGGCGATGACGGCGGTTCCCTCGATGTCCTCCCACCAGTTGTAGCGGGCCACCATGTCGTCGCTGCCGAAGTCCTGCCAGCCTTCGCAGTGCTGGGCCGCCGAGGAGGAATTGCGGGCCACGTGGTTGTATTCGAAGAGCCAGTGCGAGGCTTCGCACGTGCAGATGGGCCACGCGCCGTAGGGGAAGTCGTGCAGGTAGCAATAGCGGACCGTGATGTCGCTGGAACCGAGCCCCGAGTTCAACGGTCCATCCTGCCAATGCTGCAGGATGCCGCTCGACCAGCCGACATTGGGATTCCCCGTGCCACCATCGTCCACACCCATGTGTGCGAGTTCGATGTGCTCCAGCGTGAGGTGAGTGGGGAACGGCGGCCGCCACCAGTTGGCGCCCCGGATGTCCACCAGATGTCCTGCGACCGTCCGGTAGACCTTGAACCCGTGACCACTGGACCAGCTGGCCGGTCCTCCGCCCGTTTGACCGTTGATGCAGTAGTAGCCGGTCTCGAAGACCCACACCGAGTCGGAGCTGCGCGTGAAGGAGGCCACGCCGTCTCCATAGCTCGCTTGCCATCCTGTCCCGGGGCCGTGATCACCCTGCACCGCCTTCCGGAGGGTGATCATCGTGCTGCCGTTTTCCGGCGTATTGAAGGTGCAACCACCATAGGCGCCATCGGCGATGTAGTAGGTTGCTCCTCGCTCAAGCGTGGCAGGCAGAGCGGAAAGGGCTGTGCTCCAGTCGACTCCGTTCCCTCCTGCCGGTGCGCCTGCGCGCACGCAATATACGGCACCCGATGGGGGTGCGTTCACGGTGAGTATCGCATCCCGTGAGAAAGCACTGCCAGCCGCGTTCATCGCCACGACGCTGAGTGCAGCGCCATCATCCGCGGTGGTCGTCTCCGGTATGGTGTAGCTGGCCGAGTTCGCTCCAGGAATATCGACCCCGTTCCTGCGCCACTGGAAAGTGGGCGCAGGACGGCCCGTGGCGGTGGCGTGGAACGTGGCCGCAGCGGGCGCCGTCACCAGGGCATTCGCGGGCTGGCCCGTGATGGTGGGCGGCACGTTCACCGTCAGGAGGGCTCCAAGGCTCACCGCCTGACCGTGGGAGTTCCTCACGATAACCCGGTAGCGGTTCCCGTTCATGGCACCGCTGGTGGAAGCTGTGGCGTATTTCGCGGTGGTGGCGCCCGAGCCGCTCGTCACGTTGGTCCAGGCGGGATTGCCGCTGGTAGAAACCTGCCACTGATACGCCAAAGGCATCGAACCAGTGGCGGCCACTGAGAAAGCACCCGGACTAGGCGCATTCACGGTCGTGCCCATCGGCTGGACGGTGATGGCCGGTGCCGGATTGGGATTGACCTTGATGTCTTTCGTACCTGTGACGCTGGTTCCAGCCTGGTTCCGGACCGTGCAGCTCAGCGTGGCAGTTCCCACGGCTCCGGCGGTGTAAACCATGGCGTGGCTGCTGGCGCCAGCCGTAATGGTCCCCTTGGTCAGGTTCCAGGCATAGGAACAACCCGATTGCACAGGAACCGAGGAGGACAGTCCTACCTTGGCGGTGATCACCGGCGAGGCTGCCGTGATGGTCGCGATCGGCAGGGGTACGACGACAATGGATTTACTGCCCGCCAAGGAAGCCTTCGCCGCGTTCTTCACGAGACACTTCAAGACCGCGATGCCCGCGGAGCCAGCGGAATAGGTCACGGTGTGCGCGGCCCCACCGGCGGTGATCGTCCCTCCGATCAGTGTCCACGCATAACTGCAGTTGGCTTGTGCCGGCACGGAAGCCGTCAGGTTCACCGCGTGGGCCGTCACGGGGGAAACCGCTGTGATGGTGGTCACCGGGGGCGCGACGACATCGACGACCTTGGATTGAGTAACCGCGGTTCCCGCCACGTTCTTCACGATGCACGTCAAGGTCACCGTTCCCACACCGCCCGCGGTGTACGTGACCATGCGGGTTGTGGCGCCGCTGGTGATCTTCCCTCCGAGGATCGACCAGGCGCATGTGCAGCCTGTCTGGGCCGGAACGGTGGCCGTCAGCCCCGCTTTTCCAGAGGTCACGGGGGAGGCAGCCGTGATCGCAGCTGAAGGCGGGGCAATGACCGTCACTGATTTGCGGCCTGGGAGCGCATCAACCGTGCAGTTCAAAACGGCCGTTCCTGCCGTGCCTGCGGTGTAGGTGATGGAACTGCCGTTCGTGGGAGAAGTAATGGCTCCGTTGGTCAACGACCAGGCGTACTGCGCCCCGGTGGTGTCAGGGACCCTGGCTGTCATGCCGGTCGCGCCTGCAGTCACCGGCGAGGCCGCCACGATGGTCGCCTTGGTGGCCACCACGATCACCTTCTGGGTCCCTGAAACAGATGTCCCCGCGGCGTTCTTGACCGTGCATTTCAGGATGGCTGTTCCAGCAAATCCAGCCTGGTACGTGATCGCGTGGGTTCTTCCGCCCGTAAGCAGGGTGGCGTTGACGCAAGTCCATGCGTAAGTGCATCCGGCCTGTTCGGGCACGGAGGCCACAATGCCCTTGGTGCCCGCGACCACGAGGGAGGCGGTCGTGATCACAGGCACCAAAGGTGCGGTCACCACGGAGGCATCGTGAGTCGCGACGATGGCGCTCCCGGAGAGTGGCCGCAAGGTACATAGCACTGAGGCAATGCCGATAGCGGAAAGCAGAGGGTTCATTTCACGGAAGCATGGTCTTGCCCGGTCTTCCCACCAAGGTACAGATGCAAACATCCCATGAAGTACAGATGAAATTCTCCGGCCCGCGAATGACACTCCAGCCCTCGCACCAGTTCAGGGCGGTGTTCCATTATCCGATAGCGTGTTAGGGCTGGTGATGTTCGTGTAGGTCGGGCTCTGCTCCTTGATGCCGGCGGCTGCGTTGTGCGTGATGGTGTTGCCCGTCACGGTGTTTCCGCCGCTTTGGGAGAGCAGGACGCCGTAGCCGATCCAGCCCATGGCGGGCGCGGGCGCTGAGACGGATTTGGTCACCGTATTCCCAATGACGAGGTTCTCGTCGGATCCGTCCCGCAGGTAGATGCCAATGCCCATGGTATCGGTGACCAGGTTGTTGCTCACCTGGTTGCCACTGGTGGCGCATACACCAATGCCGCATCCCGCCTTCTTCGTGCCATTGCCGTTTGAGGTGCCACCCTCCGCCAGGATGTTCTGGACGAAGGCCTGGCCGATGAGGGATTCCGCCACACCAAAGGTCAAACCATCGGACGCATTCGAGGTGAAGGTGCATCCCAGGAACTGAACGTTGGCGACCGTCTCGCCTGCGTTGGGCTCGATGTCGATGCCGGTGCCACAGACGAGGATGCCGTTCTCGATCAGGCCGATGGAGTTCCTGAAGGTCGATCCCCGCACGATCATGCCATTCACGCTCGTGATGGCCATGGCGTGGCGGCGGTTCCGGTCCACGACGAGGTTGTTCATGGTCACATCCTCGCTGGCGCCGCCCACATAGCAGCCATCGCACCAGCAGTCCTGGACGGTGAGACCCTCCACGACGACATGCTTGGAATTCCAGACTTCAACGCCGATGCCCGCTTCGCTGCTATCCGTGATCGTGTTGTTGGTCCGGTTCCCAATCACTGCGCCGCCGCCCACGATGCTGACGTTCTGGACATTGCTGGCGAGCAGCACGATGTAGTGGGAAGTGCTCGTGGACATCGCTTGAAGGGTGGCTCCGGAAGCGATTTTCAAGGTCATGTTGCTCTTCAGGCGGATGCCCGCGCTGTAGTTGGCGATGGGGTTGATCAGGTAGGTGCCTGCCGGAATGGTCACGGTTCCACCCGTGCCGCCTGCGGCATTGACGGCGGCCTGGATGGCCGCGGTGTCGTCGCAGACGCCATCACCCTTGGCATTGTAGGGAGCGTCCTTCACGTTGATGTCCAGGCCGGACGTGGGCGCGGGTGCGCAGGAGCTGGCCACCGTCAAGGCCACGGAAGCCGTGGCCTGGGGATCCACCACGGAAAGGGCCGTAAGCGTGTGCACACCACTCTGGGCTGGCGCGGTATACATGACGAAACGCCCATTGGTACTGAGGGTTCCGACGGTGGTGTTGCCATTGGGAATGCCATCCACCGTCCAAGTCACTCTGGCGTCGGAGGCCCCCGTGACCTGCGGCTTGAAGCCGATGGTGCCCGTGGTGTTGATGTGGATGGGCCCCGCGGGCGCGATGGCGACCACTGGCGCTCCGATCACCGTCACGGACTTGGTGCCTGTGAGAGACGTGCCGGCCGCGTTCGTGACCGTGCATTTCAGCGTCGCGGTGCCGGCTCCACCAGCCGTGTAGTGGATACCGCTGCTTCCTGCGCCGCTGGTGACCGAGGCGTTCGTGAGCACCCACACATAGGTGCACCCCGATTGGCTCGGCACGGAGGCCGATAGTCCCGTCGTGCCTGCATAAACGGAAGCCGCCGCCGTGATCGAGGCCACGGGCGCCGCGACCACGCTCAGCTCCTTGGATTTCGTGATGGAGGTTCCCGCTGCGTTCTTCACGGTGCAGATCAGGGTGGTCAGCAGTGGGGTTCCCACGGAGTACGTGATACTCCGGGTGGTGGCTCCAGCCGAGATGTGGCCATTGACGATGCTCCAGGCGAAGGTACATCCCGGCTGGGACGGGACCGAGGCAGCCAGGCTCGCAGTGCCTGTGGTGACAGGGGAAACGGCCTGTATCGTGGCGTCGGGAGCGGCGATCACATTGATGGTCCTGTTGCCCGTAATCATGGTTCCACTCGCCGTGACCGCACAGGTCAGCTGAACGGAACCGGCGCCGCCCGCGGTGTAGGTGATGGCATTCGTGTCCGTCGCTGAGGTGATGGTCGCGTTAGTGGCGTTCCACGCGTAGGTCGCACCGGCCGTATTGGGAACGGCCGCCGTCAGCCCGGCGACGCTTTCAGTAACGGGCGAGGCAGAGACGATGGTGGCTTTGGTAGCGACGACCAACACTGCCTGGGTGCCGGTGATGGCGGTGTTTGCGGCGTTCTTCACCGTGCATTTCAGCGTCGCGGTGCCCGTTGCACCCGCTTTGTACGTGATCGTTGGGGTGCCGGCACCGGAGGTGACACTGGCATTGGTCAGTGCCCATGCATAGGTGCATCCCGGTTGCGCCGGCACCGCTGCGGACAACCCTGCGGAACCTGTAACCACGGGCGAGTAGGTCGAGATGGACGCCACGGGCGCCGTGATCGCAGAGATGCTGGCGTTCCCTGGAAGGGCCTTGCCGGCGGCATTCGTCACGGTGCAGGACAACGAGACGGTTCCGATGGCACCGGCCGTGTAGGTGATGGCGTGGGAGGAAGCCCCGGCCGTGATGGTACCGTTCCCGATGGTCCACGCGTACATGCAGCCGGTCTGGGCGGGGACTGAGGCCGTCAAACCTGCATGTCCGGCCGTCACGGGAGATGCCGCGGTGATCGTGGTCCTGGGCAGCGCCACGGCGGCGATGGCCTTGGTGCCCGTGAGGATCGTCCCCGCGGCATTGGTCACGGTGCATTTGAGGGTCACTGTTCCGGTGGCACCGGCGGTGTAGGTGATCGCGCGGGTGTCCGGGCCATCGGTGATCACGCCATTGGTGATGGTCCACGCGTAACCGCATCCATCCTGATCGGGCACCGAGGCGGAGAGGTTGGCCGTTCCTGTGGTGACGGGCGTGGTGGCCGTGATGGTGGCCACGGGAGCCGGAATGGCCGAGATAGTCTTGGTCTTCGAATCCACGGTTCCCGCGGCGTTCTTCACGGTGCAGGCCACGGTGAATGGACCGACCGGGCCTGCCGTGTAGGTGATCGTGCGAGTGCCGGCGCCCGCGGTGATATTCCCGCTCGACACGGTCCAGGCATAGGTGCAGCCCGATTGAGGGGGAACCGAGGCGGTACAGCCCGCTTTGCCTGCGGTGACGGGAGTGGCGGCAGTGATCTGGGCTGTGGGGACCGCCACGATGCTGATGTTCTTGGTTCCGGAGGTCGTCCCCCCCGCCGTGACCGTGCAACCCAAGGCAGTCGTGCCGACGTTTCCAACCGAGTAGACGATGGAACTCGCCGTAGTCGAGGAAGTGATGGTTCCGTTAGAAATGGTCCAGGCATAACTGGCACCGGCGGTGTCGGGAACCCGCGCCATGAGACCGGCCGCGAGAGTCGTGCTGGGCGATGGAGCGACGATGGTCGCCCTGGTCGCCACGACCTTGATGGACACCGTGGCCGCGGCTGCCGTGCCAGCGGAGTTCTTCACTGTGCATTTGAGGATCGACGTGCCCACTGCGCCCACGCGGTAGGTGATCGTGCGCGTTCCAGCGCCAGCGGTGATCGTCCCGTTGCTCAAGATCCACGCAAAGGTGCATCCCGCCTGGTCGGGCACGGAGGCCGTCAATCCCGTGGCGCCCGCGATCACGAGGGAGGCAGCCGTGATCACGGGCGTCGCGGGTGCCGGAATCACCGTGGCATTGGTGGATGCCGTGCTGATGACCCCGGTAGAGCTCTTCATTTGGCAGGACAAAGCGTTGATGCCGACGGCACCGGCTGTGTAGGTGACCGTCTCAGCCGTCTCCGGCGAGGCGACCGTATTCGAGAGAGCGGGTGTGGGAACGGCGAAACCGATCGGCATTCCCAGCGCCAGAAGGGCGAGCACCGGCTTCATGGAGTGTTCCCTGTCATGACTTCGGCCCAGCAAGGTATTACCAGGAATCGCAGCATTCGGACTTCATCACAGCGCTGGCCCAGACCAGGCTCGCGAACACCTGAAAGGTTCCGTTCTCTCCACCCTCCTTAGTAGGTACAGACGCAGATTTCCCTGAAGGTACAGATCGCTGCCGAGTAGAAGTTCCAGCCGCAATTATCCCACCGGGTGCAATGGAGTTCGCACGGGTCCTGTCTTCAATTCGTAGCGATGGATCCTCAATCCTCGCCTTCCGGCACTTTCTCCGGCGCATCGAGCGCTATCACATCCTTCTTGAGCCACAGCAGCATGGCCAGCCCGGGGATCGCCATGCAGCCGGAGAAGATGTAGAACATGGGCCAGCCCATGACTTCGGTCAACACGCCCGAGAAGGGCCCAACCCACACACGTCCGACCGCGGAGAGTGCCGAGAGCAGCGCGTACTGGGTCGCAGTGAAACGCTGGTTGCACAACGCCATGAGGAAGGCCACCAGGGCCGCAGTGCCCATGCCACCCGTGATGTTCTCCATCGCAACCACGGAAATCAGCTGATAGTCGATTTGCGTGGCCTCCTTGAGCATCACGATTCCCCAGTTGAAGGCGGGGAAAGTGAAGCTGCCCCAGGCGCCCTTGGTGGACACCGCCACGAGGCAGAAGCCAAAATTCGAGAGGAATTGGCCGATCCCGAACCAGAGGAGAGCGCGGTAGAGACCGATCCGGATCATGAGCGCGCCGCCCAGCAGCGCGCCGCCGATAGTGAGCCAGATGCCCAGCATCTTGTTCACGAACCCGACTTCGGCGGAGGCAAATCCCATAGCCTTGAGCAGAAAGGGCGTCAGGAGTGCCCCGGCAAAGGCATCGCCCAGCTTGTAAAGGATGATGAAAAGCAGGAAGACGACAGCACGGTTCTGTGCGAAATAGTTCGCCATGGACCGGTTCAGTGTTTCGAATCGCGTCAGCTTGGTCGCCCACCAGCCCAGCGGCAGCGTGATGGCGATGCCGGTCAGGAGGCTGGCGAGGTCCGACCATTTCTGGTTTGCGGCGTTAGCCTTGACCTGGAATGCTCCGTCCAAAACGGGTTGCGCGACCCAGTTCGTGAGGCAGTAACCCATGGCTACAGCCAGTACCAAGGCCAGGAATCCGACCAGATCGTGCCAGGCTTGGGTCTTGGGCGCTTTGAGGTGTTTCGGGAGCCGGGGAATCAGCAGCAGCGAGACAATGGCGACACCGATCATGATCATCGCCATGACTTGGTAGATGTACCCCCAGCTCCAGCCGCGACCCTTTTCCAAATCGGCCCACACGAAGGCTAGGCCACCGGATACGAACATGGCCAGCCGATAGCCCAGCACGGCAAGAGAGGCGCCGAAACCGCGTTCCTTCGGAGAAAGAACGTCCGTCCGGTACGCATCAATCACCACATCCTGGGAAGCGGAGAGGAATGCCACGAGCACAGCCACAAGTGCGAAACCCTTTGCGTTCGCGGAAGGCGAGATGCTTGAGATCCACCAAAGGGCTCCCGCGATGGCAAGCTGACTAAGGACCAGCCATCCCCGCCTTCGACCTAGCAGCGGCAATTCAAACCGATCCATGAGGGGAGCCCACACGAACTTGAACGTGTAGGGAATGCCTACCAAGCCAAAGAAACCGATGGTGGCGATGGTGACCTTGTCCGCCACCAGCCACGCCTGCATAGCCGTTCCCGTCAACGCCAGTGGCAACCCCGAAGCGAAGCCCAGCACCAGCACAGCCGCATAGCGCCAAAGGGAGAGAATGCCCGAGTGTTCAGCAGGCTGTGGTTGGGTTGCGTTCCCATTCATTCCCGGTCTCCACTTAGGTTTCCCTCCACGATCTCATGAAAAGAGCCCCGCGATCGCGGGGCTCTCATTTTGCTAACCGACGGCCACTGGCCGTTGGCAACTGTTTTTACTAGTACATGTCTTCCATGCCGCCCATTCCGCCCATGCCGGGAGCACCCATGGGGGCTGCGGACTTGGGCTCGGGGATCTCGGCCACGATGGCTTCGGTGGTGAGCATCATGGCGGCCACGGAGGCGGCGTTCAGGAGTGCGCTCTTGGTCACCTTGGCGGGATCGACGACGCCGAACTTCACCATGTCGCCGAATTCGTTGGTGGCGGCGTTGAAGCCGAAGTTGCCCTTCTCTTCCTTGATGCGGTTCACGATCACGGAGCCTTCGACGCCGGCGTTGGCGGCGATCTGCTTGGCGGGATCGAGGAGGGCCTTCTTCACGATCTCGACACCGGTGAGCTGGTCGCCCACGACTTTGAGGGCGTCAAGCTTGGCCAGGGCGCGGATCAGAGCGACGCCGCCGCCGGGGACGATGCCGTCTTCCACGGCCGCCTTCGTGGCGTGCATGGCGTCTTCCACGCGGGCCTTCTTC
>DCFP01000159.1 GCA_002319925.1 Holophagaceae bacterium UBA1801 | reverse complement strand
CTATCAGAAGCTCCAGGAAAAGGCCGCGGCCGGTGGCGCCCTGCTCATCTTCGACGAGGTCCAGACAGGCATGGGGCGGCTGGGCTACCCCTACGCCGCCAGCCGGTACGGCATCCAGCCGGATCTCATCACTTCCGCCAAGGGTTTGGCTTCCGGCGTGCCCATGGGCGCCCTCCTGATCTCCGAGCCCATCGCCCGGAGTCTCAAGTCCGGGGATTTGGGCAGCACCTTCGGGGGGTCCCCCCTGGCCTGCGCCGCCCTCCTGGCCACCCTCGAGGTCATCCAGTCCGAAGGCCTGATGGACCGGGCCCTGGCAGCCGAAGCGGAGATCCGGAAGGGCCTCGCGGGCACCTGCGTTGCCGCGGTCCGGGGCGAAGGCCTGCTCCTGGGCCTCCAGGTCCCCGGCGGCGGCGCCAAGCTGAAGGCCCACCTCTACGCCAAGCGGATCCTGGTCGGCGGCAGCAGCAATCCTGAGGTCCTGCGCCTCATGCCCCCCCTGAACCTGAGCCCCCTCCCCGTGGATGCCCTCTGCGAGGCCGTTGCCACCTTCCCCCTCGGAGATTGACATGCGACACGCCACCAAGCTCGCCGACCTCGGCGTCGACGGCCTTGAAGCCGTCCTCGCCCAGGCCATCGCCTGGAAACAAGGTCCCCATCCCCGCCACATCCCCGGCAAGATCCTGGGCCTCGTCTTCTTCAATCCTTCCTTGCGAACCAGGGCTTCCTTCGAGGCCGTGGCCATGCGGGGCGGCGGCAGCGCCATCGTGCTGGAAGTGGGCGGCGGGGTCTGGAAGCTGGAGGATCGGATCGGCGCCGTCATGGATGGCGACAAGGCCGAGCACCTGAAGGAAGCCGTGCCCGTCTTGGCCCGGTACGTGGACATCCTGGCCGTGCGGACCTTTGCGGGTGGTGCGGATGATGCAGCCGACTTCCTGGACCCCGTCATCAACGGTTTCCGGCAGTATTCCACCGTACCCGTCATCAGCATGGAAAGCGCCGTGGAACACCCCTGCCAGGGTCTGGCCGACATGATGACGGCCCGGGAGACCTTCGGCAGTACGAAGAAATTGCCGGTTACTCTCACCTGGGCGCCCCACATCAAACCCCTGCCCAAGGCTGTGCCCGACAGCTTCCTGCTCACCGCCGCCGCCGCGGGCTGCGAGGTGCGGGTGGCCCATCCCAAGGGCTTCGAGCTCCATCCCCAGGTCATTGCCGAGGCCGAGTCCTTCGCCAAAGCCACGGGCGGCAGCGTCTCCATCACGAACAACCTGGACGAAGCCCTGACCGGCAGCCGTGTGGTCTACACCAAGGCCTGGGGCCCTGCCACGAAGTCCGGCCTCGGTCCCGAAGCCGTCAAGCAGTTCCCCGAGTGGATGACCAGTCGGGCTCACATGGAGAAAGCAGCCAAGGACGCCATCTTCATGCACTGCCTGCCCACCCGACGGAATGTGGAAGTGGCTGATGGCGTGCTGGACCACCCCAACAGCAAGGTCGTGGACGAGGCCGAGAACCGCTTCCACGTGCAGAGATCGCTGGTGGACTGGATCCTCAAAGGCTGATTGCACCACGGAGGCACATAGGACACTGAGAAAGTTCACGAGAGAAAACACACCCGCTTTTCTCCGTGCCCTCCGTGTCTCCGTGGTGATTTTTAGGAGTTGAACATGCACGCGACGATGCGACCCTTCGACACCCTCCGGAGCGCGGCCCAGTACGTGCGGCGTTTCCGGAACCACACCTTCGTGGTGAAGCTCGGCGGCGAGCTTCTGGATGATCCGGTCTTGCGTCGCGGTGTGTGTGCGCAATTGGCGCTGCTCTGGAGCTTCTCCATGCCCCTTGTCATCGTTCATGGCGGTGGCGTGGGTCTGGACAACCTCTGCAAGAAGCTGGGTCTGCCCATCCAGAAGGTGGCCGGGCGAAGAATCACGCCCCCGGACGTTTTACAGGCGGCACAGATGACCTTCAAGGGCCAGCTCCAGATGGACTTCCTGGGCGATCTCGAAGCCGAGGGCCTGCCCGCGGTGGGCCTCTCGGGCCTGGATGGCGGCATCCTGAAGGCCCAGAAGCGGCCGCCCATGGCCGTGGATGGCCAGGTGGTCGACTTCGGCATGGTGGGCGATGTGACCTCCGTGGACGTGAGCCTCATCAAGCACTTGATCGAAGGCGGCTACGTGCCCGTCATCGCGCCCTTCTCCGTCGACGAAGGCGGACAGGTGCTCAATACCAACGCCGACACCGTGGCCACGGAAATCGCCATCGCGCTGAAGGCCGAGAAACTCTTCTTCATGCTGAAGGTGCCGGGACTTCTTTCGGATCCCGCCAATCCTCACAGCCTCGTGCCTTTCGCTGACCTGGGCCGGTTGACGGAACTGGAAGAGAGCGGCGCCATCAAGGACGGCATGCGGCCCAAGATCGCGGCAACCCGGAAAGCCCTCGCCCTCGGCGTCGCCAGTGTCCACTTCGTCTCCGGCGTCCTGCCCGACGCTCTGCTGACCGAAGTCTTCACCAACGAAGGCAGCGGAACCATGATCACCACCGCGAGTGCCTCATGAATCCCGCCAAGCTTCTCGAAGCCCTCGTGGGCATCTCCAGCGTCTCCGGCACCGAGGAGGCCATCTCGGACTTTCTCGCCAAACAGCTCGCCGCCATGGGTTTCAAACCCCAGCGGGAGGGGTCCAATCTCTGGTTCGAGGTGGGCCAGGGAACGTCGGGACCGAGGCTCCTCTTCGTCAGCCATCTCGACACCGTTCCTCCCTGCGCGGGCTGGAACACGGATCCCCTGAAGCCCCAATGGGTGGGTGAATCCCTGCACGGCCTGGGCGCCAACGACGCCAAGGGCTGTGTCTCCGCCATGATCCTGGCCGCGCAGACCCTCGTGGATTCCGAGGGCACAGCCGTCTTCGCCTTCGTGCGGGAGGAGGAACGGGGCGGCCTCGGCGTTCAGGAACTCCTGCCAAAGCTCGGCAAGCTCGATGCAGCTGTCGTTGGCGAGCCCACGAGCCTGAAGGTCTGCGCCGCCCAGCGGGGCATGCTGGTCCTGCAGTGCGCCGCCAAGGGCGTCTCCGCCCACGTGGCCCACGCCAAGCTCGGCGAGAACGCCATCCACAAAGCTGCGAAGGACATGGTGAAACTGGAATCCATGGCTTTCGAGGCTCATCCTCTGCTCGGCACCACTCAGCCCGTGGTCACGCAGATCAACGGCGGCCTAGCGCGGAATCAGGTGCCGGATCTCTGCGAGTTCGTGGTCGACCTGCGGACCACGCCCAATCTCACGGACGCCGAGGTCATCGCCCGGCTCTCCGCGGAACTGCAGAGCCAGGTCTCCGTGCTGGCCTCGGGCTACCGGCCCATGGCCACGGACGCAGGGCAGCCCATCGTGAAGGCAGCCCTGAAGGCCGCCAGCGCCAAGGTACCTGTGGGCTCGGACACCACCTCCGACTGGGCCTTCCTGGGCGATCTGCCTGCCGTGAAGGCGGGCCCAGGCGACACCATGCGGAGCCATCGACCCAACGAATGGATCTCCCTGAAAGAGCTGAACGCGGGAACCAACTTCTATGCGGCTCTGGCCCGGGAATATTTCCGGCTCAAGGCCCTGGAGGCGGTCCATGGCTAGGCCGCCCGCGCCTGATCAGCTTTGGTCCAAGGGGCTGCCGTTGGACGAGATGCTCCACCGGTTCACGGTGGGCGAGGACCCGGTCACGGATCTTTCGCTGTTGCCCTATGACGCCGAGGCTAGCGCCGCCCACGCGCGGATGCTGGGCGAAACAGGTTTGTTGCCTGAGGCCGAAGCAAGAGCCCTCGTAGCCCAGTTGAAGTTGCTGAAGGAGAAGGCACTCAAAGGTCAGATCGTCATCCTGCCCGAGCAGGAGGACGGTCACACGGCGCTGGAGGCCGCTCTCACCGAGGCACTGGGCGAGACGGGCAAGCGGGTCCATCTCGGCCGGTCCAGGAACGATCAGGTGATCACGGCCCTGCGGCTGCTCATGCGGGACCAGCTCCTGGCCCTGGCGGAATCAGCGGTGACGCTGGCTCAGACATTTCTGAACCTGGCCGCCAAGCATGAGCATGCGCCCCTGCCCGGCTATACCCATCTGCGGCGGGCCATGCCTTCCACCTGGGGCCAGTGGGGCGCGGCCTACGCCGAAGGTTTGATCGAAGAACTCGAAGCCTTGCCTGGCCTCTGGCAGCGATTGGACAAATGCCCCCTCGGCGCGGCTGCGGGCTTCGGCGTACCGTTGCCGTTGAACCGAGCGAGAACCGCGGAACTACTGGCCTTCAGCCGAGTGCAGACCAGCCCCATCGATGTCATGAACAGTCGGGGACGGCATGAGCTGGCGATCCTCTCGTGGCTCACATCCGCGGCGGGAACACTGGAGAAGGCGCTCTGGGATCTTTCCCTCTACAGCACGGAAGAGTTCGGTTTCGTGAAGCTGCCCGACGCCTTCACCACGGGCTCCAGCATCATGCCCCAGAAGCGGAATCCGGATGTGGTCGAGCTGGCCCGGGCGCGGTGCAGGGAACTGCGGGGACTGGCACAACTCGTGTCCCAGCTCGCGGGTGGCCTGCCATCCAGCTATCACCGGGATCATCAGTTCCTGAAGAAGCCCTACCTGGAAGCATTGGTGAAAGGACGGGAGCTGCTGGACATCTGCGCTCACTTGCTGCCCGGCATTCACATCCAGGAGGAAGCCTGCCGCAACGCCTGCACCGATGATCTCTATGCCGCACAGGAGGCCTACCGGCTCGTGGCCGAGCAGGGTCTGCCTTTCCGGGATGCATACAAAAGCATTGCCGCGCAGATCCAGGAGGGCAGATTCAAGCCCGATCGCAGTGCCCCGGCGAAAGCTCATATCGGCAGCATGAGCGCAATGGGTCTTGAGGATACGGCAGCAGCCTTGTGTGAATGCGAAGCGTGGATCCAGGGGCGCCGCGATCACCTCGCAAACGCAACCGAAAAGCTGTTCGACTGGAAATGAAAAGCGATGAAAAACGCCAAGACGCCAAGGACGCCAAGAAAAGCTGGAATGAGGCATCCGCTCCACTCCTGAGTCTAGTTGTCTTGACCTTGGCGCTCTTGGCGTCTTGGCGGTTCGCAATTTTGTTTGTCATCAAGGAGTTCCCATGAGCCACAAGATTCTCCTCGCCTTCTCCGGCGGCCTCGACACTTCGTTCTGCGTGATCCACCTGAAGGCCCAGGGCCACGAGGTCCATACCGTCACCGTGGACACCGGCGGGTTTTCGAAGGATGAATTGAATCGGATCGAATCCCTGGCGCCCAAGCTGGGCGCGGCTTCGCACACGACCATCGACGCGCGGCAGGAACTCTTCGACGACTACCTGAAATACCTCATCGCAGGCAATGTCCTGCGGGGCGGGCTCTATCCGCTATCCGTGAGCGCCGAGCGGGTCTGCCAGGCCAAGCGGGTGGTGGCTCACGCAAAAAGCATCAACGCCACGGCCCTGGCCCATGGAAGCACGGGCGCGGGGAACGATCAGGTGCGTTTCGATGTGGCTTTCCGGACCCTGGCGCCGGAATTGACGCTGCTCGCACCCATCCGGGACCTGGCGCCCAGCCGGGCGGACGAGCGGCTCTTCCTGGAGCAGCACGGCTTCTCCTTCCCCGAGAAGACCGAAGCCTACAGCGTCAACGAAGGCATGTGGGGCACCTCCGTGGGCGGCAAGGAGACCCACGATCCATGGCAGCACTTGCCGGACGAGGCCTATCCCGCCGGAGCCGTGAATCCGAACCTGCCTCCGAAGACCATTCAGATCGCCTTCGAGAAGGGCGTGCCCGTATCCCTCGATGGCCAGAACCTCGGCCCCGTAGGCGTCATCCAGGCCTTGAATGCACTAGGTTCGCCCTACGGCATCGGCCGAGGCCTGCACCTGGGCGATACGATCCTCGGCATCAAGGGCCGCGTGGGCTTCGAGGCTCCTGCGGCGCACATCCTCATCACCGCGCACCGGGAGCTGGAGAAGCTGGTGCTTTCGGGCAAGCAGCTCTTCTGGAAGGAGACCCTGGGCAATCTCTATGGCGGCTTCCTGCACGAAGGCCACTTCTTCGATCCCCTCTGCCGGGATCTGGAGGCATTCCTTACCTCAAGCCAAAGCGCCGTCACGGGCGAGGTGCGCCTGACCTTGTATCCGCGGGCCTTCGCCGTGGAAGGCATCCAGTCTCCTTTCAGCCTCATGCGGAAGGATCTCGCCAGCTATGGCGAGGGTACGGCACTCTGGACAGGCGCAGAGGCGGCGGGATTCACAAAGATCTTCGGCGTTCCGCAGCAGCTCGCGCACCTGGTACGAGGCGGTTCATGACCCTGCAGCGCATCCACCTGGACAAGATCTCCTCCATCACCCGGAACCTGCACCTGGGCCGCTGGGTGACGCTGGGGCCGGACATCCTGGTGGAGGAAGGCTCCGTCATCGCCGGGCGAATCATCGGCGAGAAGACCGTCTACAACACCCTGGAGGATGTCCACGGCCGCATGAGCGTGCTGCACGATGGCGATCTCGTGGTGGGTGCCCTGGGTCACCGGAACGCGCTCCACGGCTACGAAGGCGTGCTGCCAAAGACCGTGAAGCCCGGTGACCGGCTCCAGATGCTGAATCTGGGCGGGGTCGTCGGCACCTGTGTCTCCAGCAATCCGGATGTCGGCGCGCCCTTCGATGTGGAAGTGCTTGGCCAGGTGCTGCTGTTCCAGGAGTTCGGCAGCCGGGTGGGACAACCCGCCACCATCGGTGCGGGCGCCGTGCAAGGCGGGAATGGGACGCCCATTGTTCCCGTGGTGTTCGTGGTGGGCACCTGCATGAACTCGGGCAAGACGCACGCCGCCTGCGCCCTCATCCGGCACTTCGACCGGGCGGGTCTCAAGGTAGGCGGTGCCAAGCTCACGGGCGTGAGCCTCATGCGCGACATCCTCGCCATGAAGGATTACGGCGCTGAATTCGTGCTGGATTTCACGGATGCGGGCATCGCCTGCACAGGGCCAGAAACGGCCGCCGAGACCGGCCGGCTGCTGCTTTCGGAACTTTCCTCCAAAGGCGTAGATCTCATCGTCGCCGAGACCGGTGATGGCATCATGGGCGACTACGGTGTGCAAAGCGTCCTGGCGGACCCTGACCTGAAAGATCGCGCTGCAGCATACGTGCTTTGCGCCAATGATCCCGTGGGCGTTGCGGGCGGTGTGTCCTTCCTGCGCGAGAAGTTCCACATCGACGTGGATGTCGTTTCCGGCCCCGCCACGGACAATCGCGTGGGAGTGCGCTTCGTGGAGTCCCTGGGGCTGCCGGGCCACAACGCGCGCACGAACCCGAAGACGCTCGGAGAGCTGCTCTTGAACAAGCTCAGGCATCGGATGGAGATCGGATCCTGAAACCGCGAAAGACGTGAAATGGCATTCCCTTCTTTTGCTTTTCGCGGTTTTTCGCGCCTTTTGCGGTTCCTTTCTTTTTGAGGTTGAACCATGAAACTGGACATCGCGATCCTTGGCGCTTCTGGCTATGGCGGTGGCGAGCTGCTGCGTTGGCTTTCAACCCATCCCAAGATGAACAGCTTGCGCGGCACCGCGCGAACCCTTGCTGGAGAGCCCTTCTGGAAGGCCCATCCCAATCTGCGCGGTGTCATCGACGGCGACTTTGAAGAAGACATCGACTGGAAGGCCTTCGCCAAGGTCGAACAGCCGGTGGTCTTCGCAGCCCTGTCCCACGGCGCGCTGGCGGAAAAACTGCCGGAGCTGGAGGCAGCCTGGAAATCCGCTGGCATCGCCGACCGCCTGCAGTTGATCGACTTGTCCGGTGATTTCCGCCTGCAGGATCCCGCCATCTTCGCCAAAGCCTACAAGAAGACCCATCCCTGCCCCGAGCTGCTGCCGCGCTTCGTTTACGGTCTGCCCGAATGGAACCGGGCGAAGATTCCCGGTGCGCGACGCATCGCCAACCCTGGTTGCTTTGCCACCGCCTTGCAACTGGGGGTGCTGCCCTTGCACGGGTTGAAGCTGGGCTTCATCGCTGCCAGCGGCGCCACAGGCTCCAGCGGCAGCGGTGCAAGTCCTTCCGAGGGCACCCACCACCCCTTGCGCGCCCAGGATTTCAGGGCCTACAAGATTCTCGGCCACCAGCACCTGCCCGAGGTGCACATGGCCATGGACGCGGTCGGCGTCGAAGGCACCTTCGCCTTCGTGCCCCAGAGCGCGCCCATGGTGCGCGGCATCTTCGCGACACTGATGTTTCCCCTGCCGGAACATATCGATGCCAAGGCCCTCCATGCGCGGACCGAGGACACGTTCAGGAATTGTCCGTTCGTTCGCCTTGTGGAGGAATCTCCCAAGGTCACGGCGGTCACCGGCAGCAACTTCGCGGACATCTCCGTGGCTGCCAAGGGTGGTTCTGGCGTGGTAATGGTGGCCATCGACAACCTCTGCAAGGGCATGGCCAGCCAGGCGGTGCAGAACATGAACCTGGCTTTGGGACTGCCGGAAACCGAAGGACTCAAGGTGGCTGGGCGCTTCCCCGCCTGATTCACTTGGTCATGTACTTGCGCAGGATTCCGGGAAGCTCCTTGTCCCTGAGTTCCCGCGTCTTGTCCCAGATCCTCTGCGCCAGTTCGGGGTTCTTGTTCAGGAACTGCTTGGAGAGCATGAGGAAGTAGTGCTTCCTGGAAATGGGCGGCTGGACCTTGGTGATGTCCTTGCCTGCGTCGGGACTGGTTTCCAGGAGGAAGTCCTCCGCCGATTCCAGTCCGGCAATGGCGCCCAGCCGGCCGTCGGACAGGCGCTTTAGATCCTTGCGGACATCATCCGATTCCTGGACCTGATAGCCCATCTGCTGCAAGTCGCCGACGACGGAGTAACCTCGCGAGGCGCCGATAGGGCCGATCAGGTTCTTCAGGGCCTTGCCATCCCACTCCAGATTGGATGTCTTGAGCTTGTAGAAGAAATAGGAGCTCACGAACATGCTCCGGGAGTCGTCGACCTTCCCATCCTTCATGGGATAGCCGCCGTAGGCTTCCCGTTCGGTCTTGTAGCTCGCCGGGAACAGGCCGTCGATGGTCCCGCTCTTCAACTCCAGCTCGAGGGCCCGTTTCCAGGGAATCCGCTTGATCACGACCTTGAAGTTGAGTTCCTCACCCAGGCGCATGACGAACTCGATGCTGGCACCGGGTTTCTTCCAATCGATCTCCTGGGAGTCCCCCAGCACGTTCGGGAAATCAGTCTTGTCCTCGCATGCCAGCGTCAGCACCTGCTGGGCGGATAGTGGAGTGAATCCATTCAGACCTAGCAGACAGAAGAACGCGGCCCAGGAGGACCATGCCTGACACAGAGAGGCTCGAAGGTCAGTCGGCATGAGAATGCCACAACATCTGTCCTGAACGAGACCATGTCAAGTTCATGGGAAAATCATGTGATCCTCTTGCCTTTGAAGGATGGCATCTCAGGGTGGAATGCGCCAAATTTACCTGGGCCGAGGAGTCTGCCATGGAAACGATCCTTACGCCCCTGGGGACAAGGGGCTGGATGCCCCGGGATGGCCGGCAGACCATGTGCACCTTGGTGCAGGTGGGAGCGCACACCTTTCTGCTGGATTGCGGAACAGGCGTGAGCCGGCTTCTGGATCCGGAGTTGCAGGCCCAACTGCAAGAAAGCCCGCTCACCATCTTGTTCTCCCATTACCACCTGGATCATCTGGCCGGGCTTGCTTACCTGCCGGGGATCTTCCCGGAACGCAAAAGGCCCGTGCGCCTCGCCGGGCCTCGGGAGGGTTTCCTGTCCCAGGGCCTGCGGCAGGCCTGCGAGCAGCTCACCGCGTCGCCCCTTTCCTCGCGGCACTACCGGGAATTTCCCTTCCCCGTGGAGATCCAGGAATTCGGACCGGAGGGATTCCAGGTGGACGGTATCCCCATCGCCGTAGCTTTGCAGGATCATCCCGGCGGCTCGGTCACTCTCCGCATTGGCGACGCTGTCTGCTATGCCACGGATCTCGCCGCGGCCACCCGGGAACTTCCCCTCGCGAAGGGAGTGGAGGTCCTGATCCATGAGGCATGGAGCCCGCAAGCCCAGGCTGGACCTCATTCGGGACTGCTCGAAGCCCTCGACCGCACTGAAAAAGCTGGCGTCTCCAGGCTCGTGCCCACCCATTTCAGCCCCTGGATGGACGAAGCGGAGATCCAGAGCCTGGCCACCTACTCGACGGCAACCGTGAAAGTCCTCGTCCCAACGGAAGGGTTTCCCTTCCGATTTTGAAAGGGGTCGACGCAAGGAACCGTGCCAGACAAAGTATTGACCATCATCGAAGCCCGCACGGGCTCGACGCGACTGCCATCCAAGGTGCTGCTGGATCTGGCGGGCAGGCCGGTCCTGGAGCACGTGATCCGGCGGATCGAACAATGTCGGCGCGCTGGCGAATTCATCGTGGCCACTTCCATCGCGCAAATGGATCTAGCCATCGTGAAGCTCTGCGCCGGCTTGGGCGTGCGGGTCTACTGCGGCAGTGAGGACGATCCACTGGAACGCTACCACCAGGCCGCGCGGCTCCACCAGGGCGAACACATCGTCCGCATCAAGGCAGACTGTCCCCTCATCGACCCGGCGATCGTGGACGCCGCCATTCAACTTCACCTGGAAAGCGGGGCGGACTACACGAGCAATACGCTTCACCGGACTTTCCCCGTGGGCGAGGACGTGGAGATCCTCACCCACACAGCCCTCGAGCGGGCGTGGCGGATCTCGGATCTCCATTCCGAGCGCGAGCACATCACCCTTTGCGTTCCGAAGCATCCGGATCTTTTCCGGATCCGTCATCTGGAATCGGGAAGGGACCTCTCCTGCAAGCGCTGGACCCTGGACTACCCCGAGGACTACGAGCTGCTGTGCATCATCTTTCAGCATCTTTATCCCGTCAATCCCTGCTTCGGCATGGGCGCAGTGCTCGATTTCATCGAGACACATCCAGAGTTCGAGCGCATCAATGCCCATATCCCTGTGGATGCGGGCGTGCAGAGATCCCTGCGTCACGACCGGCGCATGGAACGTCCACGCTGAAGACCCGGTGCACCATGATCAAACACCGCAATTTAATCCTGGTGACGGTCGATGCCTGGCGATCCGACTTCGCCCACACTCACGCCGGAATCCCCCTGCTGCCAATTCTCGATGAGCTTTCGGCTCACACCATTCATTTAGATCGTTTCTATACCCACACACCGTGGACGACTCCGGCCGTGGTTTCGCTGCTCACGGGAGAGAGCCCTGCGAAACATGGAGTCATCTTCCCGTGGTCCGAGCCCCGCACGGACGCTCCCAGCCTTTCGGCACGGCTGCAGGGAGAAGGCTATGCTGTGCCGAACATCTGCTACCTAACGGGCATCCAGGGATATCAGAATCTGGGTTTCGATCCCCGCGAGGCTCCGGATCGGCTGGCATTGCGAGACGAGGTACTGGTGGAAACCCTTCGCCATCTCCGCGGGAATCGAGAACCCTTCTTCCTCTGGTACCACTACAAACACGTGCATCTACCCTACTGGGCTTCGGTGGAAAGCCGCCGGAGGATGGGCATCGACGACGACGGCATCCCGCAATGCCTGCGCGACTCGGTCTGCAGCCAGTTCATGGTGCCCCGCGAGCGCTATCGATTGCTCGGGGAAGACCGGGCCATAATCCAGCGCCTGTATGCCGCTGGCGTGCTCGATTTGAATGAATTCCTCCGCCCCCTCGTGGAAGAGCTGCTGCGCGGCGATCTTCTGGAGCGGACCACCTTCGCGCTCGTCGCCGACCATGGCGAAGAGCTGATGGATCATGGCCACGCAGGGCATGCCTCCACCTCATTCCACGCCACGTTGCACGAGGAGGTATTGCGCGTGCCGCTCTTCATCACCGATGGAAGGATTCTCGAGCATGCTTGCAGCCATGCGAGGCTTCAAGGGATGGATCTGTTGCCGCTGCTGCTTTCATTGGTGGGAGTGGAGTCTTCACGCAGTGCGGCAGAGGAGGATTTCGCGGATGATTTCGAACGGGTTCCTCCGTGCCGGAACTTCCACTTCCACAGCGTCCGAATGGGATTCCAGACCCCGCGGGAGAAAGCTGATCAATGGGTGGAGGGATTCTCGGACGGCCGCCAGAAGTTCATCTCGGAGCAGTACGAACGCCCTCGATACTTTGTCTATGACCTGCAAGCCGACCCCGAGGAACAGCATCCTCGCCTGCTGCAGACAGTCCTGGAGCGGCAACCCTATCTCCAGCGGCTGGCCTCGCTTCGGGATGAGTTGAGCCGGTAGACTAGCTCCTTGCCGCGGATTCCCGGCGGTTGTGGCGCAGGCTCGACCAGAAGCTCAGCGCGATGAGGCCAGCCCCGATGGTGCCCGAGACCAGTTCGGGTGTTTCGATGCCGGCGGCTTTCAGATACATGATCAGCGACAGGGCGCCGATGGCCCAGAACGCGCCATGCTCCAGGAACTTGTAGGTGGCCAGGGTCCCGGAGTCCACGAGCTTGATGGTGAGAGACCGCACGAACATCGCACCGATGCCAAGGCCCAGGGCAATGATGAAGAGGTTGTTGGTGAGGGCGAAGGCGCCGATGACACCATCGAAAGAGAACGAGGCGTCCAGCACTTCCAGGTAAATGAAGGAGGCGAAGCCCGCAGTGAGCAGCTTCGATGGATTTGGCGCACTGGCCGTGTTCTTCTGGTTGACCTGGATGAGGGAGGTCAAGCCCTCCACCAGCAGGTAGGTGATTACGCCCAGGATGGCGGAGGACAGGAACTCGGGACCTTTCCCATCGTGGATGAATTTTGAAAAGGCGTAGCTGATGACGATGGTGATGATCACGTTGATGGAATCCAGTTTCCCCAGGCGGCGCATGGGCCGTTCGAGCCAGCGGAGCCAGTGCTCGTTCTTCTTGTCGTCGAAGAAGAAATGGGTGAACACCATCCAGAGGAAGGAGCCGCCGAAACCCGCGACGAGGATGTGCTGATCCACGAGGATCTGCTGAAAGCGGGCAGGGCTGCGCCAGGTCATGGCAATCACGTCCCAGACGCCGTTGTCGCTCACGGCCCAGACGATCACGAGCGGGAAAACCACCCGCATGCCGAAAACGGCGATCAGAATGCCAACGGTGATGAACATCTTCCGCCAGAAGGGGTCCATGGTGGAAAGGACCTTGGCGTTGACGACAGCGTTGTCGAAGGACAGAGAGGTTTCCAGCAGCCCGAGCATGGCCGCCGTGACGACGGCCGTCAGGCCCGCTGAGGGACCCGCGACGGCACCCACAAAGTAGGCGATCACCAGCGCCACGAGGGTGAAAATCATGCTTCCGCCGAAGTACCGGTAGAGATTTCTCATTCCAGCACTCCTGGAATCACTTGGCCGCTGCCGCGATGGGGAGTGAACAGTCGAGGTTGTCGGGTTCGAATTTCCATGCCTTCCACGAATCCATGGAATAACGATGACAGACCGCTGCGGGGGCCAAAAGGCGGAATCTCCCTAGGAGCTGTTCCGAAATGACCTGTGCTTTTCCGGTTGGTTCGTTACAGCGACCTATGCCGCGGGCGGCTCCGGGTCGTTCAGGTTATTTCTATACAGCGGCTTTGGCATTGGGAGCGGAGGGCGTCCGTTCACCGATCCCCTTCCTTCATTCGCCGAATGGTCCCTCCCTTTCCAATCCGAAACTTCCAATCTTAAAAGGCGGGCAGGAAGCTCCCTGCCCTTGGAGAACAGTCATGCGATCTCGTTGCAACCGTGGAAACCGCTTCGCTGCCCGGATGGTGATCGGTTTCGGTCTGATGGTATTGGGCGCAATCTTCATCCTTCGCAATCTCGCCGCCTATCCGCCAGCCACACTCGTCTTCTTCTGGCCCCTGATCCTTGTGCTCCTGGCACTGGCCAGCTTCATCCGCCGAGGTCCGCTGGCCTTTGGAGGCCACGTCCTGCTGCTGGGCGCCCTCGCCATCCAGCTCAAGGACCTGGGCCACATGGATCTCCTGGCGAAGTGGTGGCCCCTGGCGCTCATCTGGCTCGGCTCAATCAAGGTCGCCCACTCTCTCTCCCACCGGAAGCCCATCTCCTGTCAGGATGCGGGCGAGAGGTTGGCATGAACATGGACTTTCGGCACCGGCGACCGGGATCCTGCTCCTCGGGGCTCATTCTCGGCATCGGTGTGATCCTGCTGGGCGTGGTGTTCCTCCTTGAGCAGATTCCAGGCTTCGAAGGTTCCAGGCTGCTCGGCTTCCTGAAGGATCTCTGGCCCTTGATCCTGGTGGCCATGGGCGCCGCGCGAATCCAGCGCGGTAGACGCCCTTCCCATGGCTGGGTTCTCCTGGTGGTGGGGTTGTTCCTGCTCGCCGTGACGCTGGGGCACGGGCGGTTCGATGCCTTTGTCTGGCCGGCCATGCTTGTGTGCGCGGGCATCTTCATCGTGCTCCGGGCGCTCAACCGCCAGCGGCGGATGATGCCCGAAATCAGCGAAACCGAAGACTACATGCGCAGCACCGCCGTCATGAGCGGCTTCAAGCACAAGATCCTCTCGCAAGCTTTCAAGGGCGGTGAACTGACCGCCATCTTCGGGGGATTCGACATCGATCTGCGGCAGGTTGTCATGGAGGGCGAATCCGCCCGCATTGATGTCTTCCTGCTATTCGGCGGTGGAGAGATCCGCGTACCGGAAAACTGGGAAGTTCTCATCCAGACCACGGCCATCGCCGGTGGCATCGGCGACAAGAAGCTGTTCCCCTCGGCCCAAAATCCGCGCCCCAAGCTGATCCTGACGGGTACCATCTTCTTCGGTGGCATCGAGGTAAAGAACTAGATGCATCCACTGATTCGCAGCCGTGCGCTCCTGGCGGGCTACCTTTTCGGGTGGCTCGCCTTTGGCGTCGTCTTCCTGTTTTCCGCGCGGATCGAGAGCGCCCCTTGGAAGGAGGCCATCCTGCTCGCGGCCATCGCGGCTGGCCTGGCCGCGGTGCTGTTCCCCTACAGTTACTACTCCTGCCGCGCCCTGCCTCTGCGCTCCACGCCCCCGCCCACGCTGGCGGCGGGCTGGATCGGCTCTGCCCTCGTCATGGGCGGCCTCTGGTCGGCGCTGCTCCTCGCCATTTCCAAGCACCTCCAGCTCCTGCCGCCCCACTACCTGACTTGGCAGGGCTGGGTTTCCTTCGGTCTCACGGGCTCCTTCATGTACCTGGTCACGGTCGCCATGCACTACGTGATCATCGCCCACCAGCATTCGGAGGAATCCTTGCGCACAGAGCAGGAACTCCGGGAACTGGCCCGGGAAGCGGAACTGAAGGCGTTGAGGGCCCAATTGAATCCGCACTTCCTGTTCAATAGCCTCAACTCCATCAGCGCCCTCACCTCCATAGACCCGAAGGGCGCGCGGAAAATGTGCGTGCTCCTGGCGGACTTCCTGCGCAAGAGCCTGAAACTGGGCGAGCGGCCCATCGTGCCCCTGGCCGAAGAGCTGACGCTCCTCCGCGCCTACCTCGACATCGAGCAGATCCGTTTCGGAAACCGCCTCAGAGTGGAGTGGTCCGTGGATGCCGAGGCGGAAAAAGCGGAGATCCCGACCCTGCTGCTGCAGCCCCTGGTGGAGAACGCCATCAAGCATGGTATCGCGCAACTTCCCGAAGGCGGCATCCTGCGCTTTTCCGCGCATGCGAGCAATGGATTCGTGGAAGTCCTGCTGGAAAATGCCCGCGATCCCGAGGCGGATGTTCCCGCCGGCCTGGGAATGGGGCTGCAGCAGGTGAAGCGCAGACTGCGAGGGCGGTACGGCAACGGAGCTTCCTTCGAGGCGAAATCCCTCGAAGCGGGTTTCGTGGTGGCGATGACCTTCCCCATCGATGCTGGAGATGACTCCCATGACTGAACGCACCTACACAGCACTCATCGTGGACGACGAAGAACTGGCCCGGGCCCTGGTGAAGGAACACCTGGCCGAGCACCCCGAAATCCGAATTGTTGCAGAGTGCGGAGACGGCTTCGAGGCCGTCCGCGCGGCCTCGGAGCTGAAGCCGGATCTCCTGTTCCTGGATATCCAGATGCCGAAGCTGGATGGCTTCGAGGTCCTGGAATTGCTGGATCCCCGGCCCGTCACCATCTTCATCACCGCCCACGATCGTCACGCTCTCAAGGCCTTTGAAGTGCACGCCGTGGATTACCTACTTAAGCCCTTCAGCGAAGAACGCTTCGAGGAAGCCCTGAAACTGGCCAAGGGGAAGTGCGGTGAAAGTCGATCCACTACACCTGATCCGGTGGCCCTCGCGGCGACGGCGAAGGAAGGAAAACTGCTCGACCGCATCGTGGTCAAGGACGGCACCCGGGTCACCGTGATTCCCCTTTCCAAGCTGGACTATATCCAAGCCCAGGATGACTACGTGCTGTTGAAGACCGCGGAAAAGGGGCACTTGAAGCAGCAGACGATTTCGAGCCTGGAGCCGCGCCTGGACCCGGGCAAGTTCCTGCGGGTCCATCGCTCCTTCATCATCCAGCTGGATCGCCTGGTGCGCCTGGAACGGACCCGCACGGAAAGCTGGGTGGCGGTGCTCACGGACGGCACCAAGGTTCCGGTCAGCCGCAGCGGCCATGCGCGTCTGAAAGAGGTGCTCGGCGAGGGCTAATACGGATTCGCACTCGACCAAATAAGATTCACCACCAAGTTCACCAAGGAAAGCGCACCAAGATCACCAAGGAATGCAGTCGTAGCCAGCGTTTCTTGGTGGTCTTGGTGCGGCTTTGGTGCTCTTGGTGGTAATGCTTTTATCCGTTTGAAAGCCAATCCATATAAGCGCTAATAGGCGCCGATATCCTTCAGCCGCTCGTCATCGATGCCGAAGTGGTGGGCGATCTCGTGGCGGACGGTGCCGTGGATCTGGCTCCGCAGCTCCTCGAGGCTATCGCACATCATCTCGTGGGTGGAACGGTAGATGGTGATGAGATCGGGCAGGACCCGGTCGTAGTGGGAGCCTCGCTTGGTCAATGGCACGCCGCGATAGAGGCCGTACAGGCTGTTCTGCGGCTTCGCGCGGACTGCCTGCAACTCGTTCCAGGTGGGCGAGTCCTGCACTACGATCACCACGTTGTTCATCTTGTCCTGCAATACTTCCGGCAGCGCATCCATGGCTTCCTTCACCATGGCTTCGAATTCCTCGCGGCTCACACAGAACACATTGACTCCCGCACTCCTAGCCTGACTGCTTCAGCTGATCTCCGCCAGCTTCAACCGCGCCTGTTCCTGCTTCAGCCAGGCCATCTGGGCCTCGCTCAGCCCGCGTTGGGCCACCTTCTCGGCGGCTTCCCGGCACTTGGCTAGAAGCTGCCGGTCGCGCACGAGATCGGCCACCTGGAACTGAGGGAGGCCCGATTGCCGGGTGCCGAAGAACTCGCCGGGACCGCGGAGTTCCAGGTCCCGCTGGGCGATGCGGAAGCCGTCGTGGGTCTCCACCAGCGCCTGGAGACGTTCCGTTTCGCTGCCGCTGATCATGACGAAATGACTTGGCGCCTTGCCGCGCCCCACGCGCCCCCGCAGCTGATGGAGCTGGGACAACCCGAAACGCTCCGCGTGATCCACCACCATCACCGTGGCATTGGGGACATCCACGCCCACCTCGATGACCGTGGTGGCCAGCAGGATCTTCGCCTCGCCCTTCACGAAGGCTTCCATGCGGGTTTCCAGCTCCTCGGACTTGAGCCGCCCGTGCACCACGGCGATGGGCGTCTCCGGAAACCGGCCCCGGATCAAGCCTTCCATGGCCTGAATATCCCGCAATTGAACCTTGCCTTCGTCGGTGGGATCGATGGCCGGGCTGACAACGAAGGCCTGGTGCCCCGTGTCCAGTTCCCGCTCCACCAGATCCCAGGCCCGTTCCGCGCCATCGGGATCCATGAGCCGCGTGGTGATGGGCTGCCGTCCCGGGGGAAGTTCATCGAGCACCGATTGTTCCAGATCACCAAAGATGGCCAGGGCCAGTGATCGTGGAATGGGTGTGGCGCTCATGACCAGCCAGTGGGGATCCAGTCCCTTTCCCTTCAAGGCTTCGCGCTGCTTCACACCAAAGCGGTGCTGTTCATCCACGACCACCAGCTCGAGCTTCGAGAAGGCGACGCTCTCCTGGAAAAGGGCATGGGTGCCCACGATGTACCTGGCCTCGCCACTGGCGATGCGCTCCTGGGCCGCGCGTTTTTCAGCGGCCTTCATGGCACCCAGGAGCAACTGCATGCGCGGTGCTTCCTCACCAAGGAGCCGTTCGAAGGTCGCCGCGTGCTGGCGGGCCAGCACTTCGGTGGGCACTAGCAGCGCGGCCTGTCCGCCGGTTTCAGCCACCATGGCCATGGCCAGGAAGGCCACCAGGGTCTTGCCTGATCCCACGTCACCCTGGAGCAAACGGTGCATGACGCGACCGGAAGTCAGGTCATCCACGATCTCCTTGAAGGCCGTGCGCTGAGCGCCGGTAAGGCGGAAGGGCAGGAAGGCCTTCAGCCGCTCGCGGAGCTCAGGGCTCGTGGGCACCACCATGCCGCGCCGCTTCATGCGCCCAGCCCTGCGCAGGGTCACGCCCAGCGCGAAGGCAAACAGTTCTTCGGAAGCCAAGCGCTGATGGGCCGGAGTTGCATGGGACTCCAGCTCTCCGGGATCGCTCTCGTCCGTGGGCTGATGAAGCAGTCGCAGGGCAGACAGGGTGTCGGGCAGCCCCCGAGAAAGTTCCATGGGGAGCCACTCTTCCGGAACGTGAATCCTTGGCAGCGCCTCCTGCACCAGGCGTTGCCGCACTCGTCCCGTGAGGGGCCCCATCTTGCGATACAAGGGCAGGAAGCGGCGCACCCACAGATCTTCGGAAACATCTCCTCCACGTCCCATGATCTCGAATGCAGGCCCCCGCATCTCAAGACCATGGCGGCCCATGCTCAAGGGGCCGAAAACCAGCACGCGATCGCCCGGTTTCAGCACCCGGGCCAGGTAGGCCTGGTTGAACCAGATCAAACGCAGGGAGCCCGTGCCATCGTCGATGAGGGCTTCCATCAGGGCCATGCGCTGGACGCGGGTCGTGGTCTGGCGCAGATCCTTGATCACCCCCAGCACGGTCACGATCTCCCGCTCGATATCCGCATGGATGGGCCGCCGGTCCAGCTCTCCGATCTTCAGCACCGATCCCCGGTCCACGTAGCGGTACGGCAAATTCAGTAGCAGATCCCGCACGGTCTCGATGCCGTTCTCCCCGAAAGCCGCTTCGTACGCGGGGCCCACGCCACGGAGCACCGTGAGCCTCGCGGAAAAGGGAATGGATGGAGATGCGGCCATGGATTGAAAAGGAAAATCCCCGAACAAGAGGAGAAGACACTTTCTCAAAGTTTCCGTCTCATCTCCAGCACCCATTCATCTGAACCTTCAGGGGCACAGAGTCGCTTGCACTCATCCGGAATTCCCTTCGACAATCAAGTCAGAACTTCTGGGAACCGACCTTGACCCGCACGCCCTCCCATGGACCGATCGCGATCACCGGCGCCAGCGGCTTCCTTGCTTCGCGGTTGATGGATGGACTCGCGCAGCGGGGAACGGTAATCGGCCTGGATCACCGGGCCGCGGACATTACATCGGAGTCGGAAACGCTCGCGGCGCTCCGAACGATCCAACCCGCGTACGTGATCCACGCAGCGGCTGTGTCTGATACGAATGCCTGCGAGCGGGATCCTTCGGGATCCCAGCAGGTCAATGTGGATGGCGCTTTCAACGTGGCGAAGGCCTGCGCCGCTGTGGGCGCAAAGCTCATCCACTTGAGTTCCGATCAAGTCTTCAACGGCAATCCGGAAGCGGGACCCTACGACGAGTCATGCGCGCCTCTTCCCAATCGGGTTTATGGACGGCAGAAACTGGAATCGGAGCGGCTGGTGCTGGCCCAGGCACCGGAGGCCGTGGTGCTCCGGCTCACCTGGCTCTTCGGTTTCCCGGAGCGGCACAAGCGAACCAGCAGCAACCTTGCCTGGAACGTGCTCCGCGCTGCCCTTTGCAACGAGCCACTGACGTTGCCCGGCCATGAATTCCGGGGCATCACCTATGTGCACGACCTGGTGGAGCGCTTCGGCAAGATCCTGGATCTGCCTGGGGGCATCTATCACGCTGGGAGCGAGAACGCGCTATCGACGCACGACTCGGCCGCGCTGATGCTCAAGGCCCTGGGACTGGAACATCGCACCGGAGACATACTCGTGGCAGACATGGAACGGTTCAAGGATCACCCGAGGGATCTTCGCATTCACTGCGGGAAACTGGCGAGCCTCGGTGTATCCTTCCCTCCCGCTGAAGAGAGCCTCCTGCGCTGCGTCCGCGAGTATTTCGATGCACAGTGATCCGGCGAGGAGATTTTGCCTCACGCCTGCAGGATGAACTCCGCAAAGTCCCCGATGCTTTCGAGAATACCCAGGGTGTTCGTCTTCATGTAGGCGCGGATCGCGGGAAGCTGGTGCGCCCACCCCGCCGCCACGGACGGGACTCCGGCGGCCTGGGCCATGAGGATGCCCGGTTTCAGATCATCCACCACGAGCACTTCTTCAGGGCTCAGATCGAAGCGCTGGAGGGTTTCCAGCACCGGCCAAGGTGCGGGTTTCCGACGGCCCTCGCCAGCCTCCCAGCCGAAGACCTCATCGGGCATCCAGCCTCGTCCGGCCTGCTCGTAGTGCCTCCGGATGGTTGTCGCTTCCGAGTGGGAGACCACCACGAACAGGCCACCCGCCTTGCGATAGGTCTCAAGCGCATCCAGGAATCCCGGGAAGAAGTGGGGCCTGCCCTGCTCCGTGAATTCCCGCCAGATGCCGTATTCCACCTGCATTTCGTCCTCGGTGAAGGCAAGTTCCTGACGCAGGAATGCCTGGAAACCGGGCTCGAAGTTCTTCAGGAAAAAGCCCGCGAGATCGATGGCCGGCTGGCCGGGACGCAGTGCGGCCATGGAAGCCACGTGGGCCGGATGATGGATGGTCGCGGTGCTGTCCAGGGCGGTGTCGTCGTGGTCCAGCAGCAGGCATCGGTAGCGGAGCGTCATGCAGATGTCCTAGTCGGAATCGGTGGTGCGCTCCATTTCCCTGAACGTCGCGAACTCCCCTTCGAAGTAGAGCGGCACGACGCCCGTGGGGCCGTTGCGGTGCTTGGCCAGGAGCAGTTCCGCAGACCGGTCTTCTTCTTCCCCTTCCATGGTGGGCTTCATGCGGCGATGGATGAACATCACCATGTCGGCGTCCTGCTCGATGGCGCCGGAATCGCGCAGGTCCGAGAGCTGCGGACGGCCGCCCTGCCGGTGCTCCACCTCGCGATTGAGCTGGGAGAGCACGACCACGGGGATGCCGTGGTCCTTGGCCAGGAGCTTGAAGGCGCGGCTGATCTCGCCGATGCGCACGGCCTCGCTCTGCTTGGCGGCCCGGCTGTCCTGGGGGCTGCTGAGGAGCTGGAGGTAGTCCACGATGAGCAGATCCAGCTTCTGGTTGGACTGGGACAAATGCCGGTCCACCATGGCTGTGATCTCCCGCACGGTGATGGCGGCTTGATCGTTGATGAAGATGGGCAGTTCCATCAGAGCGTCGCGACTGCGCAGGAGCTGAGCCTGCACAGCATCGTCGAAGCCCCCCGCTTGCACGTGCTTCATGTTCACCCGGGCGTGAGCGGAGAGGATGCGGCTGAAAACCTCCTCCTTGCTCATTTCCAGGGAGAAAAAGGCCGCGTGGGCCTTGTGGTACATCGCGGATCGCAGGAGCCAATTGAGGGCCAGCGCGGTTTTCCCGATGCCGGGACGCGCTGCGAGGATGATGAGATTGCCCGGCTGGAACCCCTGGGTGATGGAATCCAGACGTGAGAAGCCCACGCGCAGGCCGCTGGAGCCACGCCCTTCCAAGCGGTCCAGCAGGGATTCCATGGCGTCCCGCGCCACGTCGCCCACGTGCTGCAAATCCTTGCGCTGGCGCCCCTGGGCCAGGCGCATGAGATCCGTGGCCGCCTGCTCCACCAGGGTTTCCGGCGGTGCCTCCTCTTCCGCGGCCTGGCGCACCATCTGCGCGCCGAGCCGAATCAATTGACGGAGTTTATGTTTGCGGGAAAGGAGATCCGCCAGCACCTGGGGACGGCCCACTTCTTCGGCGCCCAACAGCTCGATCAATCCTGGATATCCGCCCACGCGCCCCAGATCGCCGTTCTGGTCCAGAACATCCTTGAGCGTCAGTGGGTTGATGTCGATCTGGCCCTCGATGAGATCGCGCAAAGCCTTGAACACCGCGCGATGAGCCGGGTGGACGAAATCGTCCTCTTGCAGCTGGAAGGCCAGATCCTTTGCCGCAAGCTCCGCGCCGGGGGCGCAAAGGGTCGCCAGGAGAGCCCGCTCGGCCTCAACATCCTCGGGTAATCGTTCTGGAAGCCAATCGGCCATGCAGGAATTCCAAGAAAAGCGTGACCCTCGAGAGGGTTTTCATTGAAGCCGGCGTACGGCTGACAGGCGACGCCACCCGACGAGTCTGACACAGTTGGCTGCGTTGGCACGGACCGCTTAGCGAGCAGCGAGAATTTCCGAGCGAACCCGAAAGGTCTATGCTTACTCACGATGAGCATCTCAGGATTGATCACCCTTGGCGGCAAACCCCGACGTTGGATATGGATAGCCCTGATCCTGATGATCGGATCCGATCTGTACTGGACCTTCGTCTGGTTTCCCCGCCAGTCCAATGGCCATATCTTCCAAGCGAATGAATTGCCTGTTACGCAGACACCGGTGCTGATCCTGGGGGCGGCCGTTACCTCTGACCGCGAGCCTACCCAGGTGCTGGAGACCCGCTTGGAGACAGCCTTGCAGCTTTATCAATCCGGCAAGGTGAAGTGGTTCCTGGTCTCCGGCGACAACCGCGAGGCCAACTACAACGAACCCATGGCCATGCGGAGATGGCTGGTGCGGCAGGGCGTGCCCGTCACCGCCATCATCAGCGACTATGCGGGTCGAAGAACCTATGACAGCCTCAAACGAGCCCGTTCCATCTTCAACATCTACCACGTGGTGGTGGTCACCTCCGATTTCCATTTGCCGCGAGCCTTGTTCATCGCGCAGCGCCTGGGCATGGAGGCCTGGGGCGTGCCCGCCAGCACCGAAGAGCATCCCTGGTACTCCCGCCTGGGCTTCTGGGGCCGGGAATATCTCGCCCGTCACCTAGCCTATCTGGATGTCCTGTTCCCGCCCGATACGATCCTGGGACCCCGGGAACCGACCCCGGACGACTGGCTAACGGAGCCGCCCAAACCTTGAACTCATGCATCCCATCACCCACGTTCTGATCGGCTGGACAGTCGCCAATTGCGCGAAACTCGAACTGCGAGACCGCACCTGGATCACCGTGGCCGGGTTCGTTCCTGATGTGGACGGTCTCGGGGTGATACCGGACATTCTCACGGAAGGCACGAAGCATCCGACCTACCTCTATGGCGCCTACCACCATGCGCTTTTGCACAATCTGGCATTCGGGCTGCTGCTTTTCGCCCTGACGTGGTGCTTCAGCCGGCGAAGAACGCTAACAGCGGGCCTGGTCTTCCTGAGCTTCCATCTCCATCTGCTGGGAGATCTTGTGGGAAGCCGTGGTCCCGACGGCTATCAGTGGCCGATACCCTACTTGGCGCCGTTCCGGGATGCCTGGCAACTCACGTGGAGTCACCAGTGGGCGCTCAAGGCGTGGCCCAACGTGACCCTCACGATCGTGTTGCTGATGCTTGCCTTGCATGGGTCCTGGAAATGGGGGCGTTCTCCGCTCGAGCTTGTCTCCCTCCGTGCGGATGCGGCCCTGACTAAGACCCTCCGGGCTCGCTTCGGTCCATGCGAGTCGATCTAGGGCACACGAATCCTTTGATCCTGCCCTTGGCACATCCGCTAACATGCATCCAAACCCTGTCATCGGAGGACCCTCTTGGAGGTTCGATCGGATGGAGCTGTTCCGAGGAACGATCCGGCATCATTCCGTCCGCCGGCTGACTTTTCCATCCTTTTGAAACGGTTCTTCAGTACGCTGCTGGACACGATTACCTCGCCTGTCTTCTTCAAGGACACGGAAGGGCGATACGTTGGATGCAACGACGCCTTCGTGGAATACCTGGGCCTTCCGCGGGAACAGATCATCGGTCACAGCGTCTACGATGTGGCTCCATGCGAACTCGCGGACGTCTACCGTCGCAAGGATCAGGAGCTGTTCGATCACCCGGGGATCCAGGTGTACGAGTCCCGGGTCCGCTACGCCGATGGCAGCCTCCGTGATGTGATCTTCCGGAAGGCCACTTTGCAGGATGAAGAGGGCCGCGTGATCGGCCTGGCTGGCGAGATCTTCGACATCACCAACCGCAAGCACCGCATCGTCGCCGATAACACCTTCGACTGGGAATTCTGGCTGGACCCCAATGGTCGCTTCGAATACTGCTCTCCCTCCTGCGAGCGGATCACGGGGCATTCCAGGGACGAGTTCATGGACGACCCTGACTTGCTTCTGCGCATCATTCACCCCGACGATTTACCGGGCTTCCTGGCGCATCGGCATGAAGTGGAAGATGGGATTCACCGCAACGCGAAGGAAATTCAGTTCCGGTTGATCCACACGGATGGGTCCCTGCGATGGATCGGACATGTCTGCCAGCCGGTGTTCGATGGCGAGGAACGGTTCCTCGGCAACCGCGGCAGCAATCGCGAAATCACGGACCAGAAGGTGGCGGAACAGGAGCGGGACGGGCTGCTGTCCCTGCTGCGAGCCGTGATCGACAACATCGACACGGGGCTGATCCTCTCGGCTGCCGATGGCCAGGTGCTTGAGATGAACCCTGCGGCTCGGCGCATGTGCGGCTACCAGAGCATGATTCAGGCGAAACGCCATCCCGCGGAAGCGGAAGCCACGTGGGAATTGCTGACTTCCAGTGGTGCCACACTGGCTCCGAAAGAATGGCCCCGCATGAAAACCCTGCGCGGGGAGACGTTCCAGAATTGGGAGCTCCGGATCCGGAAAAAGAGTGATGGTTCGGAATGGATCGCCAGTTTCGGAGGCGCACCCATCCGCGATCCGCAGGAGCGCGTGGCCTTCTCCGTGGTGACGATCCGCGATGTGACCCAGCGCCGTCGAGCCCATGAGGAACTGGAGCGCAAGGTGCGGGAACGGACCCTGGAGCTGGCTCGGTTCAACCGCACGCTACAGGCCATCGTCGAATGCAACCAGGCCATCATCCGCGCCAGGAGCGAACAGGACCTGATCCGCGAGTTCTGCCGCATCAGCATGCGCGTGGAGGGTGTGGATCTGGCCTGGGTCGGCCTGGCCGAAGACGATGAAGCCAAGTCCATCCGGATCGCCGCGGCCATCGGCTTCCATCAGCGTGAAATCAGCCGGCTCCGGATCAGCTGGGCGGATGACGAGCTCGGGCAGGGCCCCGCAGCGACGGCCATCCGCACGGGACGCGTCTGCATCCAAGCCAGTTCACCGGCTGATCCGAGCTTGGAAGTGAGCCGGGAAGAGAATCTGCAACTAGGTTTCGGGGCCTCCATCGCCCTGCCCCTCCAGTCCGAAGGCCACCCCTTCGGGGCCTTGGTGCTCTGCAGCGCTCGCCCGGAGATCTTCGATGTGCCTCAGATCCAGCTCCTCCAGGAGCTGGCGAACAACCTCTCCATCGGAATCGCCTCGTTACGGACCCAGAAGGAGCGCGACCGGGCGCTTCAGACAGCGGAATCCCGTGCGGAGCAACTGCGCGCCATGTCCCTGGAATTAGCCCAATCCGAACAACGGGAACGCAGGCGGCTGGCCCAGGTGCTCCATGACGACCTTCAGCAACTGCTGGTGGGCGCCACCTTCAACCTCGAGGCCCTGAAGGGGAAGGTTCATTCGAAAACCGCGTTGGCCGCGCTGGAGCAACTATCCGAAACGATCACTGAATCCCTGGGCGTCTCGCGGGCCATGACCCTGGAACTGAGCCCACCCGCTTTCTATGAGAAAGGCCTTTCCGCGGGACTGGAATGGCTGGGCAGCCAGATGCACAAGAAGCACGGGCTCAAGGTGGCCATCGAGATCATTGGCAGTGTGGAGGACATCGCCGAGCAGATCCGGATGTTCCTGTTCGAGGCCGTGCGGGAGCTGCTCCTCAATGTCGTCAAGCACGCCCGGACCGACCACGCGCGCGTCCGCGTGCGCCCCCTGGGCAAGGACGAAATCGAAATCACCGTCACGGACAAGGGCGTCGGCTTCGATCCCGCAGGGACTGAAGGTCTCAAGACCTCCGGCTTTGGGCTGTTCAACATCCGGGAGAAACTCCGGTTCCTGAGGGGGCGCATGAAGATCGAGAGCGCTCCGGAACGGGGCAGCCGCTTCACCCTGGTGGTCCCCTTCGCGGGGTGGCAGGAGGAGCGATTGGATGCATCCTTGAAGGGGCGAAACAACAAATCGAGACAGAAAGCCACGGATGAAGGAGTCACCGATGACCATCAGGATCCTGATCGCCGATGACCATGACATCATCCGCACCGGGCTCCGCAGCGTCCTCGAGGCAGATCCGGCGTACACCGTCGTGGCCGAAGCGGGAACCGGCCAGGAATCCATCGACCAGGCGCGGAGACATCATCCGGACCTCGTTATCATGGATGTCTCCATGCCCGATGTGGGAGGCATCGAGGCTACCGGCACCATCCTGCGGGACCTGCCCGGGACCAAGGTGCTCGCCCTGTCCATGCACGAGAATCGCGAATTCCTCGTGAAGATGCTCAAGGCTGGCGCTGCCGGCTATCTGCTGAAGATCGGCGCGGCGAAAGAGATCACCGCAGCCATCCGGACCGTCCTTTCCGGGAGAATCTATTTAAGTCCCTCCATGATCGACGGTGTGGTCAAGGAATTGATCACGAATAACAATGCGGGGAAAACCCCGGCGGCAGCGATCTCTCTTTCGCCGCGTCAGGCGGAAGTGCTGGGGCAGATCGTCCAGGGAAGATCCATGAAGGAAATCGCATTCGGCATGGGACTGAGCGTGAAGACCCTCGAAAAACACCGCACCCAGCTGATGATCAAACTCGGTGCCAAGACCCCGGCTGAATTAACCATGATTGCGATCCGCCTGGGGCTGGTGGATCCCTGGAACTAGAGTCCGGCTTCGGCTTGGGCTACGCGTTCGCCAGCATTCTCGCGCAAACCCACGAGCAACGCCGCGAATAGTGCCGGTAGTGCCATCGTCGCTTCCCTTTGCGCGGTCTGCCCCGGTTTGAAGAGAGACCCTGGCACTACTCCATTCCCTACCCTCCATGGGAGGTTTTGCGAAGGGAACAGGGAGGATTTTCCCTCGCTAAGTTCCGAATTCCCGGCTTTCGAAGGCCTTCAGTCTTCTTTATGTTTTGGGTCTCCCTGCACCATGCAAGGGCATTCCCTGACTGCCCGCTTTGACAAGCTTGCCTTCCCTCCTGGCGGTTCCAATGACCCAGAAATACCAGCCTCGCCTGTCCAACTCTTCCGAGCTTCATCAACTCGCTGTTGCGCTGTGGGAGGAACGCTCACCACGGCGCCACGAGGTGGCCGATCCCCATGCGCTCATCCATGAATTGGGCGTGCAGCGCTTCGAGCTGGAGCTGAAGAACGGCGATCTCTCCGCGGCGTACAACGAGACCTGGAACGTGCTCGAGCGCTACACGGAGCTGTATGATTTCGCGCCGGCCGCCTACTTCACGATCCTCACGAACGGCCGCATCGGTGAAGCCAATTTCGCCGCCGCGGGACTTCTGGGCATCGAACGGTCCAGGCTGATCGGATCCTCCATCTTCGAATTCATCGAGGCAAGCCAGGCCGCGGCCTTTCAGCGCTTCCTCCAGGAGGCCGGAAGGATGCCTTCCCACGGCCGGGAGGTGGAGTTTGGCATCCACAGGGCCGACGGGGTTTCTCTGCATGTGCGGCTGAACACCATGAGTGGTGAGTTCGTTCCCAATCACGGCCGCAGCGTGAAGGTGGCGATGTTTGATGTGACGGATCGGGAACGGGCCCGCACCGCGCTTCTGGCGGAGAAGGATCTCGTGCTGAACGGCCTCCACTCGGCCGCCGTGTTCATGCTGATCCTGGACCCGCAGGGGAACATTCTTCACATCAACCGGAAAGGCATGCATCTGCTCCAGTACGATGAAGAGAAGGAACTGCTTGGCCGGAACTGGTTTTCAGATTTCCTTCCAGAACCAAGCGGGAAGCGCTCCCGCGAAGGATTCATGAACCTGCTCGGCGGAATGCGCGGGGAACCATTCCGGCATGCGGCGCAGATCCTTTGCAGAGATGGTTCAAAGCGGTCCGTGTCCTTCCGGGATTCCGTGATACGCGATGACCGTATGCAGATCGTTGGCATTGTCAGCGTTGGCGAAGAGCCTGCCAGGAGAAGCCGCAGGAAGATGATTCACAGAAAGGCGGAACCATGATCGAACTGGTGCGCGAGGCTGAACGGAAATCATTGAACGTGATCGCCCTCAGCGATCTGCTAGAGGGCGCAAATTCCCGCTTCCGGAAGGCCGTCATCGGGGCCCTGGCCAAGGAGGGTTTCGACCTTGATGACCCCCTGCCCAGCCTTCAACACCCCTTGGAGATCCTTGAAGCCATTGATTGGCTGGAAACGTACAATTTCGGTGCGGTCTGGGACGCTTTCATCGAAGCTCTGATGGAAGCCGGGAAAACCGGAATCTTAGTGGACATGCGCCGCCGGGCAGGAACTCCAACCCTTCCGGATCGCCGCTTGCGCCTTCCAGCGGAAACCCGGAATGCGCGCCGTTCTATGGAGGCCCCTTGATTCTTATCGAGTTCCGATATCCGTGGAACCGGGGGCGATGGACCAGCTTCGGCGTGACAACGCGGGAGGACTGGGCCCAGGAACTCCTGGAAGTTTGCCGCCGGAGCCACCCAGGCAGCGAGTGCCGGATTCACACCGAGGAAGCCATCATCCATGATTTCGCCGATGTCATCTGAATTCCCTTGGAGCGTGCATGCTGGAGATCCAAACCCGTCGAAGGGGTAATGCCGTCATCGTCACCGTGGAAGGCAAGATCACGTTCGAAACCGTCAATCGCCTGAACGCCGCACTTCAGCATGCCTCGGCCGCCTACCAACCCAAGCGGCTCCTGCTCGATTTGGAGGAAGCCACGGAGGTCGATTCCGCCGGGGTCGGCGTTCTTGTGGGCATCAGGAACCTCATGAACCGGAACATGGGCCAGCTGTACCTTTGCAATGCCTGCCCCCGGGTACTAGGCGCACTGAAGAACATGAACCTGCAGAACTACTTTTCCATCATCGCGGTGGACCAGGGAACCTTCCAGGAAACGGATGAACTGGAGGCGCTTCAGGCGGGTCCCAGCAACCCCTTCAGAGCCCGGTAGTCGGTCTTGCCCGTACCGAGAACGGGAATCTTTTCCACGCGTTTCACGATGCGGATGTTGTGGATGGGCGAAAGCCCCGCGTCATGGATCACAGCGTTGGCGGCTTCGCGGGTGATGTCACGGATGTTGAAGAGCACCAGCTCGGGGTTCGATTCCACCGGCGTCGCTTCCACCGCGAGGATGATCTCCTCGTCCGTATCCTGGCCGAACCTTGCCAGCAGGGCTTCTTCCACGGCGGGCAGACTGACCATCTCGCCGCCCAGCTTGACGAAGCGCTTCAACCGGCCTGCGAAATAGAGAATGCCCTCCCCGTTCTCGCGGACCAGGTCCCCCGTCCGGTACCAGCTCTTGCCCTCGAAATCCTGGAAGGGCGAGGGACCATCGTGGTTCAAATAACCGCCGAAGATGCTGGGGCCGCGCACCAGCAGCATGCCTGGCTGATCCACTCCCGCGCGCAAGCCGGTTTCTAGATCGACGATGGCATGTTCCACGGAGGCCAGCATGACGCCGATGCTGCCATGACGGGGATCTTCCTCCCGGTTGCCGCAGACCACGGGAGAACACTCGGTGATGCCGTAGCCTTCCTGAACGGTCAGTCCGGGCCAACGGCGGTCGAGCAGCTGGTAGAGGGATTCCGGGCATTTCTCCGCGCCCGTGATGACGGTTCTCAGGGAACGGAGCTGCTCGTCCCTTGCGGCCCGCGCCACGCCCTGCAGGAAGGTGGGCGTGCCCACCAGCATGGTCACGCCATAGGCTTCCGTGATCCGAGCCAGGGCCAGGCCTTCCGTGGGATTCGGATGGTAGACCACGCGGATGCCCGCGCAGCAGGGCAGCAGCACCGTGCAGGTCAATCCGAAGGAGTGGAAGGGCGGCAGAATGCCGATCATGCGTTCGTCGGGGCTGAAGGAAAAAAAGGAGGCCATGTCCCGGATGTTGGCCAGCAGATTTCCGTGCGTGAGGGGTACCGCCTTCGGCAGGCTCTCGCTGCCGCTGGTGAAGAGCACCACGGCGGTCTCATGCATGGGCACGCGCGTGAGGGAGGCAGCACTGAATCGTGCCTTTATCAATGCCACTAATTTTGCAATCGTGCCGAGCTTTCGCCCCACGTCTTCCATCAGGACGAACCGGTCCCGGATGCCGGAAAGATCCGTGCCCTGGGCTTCCACCTTGGCCACGAGCTGGCCCGCGGTGATGACATGCTTCACGCCCAGCAGGTCCAGGCCGTGGACGAGGCTCCGGGGTCCCACGGTCCAATTCACCATCACCGGGATCTTGCCCGCGAAGAGCAGGGCGAGGTAGAGCACCGGAGCGCCCGCGGAAGCTGGCATCATGAGGCCCACGTAGGTTCCTTCCAGCGCCGAGAACTGGGCTCTCAGGGCAAAGATCCCCGTCAGCACATCCCAGAAGTTCCTCGCGCCGCTGATCTGATCCGCGGCCAGCACGCGGTTCGGATCCCGGGCGGCCTGCTTCAGGAAGACGTCAGTCAGTGTGTCGCCAGCTGGCACCTCCACCTGGATCGAAGCCTTGCGGAACCATGCGTGGGGCACGGGTTTCAGCGCCTTGGGACCGGCGCTCACGGTACGGCCGCAGGCGGCGAGCAGCACATCAGGAACCGTCTGCAGACTTTCGGAATCGATGTCGTGGAAGCCGAACTCGCGCTCGATCCACATTTGCAATTCCATGCGGCCCAGGCTGTCCATGCCGAGATCCCGGGCCAGCGTGGCATCGGTCGCGATTTCCGAAAGGCCTGTCATCTCCTTCAACTGCGCCATCACCAGCTCGCGGGTGGCGGCGGGGACTTCCTTCACATCCCCTTCGATGCGCGGCGGCTCCGGCTCCGGGAGAACCTGCGTTGCGCCTCCTTCCCAGATGGTGTGAGGGACGTACGTGTTCGGCGTGGCACCATCGTTGAAATAGGCTTCCATGTAACGGTTCAGGGCAGCGCGGCCCTGGTTCCGGGGCAGATCGGCGGGCTCGGTGAACTCAACCGTGACCCGGCGGCGGGGGCTGAAGACCAGCAGGTTGGCCAGGAGGTAGACCGCG
>DCFP01000068.1:25925-26112 GCA_002319925.1 Holophagaceae bacterium UBA1801 | reverse complement strand
ATCGGCGGCTGGGCCATGCAGTGCAGGATGGGCTTCATCTACCTCCGGGGGGAATTCCTCTGGCTGGTGGAGAAGCTGGAAGCCGCCCTCCAGGAAGCCCGGAACGCGGGCTATCTCGGCAAGAACATCCTTGGCAGTGGATGGGATTTCGATATCCAGACCTACCGCGGCGCCGGTGCCTACATCT
>DCFP01000068.1:16067-25673 GCA_002319925.1 Holophagaceae bacterium UBA1801 | reverse complement strand
GCCGGTGCCTACATCTGCGGCGAGGAGACCGCGCTCTTGAACTCGCTGGAAGGGCGCCGTGGAGAACCGCGCTCGAAGCCGCCCTTTCCCGCTCAGGTGGGCGCCTACGGGCAGCCCTCCACTGTCAACAATGTGGAGACCCTTGCGGCCGTGCCGGTGATCCTGCGCATGGGTGGCGCGGAGTACGCCAAGATCGGCACGCCGGGCAACACGGGCACGCGGATCTTCGGCATTTCCGGCCACGTCAAGCGACCCGGCCTCTACGAGCTGCCCCTGGGCACGCCTCTGGATTTCCTGCTCAACGATCTCGCTGGCGGCTCCAGCACCGGGCGCAAGATCAAGGCTGTCATCCCCGGCGGTGCCAGCGCGCCCATGTTCGACGCCAAGGACTTCGACTGCCCCATGGACTTCGACACCATCAAGGCGCGGGGCTCCATGGCCGGCTCCGGCGGTGTCATCGCCATGGACGAGACGGTCTGCATCGTGGAAGCCGTGCTCCGCCTCACGCGCTTCTTCGCCCACGAGAGCTGCGGCCAGTGCACCCCCTGCCGGGAAGGCTGCAACTGGATGCTGCAGGTGCTAAACCGGATCGAGAACGGCCGGGGACGGATGGAGGATCTGGATCTCCTGGCGAGTCTCACGCCGCGCATCAGCCTGCGCACCCTCTGCGCCCTGGGTGATGCCGCTTGCGGCCCCGTGGAATCGGCCCTCCAGAAATTCCGCCACGAGTTCGAGCACCACATCGTCCACAAGACCTGCTACGCGAGCGGACATCAGCTCATCGCCAAAACAGGCGCCCACTAGGGTCTGTGAGCTCCCTCGGCCTTTTCCTCGCCCTCATCTCGGCCTTGGCGTGGACCGTTTTCGACGCGACCCGGAAGGGCCTGGCGCGGAAGGTGCCACCATCGGCTCTGGGTGTCTGGCTGCCCCTGGCCCAGGCGCCGCTGCTGATGCTGTGGGCCTTGAGTCGCGGACCGGCCCTCATCCCGCGGGCGAGCCTCTGGCCCATGGCCGGATCCGTGATCCTCAGCGTCGCCGGTCTGCTGGGCTTCCTTCAGGCCCTCCGACGCTCGCCCATGAGCCTCACGGTGCCTTTGCTCAGTTTCACGCCCATACTCGCCACGCTGCTGGCATGGCTCTTCCGGAACCAGACGCCCACCCTTCAGCAGGGACTGGGCGTGGGCATGGTCCTCCTCGGCGCAACGGTGCTCGGCATGAAATCAGCCCAATGGCCAGGTTTGAGGGCCTACGCGAAGGACACAGGTGTGCGCTGCATGGCCGGAGCCGCCGTGGCCTGGAGCATCACCTCCATCCTGGACCAGATGGCTCTGGAACGGGGTGCCGGTGCCTGGTACGCGCCCTACCTGAGCCTGGCCGTGGGGCTTTCACTGATGGCTGCCTTGCTGCTCTTCCATCAAGGATCAGTTCTTACCGGTGCCCTTCGCACCTTGAAGGGATTGCCGGGTCTGGCTCTTGCGGCCCTGCTCATGGGCGCCGCAGCCCTGGCCCTCCAGCTGGAGGCCCTCCGTGTCGCGCCCGTGGGCTTCGTGGAGGTCATCAAGCGCGGGATCGGCATGAGCGGCGCGATCCTCTTCGGAAGGCTCTTCTTCCTTGAGCCCATCAACTCCCACAAGATCGCCGCCGCGGTGATCATGACGGCGGGCGTGGGGCTGGTGGTGCTGGGAGCCTGAGCCGTTGGGATGAGATAATCCGGGCCCCGGAATTGCGCCCGCGGCATAAGGAGCCGTAGCGAAACAACCAGAAACGGCACTGGTTATTTCGCTACGACTCTTAAAGTTGCTTGTTCAACGCCGCGATGGCCCGGTCCATCTCGAAGCGGGCGCGGCCCAGGATGCCTTCGCGGTACATCACGAGCACGAGGCTGCACTGCTCGGCGGCACCCATCATTAGGATCCAGTGCTGGTCCGTGCAGAAGGCGACCTGTTCCACTTCGCCCTGATCGAACTCCTCCACCGCCTGCTGGAGATGGCGTTTCACCACGTTGCGGTAGGCGCCCAGCAGCTGCAGGGCGTCGTTGGGCACCTCGATGGTACGGGTGCAGATGGGATCCCCGTCCTTGTCGTTGAACGTGGCCGCGATGGATTCGGGCACTCGCTCGATCAACCTGTCCAGAATTTCCTGGAATGGCATGGGACCTCTCCGGTGGAACGTGCCCCTATGATACGCGGGAACGGGATTTCATGAGGCGGATGTTCGCGCGTTCAGGATCAACATGGCATCGCCATAGGAGAAGAAGCGGTACCGCTCCTTCACGGCCTCGGCGTAGGCGGCCTTGGCGAAATCAAGCCCCATCACGGCCGAGACGAGGACGAAAAGGGTGCTTTCGGGCAGGTGGAAGTTGGTCAGCAGCAGGTCCGCGGTGCGCAGACGGTACCCGGGCTGGATGAACAAGCGCGTGGAGCCCAAGCGCATGAGCCGGGTCCCATCCCAGGCTGCTTCCAGGGTGCGCAGGCTGGTGGTGCCGATGCACATCAGCGGCCGATTGCGTTGCCGCAGAGTGGATTCGAGGGCCTGGGCCGTTTCCTCCGGAATTTCGTAGCGCTCTTCGTGCATCACGTGCCCGTCCAGATGCTCGGCGGTCATGGGCCGGAAGGTGCCCAGCCCCACGTGGAGGCGAACGGGAGACCAGTCGCAGCGCCTCGTTCTCAGCGCCGCGATGAGATCGTCCGTGAAATGCAGCCCAGCCGTGGGCGCGGCCACGGCCTCTCCCTCGCGGGCATGGAACACCGTCTGGTACCGGTCCTCATCCTCGTCCTCGGCTGCGTGGGTGATGTAAGGCGGAAGGGGCAGCCGACCGATGTGGTCCACGGCATCCCAGTCGAGGGGCTGGTCTCCCCTCAGGACCCGGACCCGCCGCAGGCCCTCGTCGAGGGTTTCCTCGACCACCAGCTGCGCCAGCTCCGTTCCATCCCTGGGATCGACGACGGCCGCATGGCGGCCTGGCTTCATCTTGGGGCCGGGACGCACCATGGCTTCGAAGGAACCATCCGGGAAAGCGCGCAGCAGCAGCGCCTCCCCTTCTCCGCCGCCCCCGCGACGCAGGAGGAGCCGCGCATGCCGAACCTTCACATCGTTGGGCACACAGAGGGTTCCCGCAGGAACGAGGTCGGGCAGATCGGTGATCAAGCCATGGCGGAGGGTTCGTCCCACGGGATCAGCGATCAGCAACCGCGCGGCATCCCGGCGGGCGGCGGGATGCTGGGCGATCAACTCTTCGGGCAGATCGAAGTGGAAATCGGTGCGCTTCGCGGAGCTCATCTAGGAGGCGATGTGCCGCAGGGTGGCGGGCAGGTGCGGGCTGCGCAGGAGCTGCTGCTGCTCGGAATCCGAGAGGAGGCCCCAAATGCGGATGGAGGATTCGCGGGGCGTCTTCGGATTGAGTAGGAGTTCCGACATGATCGGAGAGTGCGCCATCAGGATGGGGTGGGCGGCGATGCGCTCGAGGATGAGCCGCGGTGTCTGCTTGTTCCGGGCGAGGCGCAGGAGGATGCTCGGATCCAATTGCCGGTCCGAGACCAACATCTGGAGGGTCTCCTCGTCCTTAAGCACTTCCTGGGGCAGGTGTCGGATCAGATCGCCGCCGCTGGAACGCAGGGCCACGATGCGGTCCTGGACACTCATGGAAAGGTACTGGTTCCGCAGGGAATCCAGGGCCTGCTGCTTCAATTCAAGATGGGGAATGCGCGGGTCCCGCAGGACATCCAGGAGGGCACGCGTGTTGGTGATCTCCGCGATGAGGCGCATGGCTGTGGTCTTGGAGACGTGCACACTGTGGAGCAGGGCTTCGTGCACGGCCGAGTTCTCGCCCCAGATGTGGTGGCTGGCGATGCGCTCGACCCGTTCCTGATCCAGCGAGGGAATCGCCGCGGTCAACTCCCGGGGCGTCAGTCCCGGGTTCTCCAACACGATTTCGAAGACCTTGTGGTCGGGATCCCGCAGCGCGGCGATGAGCTGATCCGGCTGCGTGGACTGATTGGCCAGGAACACGCGCTCTTCCAGGGACGCCCAACGGCCCTCTGCGGGGTGCGATGAGAGCCCGCTGGCCTGAGTCGCGCGCTTCCTCAGCATGCGGTCGTAGAAGATCTTCACCACCCGGAGCAGGTTGGGGGCGCTCTTCTTGGCCCAGAGCGTGACGAACTGGTACTCCGTCTCGTCGAGCTGGGCGAAGAGGCTGGCGGCGCGCTGGATGCCTTTGGATCCGCGGGCGCCGTGCTCGAGCATTTTCAGTAGGTCGCGGGTGATGCGCAGCTTGCGGGCGAGGGGAGCCGGAGCCAGCGGTGCCCCGTAGATCGCATCGCGGATGGGCTCGCGGAAGTACCACCGCGCTTCGCCGTACACATCATCGAACAACTCGGGATTAGTGCAGAGGTGCAGCACCGAGGCCAGCAGCTCTTCCGAAACCATCGGGTTGTGGAGGGCCGCCTGCCGGATCTCGCCATCCTCCTGCTGGAGGAAGCCCTGCAGCTCCTCCATGCCATGGGTGCTCCCGGCCCGGGCGAGCATCTCGCTCTTGGAGAGCTGGACCCGCGTGGGTTCGGCCTTCGGCGGCCTCGTGAGGATTTCCCAGTCCTCGGGCTCCGCTGGCAGGGGCGGCAATTCCTGAGTGAGCCCCGAAGGATTCACCTGCCGTGCCAGCTGCTTGAGCTGATGCTTGACGATGGGCTTCAGATTCTGCGGCAGCTGCTGATAGACCGCCTTGGCCATTTCCGCCCGCTCTTCCTTCTCGGACGCGGGGGCGCGGTCCATGTTGTACATCAGATCGAACAGCGAGACCGCCATCTCCAGATCGCGGCGGATGGGTTCCGGCGTGAACTCGTTCTCCGCGAGGGCCTGCAGTACGGGCCCATGCACCAGCCAGTGCGGCGTGCGCGCAATCAGCGTGAGGAGGCGCTGGCAGCTCAGGGAGCGGGCCATGCCCTCGATGAGGCTGTATTGCCCTTCTGTTGGGAGCTGGGGCCGGATCAGCGCCAGGTTCCGGAAATGGATCCGGTCCTGCTCACTCAGCTCGGCCAGGAACGGCAGGTCCAGTTCAGCCATGCGGCACCTCTAAGCGCATGGACTGTTGGACAGAGAGAAGAGCTTCGGGGAATCGAGAAGTTGAAGCGAGTCCAGGAACACGCCGTGGAGCCCGCGGACGTCCTCGGCCTGCGCGAGATGGGACTGGGTCCGGAGGCTTCCGCCCATGAACACCGGAATCCGCGCCCGGTCGCAAATGGCCTTTGCGGTGCTGAAGTCGGGCTCGGAAGCCGCGTTCACGGGAATATCGCCAAACAGCAACCGCTTGAAGCCCATGTTCCGGATGTTCTCAGCGACATCGCAGGCCCGCAGGCCCTTGGCTTCCTGGCGTCCGGCGATCCGCACCTCGCCATCGCAGGCGTCCACCGAAGCCATGAGATGGTCCCGGAACCGCGCCAGAAGCTGTTCCACGACTACGGGATAGCGGTGCAACACCGTGCCCACCAGCAGCCACGTTGCGCCCTGGTTCAGGAAATGCTGGGCATGATCCGAACTGCAGATGCCGCCGCCTACCTGGATGCACATCTTCGTCCCGGACTGCTGGATGCGGCGGATCAGGTTCCCGATGACTTCCCGGTTGCTGCCGCGATTGCGTGCCGCATCCACGTCCACCAGCGCGAAACGGCAGCAGCCCTGATCCAGCAGCGACTCGACCACTTCCATAGGCGCCCGCTCGGCCACCGTGTCGAGTGTGAGGGCCGGTACCACGCGGCCATTCTGGATGTTGAGGGTGGGCAGAACCTTCAATCGGAGGCCTTTCCCGCGAGATGCGACCCTCGCGATCTTAACCCATGGGCCGCTTGGAAGGAAGGCTGCTCTGCGCCTTTCCGTTCCGTAACTCCTTCAGGATCACGCGCGCGGCCTCGGCCTGGGCCCCCTTCAAGGTCCCGGCGGCGGCCTCGGCTTCATGGCCGCCCGCCCGCACCCGCACCGTGAAGACCGGCGCATGATCGGGTCCGCCCCTTTCGAGCAGCTCGTAGACCGGCGGAGGCAGGGATTGGGCCGCCGCCCATTCCTGGAGCGTCGTCTTGCTGTCACGCTCCTGCCAGATCCCTGGATAAGCGTGGCGGACGGCAGCCAGGAAACGCGATTCCACGAGGCCGGACACCGCCCGCCGGGGATCGTCCCCCGCCTGTTCCGCGTCGAGGAAGACGGCGGCGATCACGGCCTCCATGGCATCGGCCATGGGTTTGCGGACCAGCGACCCGGATTCCCGCTTGGTGGACCGGGGGCCGGTCCGGAGCGCGAGTCCCAGGGACTGGGCCCATTCACACAGGGTCTGGGTGCAGACCAGCATGCCCCGGAGCTTGGACATGGCTCCTTCGTCCCAATCCGGCTTTTCCCTGAAGATCAGCTCGGACATCGAACTCTGAAGCAGGGCATCCCCGAGGAATTCCATTCGCTGGTTGTTGGGCTCCAGGCCCGAGGAAGGCGGCGTCAGAGCCCTCCGGAGCAGCTCCTTGTCCCGGAACGGGTGACCGAGGGCCTCTTCCACGCGCGGTGTGCCGTCTGGCTCCCGCTTCATTCGTCCACCCCGGGAGGCAGCTGGTGCGCCGCCCGCTCCCGCTGCATGGCCATCCGGAAGCGGGCATTGGCCATGAGCCGCGGACGGGGGATGCCATTCTGCCGCGCCTGCATCAGCACAGGCTTCACCTCCCGGTACCGGCCCTGCTCGTACAGAAGCGCGACCAGCCAGGCATAGGCGCTGGCGTTGCCGGGATCGGCCGCGACGAGGGCCTTCAACTCTTCGATGGCCCTGCCGGGATTGGTATCCGCGAGGCTGACGGCTTCACCAAGGGAGGGATTCCCCTTGGGTGGGACCTCAACCGGTGGCGGTTCGGGAACCATGGCATTGGGATCCACCGGGGGCTGTGGCACGACCGGTTGGGGCGGCAATGGAGACGCCGTCTTGGCCGGTCTGGATGCAGGCTGTTTCACGGTTCCGGGAGCCGGCACAGGGGCAATGACCACTTCGGGAGGTGCCGCGCTGGGAGGCTCTGGCGGCTGCGGGATGGCCGGCTCGGGTTGCGGCTGGGGAACAGGCGTATCGGCTACCGATGCGGCTGGAGGCACGATTGGCGGCTCGGAATGGCCCAGGAAGCGGTACAAGGCGTAGCTCCCGGCGCCGATCACCACCAATCCCGCCAGGCCCAGCAACAGGGGGAGGAGGGGCGATCGCCGGGGTTTGGGCGCGGGGGCGATCGGCAGCCTGGACACGGCCGTGGGCGGAGCCGGGCTGCGTTCGATCGGAGGCGGAACCGTTCCGGTCCGAGTGGGAATCTGCACCGTCGCCGCTGGAGCATGGCCTTCCCAGGTGGGGTTCCTGGCCGCGCGGAGGGCGTTGGCCAGGTCCTCCGCTTTCTGGAACCTCTGATCGGGTTCCTTCGCGAGGGCCATGTCCATCACACTCCGGATGGCGGGACTGATCTCGCGCAGCTGGGAAACATCCACGGGATCCGGCGCCTCGTTCACGATCTTGTACAGGATCGTCGGCGTCGTATCCCCCTCGAAGGGCTTCCGGCCGGAGATGCATTCGTACAGCATCACCCCCACGGCGAAGAGGTCGCTGCGCTCATCGGGCTTTCCGGTGCGGATATACTCCGGCGCCATGTAGCTCACGGTGCCTACCACGGTGCCCGTGGCGGTCATTTCCGAATCCTTCAAGCGGGCCACGCCGAAGTCCATGACCTTGGCCTGGAGCCGTCTGCCATCGCGGAGGACCCGCACATTGGAGGGCTTGATGTCGCGGTGGATGATGTGGTTCTGGTGCGCGTAATCGAGGCCGTCGCAGACCTGGGCCAGCACCTCCAGAACCTCGCCCGGCGTGATGCTCCGCTGCTTGAGCAGCTCCTCCAGGTCCTGGCCCTTCACGCGCTCCATGGCGATGTAGAGCACGCCCTGGTCCTCACCGAATTCATAGATGGTGACGATGTTGGGATGGTTCAGAACGCCCGCGGCCTTGGCTTCGCGGCTGAAGCGCTCCTTGGTCTCTTCGCTTTGGGGCGTGGTGGCGAGGATGGTCTTGATGGCCACCTCGCGGCCGATGGAAGGATCGATCCCGAGATACACCTCACCCATGGCGCCGCGTCCGAGGAGCCCCTTGATTTCGAACCGTCCAAGTTTTTCAAACATAAACCCGCCATTTTCGATGCAGAATGGTGGTAACGAGTTAGCATACGATCTCCACCCCCGGTAGACCAAGGCAGGACCCGGGTTTCAATAGTCCCGAATCCCTCGAGCAAAGTTATTCATGGAGCCATCGTGACCAGGCCACAGGTGCCTCAAATCCTGCCAGCCATCATGGGTTCCCTCTGCCAGGACCGTGCGGACGGGACTCTCATGCTGGAGCAGAACGACGGCACACGCAGGATCTACTTGTCTGCGGGCGAGGTCATCTATCTGCAGAGCGACGTGGCCGGTGAGCAGTTCGGCAACTACCTCCTCCGGCAGGGCATCCTGGATTTCCCGGCCCTGAGCGAACTGCTGGCCAACGAGGAGCGGTTCCGGCTGGGCGAGAAGGTGGTGCAGTGGGGACTGATGTCCATGGAGGAGCGGGATCTGCATCTCCGTTCCCTCCAGGAGCAGGTGATGATCCATGCCCTGGAGCACCGCATCATCGAGATGGAGTGGAGGCCCGGCGTCATCCAGTCCCAGTTGAGCGAGGATCTCCACTTCAAGGTCGACCACCGCCATTTCATCTGGACCACCTTCCACGAGGCCCACAACCTCGGTGATCTCTGCGATCTGCTCTACGAGGAAACGAAGTGGAAGTGGGTGGCGCCCTCCGATCTTCTCGACCGGCTGGGAGATCTTCCCCTGACCCCGCAGGTGGCCTACGCGCTGTCCTTCTGGGGGCCGGAGCCCGTGGGCTACGAGACCTTCCTGTCCCTCAGCGGCATGGACGAGGAAATCGGAGCGCGGCTGCTGGTGTCCCTCTGGGCCCTTGGCGGCCTGACCCTTTCGCAAGGCGTGGCGCCCATCATGGCCAAGGTGCTGCCACCCCCGCCCGAGCCTGCTCCACCGCCGGCACCGCTCCCTGTCTTCCAACCCCCAGTGCCTGCGGCCCCTCCGAGCCAATCCCTTCCGCCCTTGTCAATCCCGGAACCGGAACCCGCTGAGGAGGAAGCCTTGGATTTCCTCCCCCAGGATGAAGTCCCAAAACCCATCGAGATCGACCCCTTCATACCCGCCGTGCCCACAGAAACCCCCATCCAGCTGAATACTGACGAGGACAAGCCCCAGGAACTGCCCGAGCTGAGGGCCAGGAAGTGCCTGCTCAAGGCCAAGAGCTTCCTGGTGCAGGAACGGACGGCCGAGGCCATCCGGCTGCTGGAACAGAGTGTGAAGCTGGATCCGGATTCCGATCACGCCTACGAGGCCTGGCTGCTTCTGGGCAAGCACCGGCTTTCCAACCCGGCCTGGTCCACCCGGGCCATCGAGGCATTGCAGGCGGCCTCGAAGCTGCGTCCCAAGGCGGCTGAGCCCTGGGCCCTGATGGGGGAGATTTACCATCGCAAGAGCTTCAAGGCCAATGCCAAGGCCTGCTTCAAGAAGGCGCTGGAGCTGGAC
>DCFP01000068.1:15631-15815 GCA_002319925.1 Holophagaceae bacterium UBA1801 | reverse complement strand
TCAAGAAGGCGCTGGAGCTGGACCCCTCCGTCCCTGTGCCGTCGGATGTGAACCTGAAGGAGGAGGACGTCGATCCCGAAGAGCGCATCCGTCCGGGCTTGATCAATCGGTTCAAGGCCTTCCTGGGCCGGCAGGACAAGGACTGACATAAACGAGGGGGGACCGCCTGCGTACCTTCGGTTTG
>DCFP01000068.1:0-15362 GCA_002319925.1 Holophagaceae bacterium UBA1801 | reverse complement strand
CGATGTCCCCCCTCGTGCTCCCCCATGTGGTGTCTCAGCAAAGCTGAGACACTACGTCTGATCCCTGGTAGGACTCAAGGGTTTCCGCGTTCCATCCGAAAACGAAGGGGTAAGCAAGACCCTGGATCCGCTCCTGGGAACTGCCCCGCGTCACGGAGGACGCCATCGTTTCCATCCTCAACACCATTTCCGCCCTGGGCGCCACCCGTCTGATGCACATCACCGAGACGGGCCTGCTGCAGACGGTCCGACACCTGTCCCAGGAACCATCAGCCGAGCCGGCGAACGCGGGCGGACTGAAGAACGGCGCCAGTGCGAGCCTGGAGCCGAATATCCGCATCGCCAAGCAGGGCAAGCGGAACGCCAACGATGGCATCTTCTATTTGCAGGCGGCCGACTCGGCCCTGGGAGAAGTGTCCGATCTGCTGAACCGGGCCATGGGCGTGGTCGAGCAGGCCAGGAAAGCCCTGGCGAGCGATCTGGATCCCATGGAGACGGAAACGGAGCTGCAGCGGCTGCTCTCCTCCATCCGCCGCGTGATCGGAACCAGCACCTTCCATGGCACCACGATCTTCGTCGCCTCCAGCCAGACCCCGGAAAGCGGCAGTGTCTTCCTGCGTCCGGCCTTTTCCACCAATCAGGACAGCACGACGCCGCTCCTGCGCCTCCCGCCTGAGTCGCTGGAGCTTTCCACGCCCCACGGCATTGCCACGGCTTCCCAGACCCTCGCCGTCACCCTGGTTTCGCTGAGGTCCATGCGCGAAACCCTGGGCTTTTCCGTGCGGCAACTGGCCTCGGTTTCCGATTTCCTGGGCGTGCAGGCGGAGAACCTTTCGGCGGCCTTCCACCAGGCGCGGGACGCGGATTACACCGAGGAGATCGTGAACCTCACCAAATTCCAGATCCTGAGCCAGACGGGAATCGCCACCCTGAGCCCCGCCAACCAGGCCTCCCAGCAGATCCTGGCGCTCCTCAGGTAGTCCCGTGAGGCGCGAGGGGGTTGCCAAAACGAGCGATGGAGTCGATGCTGACCCATCCATCTACCAGGAATGTCCATGAAGACCTTCATCCTCGCAGGCGGTTTCGGCACGCGCCTTTCCGAAGAGACCCTTCTGCGGCCCAAGCCCATGGTGGAGATCGGCGGGCATCCCCTGCTCTGGCACATCATGAACATCTACGCCCATCACGGCTTCGAAGAGTTCGCGGTGGCTTTGGGCTACAAGGGCGAGATGATCAAGGAATACTTCCTGCACTTCCACGACCTGCAATCGGATCTGACCATCGATCTGGAATCCGGTACCACCAAGTTCCACGAGGGTGAGCGGGCGCGGTGGAAGGTCCACCTCGTGGACACGGGCCACGACACCCAGACGGGCGGCCGTGTGAAGCGGCTGGGTCGATGGGTGGGCAGCGACCGCGAGTTCATGCTCACCTACGGCGACGGGGTCGCAGACGTGGATATCCGCGCTCTCCTGGAGTTCCATCACCGGCACGGAAAACTGGCCACAGTCACCGCCGTGCGGCCGCCCGCGCGCTTCGGCAGCCTGAAGATGGATGGCGACGAGGTGACCTCCTTCGCGGAGAAGGCCCAGACGGGCGAAGGCTGGATCAACGGCGGATTCTTCGTGCTCGATCGCCGGGTCCTCGATCACATCAGTGGAGACGAGACTCCCTTCGAAGGTGAACCCCTGGTGCGCCTCGCGAACGAAGGCCAGCTCATGGCCTACCGCCACAGCGGCTTCTGGCAGCCCATGGACACGCTCCGGGAAAAGAACTACCTGGAAGAACTCTGGAACAAGGGCAAGGCTCCCTGGAAGGTGTGGCCATGAGTGGAAGTCAGCGCGTTCTCGTCACCGGCGCCACGGGCTTCGTGGGCTCCTGGCTCTGCCGGCGTCTGCTCGCCGATGGCGCACAGGTGGTCGCCCTCATCCGCGACTGGGATCCACAAAGCGAGTTCATCCGCAGCGGCGATGTGAACCGCTGCAGCGTGGTCTCGGGCCAGCTGGAGGACTACGCGGCGGTGGAGCGCGCCATCAGCTCCCACGAGGTGGACACAGTCTTCCACCTCGGTGCCCAGGCCATTGTTGGAATCGCTTTGCGCAGCCCCCTACCCACCTTCGAGAGCAACATCCGCGGCACCTACAACCTGATGGAGGCCTGCCGCGTGCACCGGGACCTCGTGGCACGGGTCGTGGTGGCCTCCAGCGACAAGGCCTACGGCGAATCGGCGGTGCTGCCCTACACCGAGGACATGCCCCTCCAGGGCTGCCATCCCTACGATGTGTCCAAGAGCTGCACGGATCTCCTGGCACACACCTACGCGGCGACCTACGGATTGCCCGTGGCCATCGCGCGCTGCGGCAACATCTACGGCGGCGGGGATCTCAACTGGAGCCGCATCGTGCCGGGCACCATCCGCAGCGTGCTGGAAGGAAAACCGCCCGCGCTGCGCTCCGACGGCACCTTCACGCGAGACTACCTCTACGTGGAAGACGTGGTGGATGCCTACCTGTCCCTGGCGAATCAACTTGAGCGCGAAGACGTGCGGGGCCAGGCCTTCAACTTTAGCCCCGAGCGCCAGATGAGCGCCCTCGCCCTGACTCGCATCCTCCTGGAAGTCCTGGGCCGCGCGGACCTGGAGCCCATCATCCAGAACAATGCCCAGGCGGAGATCCGGGATCAGTACCTCGATGCCTCGAAAGCGAAGCGCATCCTGGGTTGGACCGCGAAGTTCACGCTGCGGGCGGGCCTGGAGCGCACCGTGGCTTGGTACCGTGATTTCCTCGGAGCCGCTCCGTGAACGCCGGAGAGCTGCGCAAGCGGATCCTGGGGCTGGTGGCCGAGTATCACCGCACGCAATGGCCGGAACACGCCTTTGTGCCCGGCAAGGATCCCGTGCCCGTGAGCGGCAAGGTCTTCGACGAGAAGGACCTCCAGCTATTGGTGGACGCAGGTCTCGACTTCTGGCTCACCACGGGCCGCTTCGCCCAGGAATTCGAGGGGCGTTTCGCGACTTTCATGGAGCAGCGCCATTGCGTTCTGGTGAACTCGGGTTCCAGCGCCAACCTGCTGGCGCTCACGGCGCTGACCGCTCCGGAACTGGGAGACCGGCGCCTGGCGCCCGGTGACGAGGTGATCACCTGCGCCACGGGCTTTCCCACCACCGTGAATCCCATCCTCCAGAACCAGCTGGTTCCGATCTTTCTGGATGTCCACATCCCCACTTACAACCTCGATGTGGCGCGCCTGGAGGAAGCCATCGGGCCCCGCACCAAGGCCATCCTGCTGGCCCATACACTAGGCAATCCCTTCGACCTGGGTGCCATCACCACCGTGGCCCAGAAGCACGGCCTGTGGCTCATTGAGGACTGCTGCGACGCCGTGGGATCCCGCTTCCATGGCCAAATGACGGGAACCTTCGGCGATCTCGCCACCGTGAGCTTCTATCCCGCCCATCACATCACCATGGGCGAGGGTGGCGCGGTGCTGACCTCGGATCCGCTCCTGAAGAAGATTGTGGAAAGCCTCCGGGACTGGGGCCGGGACTGCTGGTGCGAGCCAGGCTGCGACGACACCTGCGGCCGGAGGTTCGGTTGGCACCTGGGCGAACTGCCCGCGGGCTACGACCACAAGTACACCTACAGCCGCATCGGCTACAACCTCAAGGCCACGGACATGCAGGCCGCCGTGGGCGTGGCGCAACTCGACAAGCTGCCTGGTTTCATCACCCAACGGAAGGAGAATTTCAGCTATCTCCGCAAGCATCTGCTCCCGCTGGAGGATCGCTTGGTCCTGCCGGAGGCCCTGCTGGATGCTGATCCCAGCTGGTTCGGCTTCCCCATCACCGTCCGCGAGAATACGAACGTTTCGCGTGCCGGGATCATCGAGAAATTGACTGAAGCGAGGATCGGCACGCGGCTGCTCTTCGGCGGAAACCTACTCCGCCAGCCTGCCTACGCAGGCATTCCCCGCCGGGTGGTGGGCGAGCTGCGGAATGCCGACCGGGTCATGAACGATACCTTCTGGGTCGGCGTGTTTCCTGGTCTCACCCGGCCCATGCTGGATTGGAACATCCAGACGCTGCATGAGGCCTTGGGAGAAAAGCCGTGAGACGAGCCGTGCCACGCCTTCAAGTCCTGGGACCCGGACCCTATGCTGGAAGCCTCGTTCCCTCTCCGGCACAAGACCTGCAAACCCTGCCCCTTACTTGCCTAATAGGAGCCTCCACATGGGCGTGATCAAGATCCATGATTACCCGATCGGCGATGGCCACCCCAGTTTCGTGATCGCCGAGCTCGGCATCAACCACAACGGCGACATCAGCCTTGCCAAGAAGCTCATCGACGTGGCGGAAGCCGCGGGTTGCCAGGCGGTGAAGTTCCAGAAGCGCACCGTGGACGTGGTCTACACGCCCGCAGAGCTGGCGGCGCACCGGGAAAGCCCCTACGGCACCACCAACGGCGAACTGAAGTACGGCCTGGAATTCGTGCAGGAAGAGTACGAGGAGATCGACCGCTACTGCCGCGAGCTGGGCATCCTCTGGCTGGCCTCCTGCTGGGACGAGGCCTCCGTGGACTTCATCGACCAGTTCCCCGTCTGCTGCTACAAGATCGCCTCCCCGTCCCTCACGGACGACAACCTCCTGGCCTACACCCGTGCCAAGGCCAAGGACCGGCCCGTCCTGCTTTCCACGGGCATGAGCCAGTTGGATCAGATCGACCACGCCATCGAGGTATTGGGCAAAGAGAATCTGGTCCTGCTCCACGCCTGCAGCACCTATCCGTCGTACTACGAGGAGATCAACCTGAGGGTGATCCACACCCTCAAACAACGCTATGGAATTCCCGTGGGCTATTCCGGTCACGAGACGGGCCTGGCTTCCAGCGTGGCCGCGGTGGCCATGGGCGCCTGCGTGGTGGAGCGGCACATCACCATGGACCGCGCCATGTGGGGCTCGGACCAGGCGGCATCCCTCGAACCCTCGGGCATCACGCGGCTCATGCGGGACATCCGCCTGGTGGAGACCGCCATGGGCGATGGCGTGAAGCGGGTCATCGAGCGGGAGAAGCCCATCATCAAGAAGCTGCGCCGGAAGGGAGCATGATGGCGGCCATCCGCGGCGTGGCCCTGGATGTGGACGGAGTCCTCACGGATGGCGGCTTCTGGTGGGGTCCCGATGGCGCCGAATTCAAGCGATTCTCTTTCTTGGATGTGATGGGCATTTCCTTGGGCACGAGAGCAGGCCTCACGTTCGCTTTGATCACTGGCGAAACCAGCCCCCTGGTGGATCGCTTCGCGGAGAAGATGGGCATCAGGGATGTCTCCAAGGGGTGCAAGGACAAGGTCGCCGCCCTGCGGACCTTCGCGGAGCGCAACGGAATCCCCATGGACGCCGTCTGCTACATGGGCGACGACATCAACGATCTTCCCGCCATGGCCATCGTCGGACTTTCCGCTGCGCCCGCCAGCGCCCACGATTCGGCGCTGAAGGCCGCCACGTTCGTCACTACGCGGCGGGGCGGCGATGGTGCAGTGCGCGAGGTCATCGACCGGATCCTGTCCACTGGAAACGAGGCTCCATGAAGCTCTCGGACTACGTCTTCCAGCGCATCGCGGAGTGGGGCGTGAAGCACGTCTTCATGCTCCCCGGCGGCGGGGCCATGCACCTGAACAACTCCCTGGGCCACTGCCCGGGACTCACGGCCGTGTCCAATCTCCACGAGCAGGCTGCCGCCATCGCGGCCGAGGCCTATGCCCGCGTAACGAATCACCTGGGCGTGGCCCTGGTCACCACGGGCCCCGGCGGCACCAACGCCGTCACCGGCGTGGCCGCGGCCTGGCTGGATTCCACCCCGTGCCTCTTCATCTCGGGCCAGGTGAAGCGCGCGGACCGGAAAGCGGGCACGGACCTGCGCCAGCTGGGTGTTCAGGAACTGGACATCGTCACCATCGTCCAGCCCATCACCAAGTACGCCGTGACGATCCTGGATCCCTCCACCATCCGCTTCCACTTGGAGAAGGCCTATCACCTGGCTCGAGCAGGCCGCCCCGGGCCCGTCTGGCTCGATATTCCGCTGGATGTGCAAGCCGCGGAAATCGATCCGGAGGCACTGGCTGGCTTCCATTCTGAACCTCCAACCGAGGATTCCGGACTCGCGGTGTTGGCCTCAAAGACGCTGGAGCTGCTCGCCGCCAGCGAGCGTCCCATCCTCCTCGCGGGCAACGGGATCCGCCTCGCAGGGGCCATCGACGACTTCCACGCGCTGGTCGACCGCTTGCGGGTTCCCGTGCAGACGACCTGGCTGGGCATGGATCTCATGGCGGAGGATCATCCTCTGTTCGCAGGCCGACCCGGGGCCATCGCGCCTCGGGGAGCCAATTTCGCCCTGCAGAACTCGGATCTCCTCTTGACCCTGGGCGCGCGGCTGGACATGGCCATGGTGGGTTACGCGTACGAGCGGTTGGCGCGAGCCGCGACCAAGGTCATGGTGGACATCGACCCTGCCGAGATTGCCAAGCTCAAAGGCGGTGTGCATCTGCCCGTCTGCGCCGACGTAGGCGAATTCATCCGCGAATTGTTGCGGCAAAGTGAATCGCGGAAATTGAATCGGCCTTTGCCGTGGCTGAAACGATGCCAGGCCTGGAAAGCCGCGTACCCCGTGGTTCTCCCCGAACATCGCACCTTGAAGAAGCACGTCAGCACCTACCTTTTCTCCGAGACTCTGTCGAAGCTCCTGCCGGAAGGGGCCCTGGTGGCCTCCATGAGCGCGGGGGCCTGCGTGGAGATCCTCCTGCTGGCCTTCCAGGTGAAGGCAGGGCAGCGGATCTTCCACAATCGCGGGACGGGCTCCATGGGTCTCGCCATTCCCGCGAGCCTCGCCGCCTGCCTGGCCAGCGGCGGAAAGGAGACCATCTGCATCGAAGCCGACGGCGGCTTCCAGATGAACAACCAGGAGTTGCAAACCATCCGCCGCCTGGATCTCCCCATCAAGATCTTCGTACTCAACAACCGCGGCTACGCCTCCATCCGCGCCTCGCAGTCCCATCACTTCGGCCGTCTCACGGGCGCAGACACCACCAGCGGGCTCACCTTCCCGGACACCCTGCGTTTGGCCCAGGCCTATGAATTGCCCGCGCGGCGAATCACTTCCTCTGAAAACCTTGCGGAAGAAATCCAGACCGTGCTCACAGCCAAGGGACCCTTCCTCTGCGAAGTGATGATGCCCCCCGACGAGGTGCGCGCACCTTGCATCTCGTCACGGCAGCAGCCCGATGGTTCCATGGTTTCCGCGCCCTTGGAGGATTTATGGCCCTTCCTGGACCGAGAGGAATTCAGGGCCAATATGCTCATCCCGCCCCTCGACGCAGATTGAACGAAGGCTCTCATAATACGGAAAGCAAGGAGGCGTTCTTGACCCACATCGGCATCATGCAGGGCCGGCTCACCCCGCCCTACGAGGGTCGCTTCCAGTGCTTCCCCCGGGATCATTGGCGGTGGGAATTCGCGGCGGCCGCCGAGGTGGGCCTGCAGAGCATCGAGTGGATCTTCGACGCCTTCGGACTGGACGTGAACCCCCTCGCCTCGGATCGGCATTTCACCGAGATCGGCGCCCTGTCTCAGCAGCACGGCGTGGCCGTGCGCTCCACCTGCGCTGACTACTTCATGGACTTCCCGCTGGTTCGCGCCACGTCCACAGAACTGGCTCAGCGTTTGAAGGTGCTTTCTGAGCTCCTGCATCGCTGCGGAAAGCTGGGCATGGAGCGGATCGTGCTGCCCTTCGTGGATGCCTCGCGCATTGATACGCAGCAGGAGCTGGATGAAGTCGTGGCGATCTTGCGAGATGCCCTTCACAAGGCCGATGAAACGAACGTGGAACTCCATTTGGAAACCAGCCTGGATCCGAAGACCTTCGCCGCTCTTTTGGACCGCCTGTCCCACCCACATCTGAAAGTGAACTACGACTCAGGCAACAGCGCCTCCCTTGGCTACGACGTGCGCGAGGAATTCGCAGCCTACGGCCCTCGCATCGGCAGTGTGCACATCAAGGACCGCGTGCTGGGCGGCGGCACGGTTCCTCTCGGGCACGGCCACATGAACTTCCCTGGCCTCTGGGAAGGCTTGAAACGCACGGCGTACCAGGGCGACTTCATCCTGCAGGTGGCCCGCGGTAATCCGGGAGAGGAAAAGACCTGGACGCGCCAGAATCTAGACTTCGTCGAGAAGGCTCTCCAAACCTACGGAATCGGCTCCCATGGATCTCCAGCTTAAGGATCACGTCGCCCTGGTGGCAGGTTCCTCCCGGGGAATCGGGAATGCCATTGCGCAGGGTTTTCTGGAAGAGGGCGCACGGGTCGTTATCACGGGACGCAACGCCTCCTCCCTGGAGGCCACGCAGAATGAGCTGAGTGGGGCTTTTGGCGAAGAGCGCGTGCTTGCGTGGCAAGGCGATCTCTCGAAAGCGGATGCTCCCACTGCTGTGTTGCGTGCCACTCTCGATCGCTGGGGCAAGCTGGACCATCTGGTGGCCAACGTGGGCAGCGGCCGCGGCCGCACGGGCTGGGAACTGAACTCCGAGGACTGGCGCACTCTCTTCGAGACCAATCTGTTCACAAGTGCCCACGTGGTGGACAGCCTCATGCCCCACTTCGTGCAAAGCGGCCACGGCAGCATCGTCCTCATCGCATCCATCGCGGCCCTGGAGAGTCTTCCCGCCCCTCTCCCCTACAGCGCGGCCAAGGCGGCCCTGGTGAGCTACGGCAAAAACCTGGCCCGCGCGGTGGCCGCCAAGGGCGTACGCGTGAACTGCATTGCGCCGGGCAACGTGCTGTTCCCGGGCGGTTCCTGGGACGGCCATCTGAAGGTGAGGCCCGACGAGGTTAAGCGTTATATCGATGCGGAAGTGCCCCTCCAGCGCTTCGGTGAGCCAAAGGAGATCGCGGATCTGGCGGTCTTTCTCTGCTCCGATCGCGCCTCCTTCCTCACCGGTGGCTGCTTCGTGGCCGACGGCGGCCAGACGCGGAGTATGTGACATGGACAAGCTCTTCGACCTCACGGGACGCGTGGCCGTCATCACGGGCGGCGCCGGGCTGCTGGGCGTGAAGCACGCGGAAGCCATCGCCAAGGCCGGGGGCATTCCCGTGCTGGTGGATCTCGCGGCGGCTCAACCGGAAGTGAAAGCCATGGCGCTGGCCGATGCCACGGGTGCCAATGCGCTCGGCTTCGTCGCGGACATCACGAAATCCGAGGCCGTGCGGGCCCTCACCGACGAGCTGCTCGTCCGCTTCGGGAAGATCGATATCCTCATCAACAACGCCGCCAACAATCCGAAGGTGGAATCGCCTTCGGGTTCCAGCTGGACACGGCTGGAAAACTTTCCCATGGAGGTCTGGAACGCCGATATCGCCGTGGGCCTCACGGGCGCTTTCCTCTGCAGCCAGTGCATGGGCAGCGCCATGGCGCGCAAGGGCAGCGGGGTCATCCTCAACGTGGCCTCGGATCTCTCGGTCATCGCGCCCGATCAGCGGCTCTACCAGAAGGATGGTCTCGCTCCGGACCAGCAGCCCGTGAAGCCCGTCACCTACTCCGTGGTGAAGACCGCGCTGGTGGGGCTCACCCGCTACCTGGCCACATATTGGGCGGACTCGGGCGTGCGGGTGAACGCCCTCTCGCCGGGCGGCGTCTTCAACGGCCAGCCCGAGGAGTTCGTCCAGCGCCTGGGCCGCCTCATCCCCATGGGCCGCATGGCGCACCTCGACGAGTACCAGGGCGCAGTGCTGTACCTGTGCTCCGATGCCTCCTCGTATATGACCGGCGTGAACCTCGTGGTGGACGGCGGAAGGAGCTGCTGGTGAGCGGCTCCCTCTTCTCCCTGGAAGGCAAGACCGCGCTCCTGACGGGCGCTTCCGGTTTCCTCGGACGCACCATGGGCCAGGCGCTCCTGGAGCACGGTGCCAACCTCGTGGGCCTGGGCCGCTCGGACCGGTTGCAAACCCAGGCAGAGCGCTGGAAGGCTGAATTCGGCCCGGGTCGCGTTCGCATCTACCAAGTGGACATGTACGATCTTGCGGCCCTCGACAAAACGCTGGATGAGGTGATCCAGCGGGAGCCCTTCATCGAGATCCTAGTGAACAACGCCCACGAGCTGGGTCCCGCGACAGGCTTCAATACGCCCGAGGGCACCTTGGAAAACGCGCCCGTGGAGCAGTGGATGAAGCACCTCACGGGAGGCGTGGCCTGGCCCGCGCTCACGATCCAGAAACTGGGCCCGGCCATGAAGCGGGAAGGGCGCGGCAGCATCATCAACATCTCCACCATGTATTCCCTGGTGGCGCCCAACCCGCAGCTCTACGAGGGCACCACCTTCGGCAATCCCCCCGGCTACTCCGCCGCGAAGGCCGCTCTGAATGCCCTCACCCGCTACGCCGCCTCGTACTGGGGACCCTTCGGCATCCGCGCCAACGCCATCGCGCCCGGACCCTTTTCCAACACCCAGGAAACGGGCGCCAATAGTGTGTCCACCGGTGATCCCTTCCTGGAAAAACTGAGACAGCGCACCTGCCTGCGCCGGATCGGGAAGCCGGAAGAACTTGTAGGGGCCTTGATCTTCCTGGCTTCGGAGGCTTCCAGCTACGTCACGGGCCAGGTGCTGGTCGTCGATGGTGGATGGACGATTACGTGAGTCAGCCGAATCCTCATCCATCGGATTTGCGCCCAGCGATCTTCCTGGACCGTGATGGCGTACTGATCGAGGACGCAGGGCTTGTGACGAAGCTCGATGAGATCCATATCCTGCCCAACGTTTCTGAAACCCTAGAGAAACTTCATCAAGCCGGATACATCCTGATCATCATCAGCAACCAGGCGGTGGTGGCCCGGGGACTGCTCACGGAAAGCCAGGTGATGGAGTTGGAACAGGCGGTCGAGGACCGGCTGGGCATGCGAATGGATGGTTTCTACTTCTGCCCCCACCATCCCCAGGCCACCTTGATCGAGTACCGGGTGGCCTGCGAATGCCGTAAACCCAGGCCTGGGCTGATCTTCCAGGCCGCGGGGGAACTGCGCATCGACCGGTCCCGCAGCTTCATGGTGGGAGATCGTCCCACGGATATTCTGGCCGGTACCAGGGCAGGCTGCCGGACAATCTGGGTGCACACAGGCCAGCATTTCGCGGCCCCCATCCAGACCGATGAAGAACTCGGCGCCATGCCCGTGCCGGACTGCGTATGCAGCGGCCTCCCAGAGGCCGCGACCTGGATTCTGGAGCACCGATGAAGGCCATGATCCTTGCCGCAGGTGTCGGTTCCCGGCTCGGAAATCTGACCCAGGACCAGCCCAAACCCATGCTGGATGTGAATGGTCATCCCATCCTGGCCTACATTCTGTCCAACCTCGTCCAGCACGGCTTCGATCAGATCGTCATCAATCTGCATTATCGCCCTGAGGCCATTCAGCACTATTTCGGAGATGGTTCGCGCTGGGGTGCCAGGATCACCTATCTGCAGGAAGCCCATCTGCTGGGGACGGCCGGGGGCGTAAAGAATGCGGCAACCCTCCTGCAGGGAACTGATCCCTTTCTCGTGCATTACGGCGATGTGCTGACCAACCAGGACTATCGCGCGATGCTGGGTTTCCATTTTCGCAAGGGTTCCAAGGTGACCCTCCTGTTGCACCAGCGGGCCCACTCCAACAGCATCGTCTGTCTGGATTCCGAAAACCGCGTCACCACGCTGTTGGAAAGGCCCTCCGAAGCCGAACGCGGCCAGGTGGAATCCAACTGGGTGAATTCTGGCGTCTACATGTTCCATTCCTCCGTGTTGGACATGATCCCGTCCGGAACGGCCTGCGACTTCCCGAGGGATGTCTTTCCTTCCTTGATCGCCAGGGGGAAGGTCTTCGGTTTTCCTTTGCAGGGTTACCGCTGTGCCATCGACTCGCCCCAGCGTCTGGAATCGGCCCGGGAATCGCTCAGATCCATGGCTTGGCCCGGCTTGCAAGACCGGTAAAGGAAGGCGACGATGCTAACCTCAGTTCCATCCACAAAGGGCCCGCATGCCTGAGCCATCACGATCTCAAGCACGTCTGGAGAGCATCCTGGCGGTGCCTGAAGAAGCCCGGCGAGCCTCGGTTCAGGCGCGCTTCCAGGCCATCTCCCAGGGCCGGGAATTGCACCTGGTTTTCCTGGGCGCCAAGTTCCTGGGTCATGAGATGGTGCGCATCTTCCGCCGGGTCGGCCTGCAGCCGATCGCCTTCGCGGACAACAATCCGGAACTCCAGGGCACCGAGGTGGAAGGGCTGCCCGTCTTTTCGCCCCTTGAAGCCGTGAATCGCTTCAAGGACCGGGCGCTGTTCGTCCCCACCGTCTTCACCAACGGCCCGGCGTTGAAGCAGTTGATCGAGCTTGGAGCACCGACCGTCCCGCTCAACATGCTGATGTGGCAGTACGCGGATACCCTGCTGCCCTACTCGTCGGTGTGCCATCCCAATACCATGGCAGGCAAGGAGGACCGGATCCGCAAGGCGCTGCCGCTCTGGTCCGACGAAGCCTCCCTGGAGGAATACCTGGGGCAGATCCAGTGGCGCAGAACCCTGGATCGAGACGCCCTTCCGGCTCACGAGCCCGCGGGGGATATCTACTACCCCCTGGACCTGCTGAATCCTTCGCCAGAGGAAGTCTTCGTGGATTGTGGCGCCTACGATGGCGACACCCTGAAGGCTTTCCTTCCCCGCTGGCAATCAGCCTTCCGGCGGTTCATCGGCATCGAGGCGGACACGCGCAATCTCGAAAAGCTGCAGGCCACCATCTCCAGCCTGCCCACGCACCTGGCGGCGCGCTGCCGGACCCTCCGGTTCGCCGTGGGAAAATTCACGGGCACCGTCCGTTTCGCGGAGACGGGCACCTGGGGATCCTCCATCGTGGAGACCTCGACCATCGAAGTGCCGGCCTCCCGCCTGGATGACCTCCAGCTGGAGGAACCTCCGACCTACATCAAGATGGATGTGGAGGGTGCCGAGCCCGATGTGCTGGAGGGCGCTCGCAGCCTGATCTCGCGGCACCGGCCGATACTCGCCGTCTGCCTGTACCACCGACCCGAGGATCTCTGGGATATACCCCTGCAGATCCACGCGATCTGTCCTGAGTATCGATTCTTCCTGCGCCGCTACAGTGACGAGAACTGGGAGCAGGTCTGCTACGCGATTCCGATGGAACGATGCCGATGAAAAGGGCAAGGAATCAAGTCATGCCTGACCACGACGAAGCACCTCATCCACCCGTCCACAAGCCTCATCAGGACAAAATTCCGCCCACACTAGAGGATTTCCAGAACCCCAAGAAAATCTTCCATCATCTCGACCGAGTGCAGGAACTGAAGCAGACCGGTGACACGCGCCCTGTCCACATGACGATCGGTCTCAACAATTATTGCAACCACCGCTGCCCTTGGTGCTACATCAATTGGAGCCAAGCGGGCCACCGCGATGTCGCACGCTCGTCTATCATCAAGCCCGTGAACGCGGGAACGAGGATCCTCGAAGCTGTCCGTGAAGCTCGAGATCTCGGCCTCAAGGCCGTCACCATTGTCGGTGATGGCGAGCCTACGCTACATCCCCGCTTCCCGGAGATCATGGCCGAACTTTCCAGGATGGGCCTGCAAGTGGGCGTGTTCTCCAATCTGGGGATCGGCAAGCCAGAAGTTCTCGATGCTCTGGTGGGACACAGCTTCTTCATCCGGGCCAGCGTGGACGCGGCCAGCGCGAAGATCCACCGGATCACCCACGGGGTGGACGATTTCGAAGAGGTGCTGCGCAACCTCACCCAGATCTTGGCAAAACGCGGTGCGCGCAAACACCCGATCGTCGGCGTGCAGTTCGTGGCGAGCCATATCAATGCCTTCCAGCTTCCGTACGCTGCCAGGTTCTATCGTGCCATGGGCGTGGATTACCTCACCATCAAGCCAGCCTATCGCAACGCGATGAGTTCCGATCAGCCTGAGAACGAACTGGATCCAGAGGAAGCCTTCCGACTGATGAAGGAAGCCCAGACTGAAGCCACGGAAACCTTCAGAGTTTATGCCAAATTCCCCCAGTTCGATGAAGTGCTGAACCACGCCACCAATGACGGCCGGTACTACCAGAAGTGCCAGGCCACACCCTTCTCGCCTTATCTTGACGAGGACGGAAACGTGGAAATGTGCGGCAATCTGAAGGGACGTGGCTTCGTGATGGGGAACGTATTCGGGCAATCCTTCCAGGAGATCTGGAGTTCGGATCAACGTCAGGATTGCCTGCGCCGGATCGATCTGGGCCAGTGCCCGGCGGGGTGCAAGCTGGATCCCTTGAACAAAGTCCTCTGGGATGCGTTCTACCCTGAAGAGGATCGCATCCACCCCAATTTCGTTTGAAGGATGTCCATGCTGATCATCGGTATCCACAACACGGGAATCCTGAGTTCGGCAGCAGCCGTCGTGGATGGCCAATTGGTCTTCGGTTGTGCGGAAGAGCGCCTGGACCGCCGCAAGTTCAGCAAGTATTTCCCCCACAAAGCCATCCAGGCCTGCCTCAGCCACATTGGAGCCACCCTGGCCGACGTGGATGTCTTCGCCATCGGCTGGAATCCGGCCATCAACATCGGGAACCGCTACCGTGCTGGTTTCTCTGAGTGGCCCGCCTATCCAGGCGCACGTTTCTACTCTAATCCCAATCAGTTGTTGCCCTCCCTGGGCGATGTGAATTTCGATGAGACCCTGCAAACCTTCAGCCGCATGAGCGGTCGGGACACGCGGATCCGGTATGTCACCCACCACCTGGCCCACGCGGCCAACGCGTTTCTGCTCTCCCCCTTTCCCGAGGCCGCCGTGTTCTCCTGCGATGGTTACGGCGAACGCGCCACCACCATCTGGGCCAAGGCCGACCGGACGGGCCTCAAGGTAAGCTCCGAGATCCTGTTTCCCCATTCCATCGGAAGCCTGTACGGAACGATGACCCAATTTCTGGGCTTCCGTCCGGACCTGGACGAATGGAAGGTCATGGGCGCGGCTGCCTACGGGGATCCGGAGCGGTACGAAAAAGACCTGCGACGCCTACTATCCTGGGATGATCAGGCCCGTTTCGAGCTGGACTTGTCCTACTTCAACCACTTCAGTTTCGATTCATCGCCCCTCTACACACCCAAGCTGGAAGCCCTTCTCGGTCCTGCCCGGCGCGATGGTGAACCCCTCGATCAGCGTCACTACGACCTGGCCGCAGGAATCCAGCGGGTGACCGAAACCTACCTGCATGTCGCCCTGGCGCACCTGCACCAGGTGACAGCGTGTGATTCGGTCTGCCTCACGGGAGGCGTGCTGATGAACTCCGTGTTCAACGG
>DCFP01000090.1:741-13951 GCA_002319925.1 Holophagaceae bacterium UBA1801 | reverse complement strand
AGTAGTACTCCACGTGGCACTGGCCACAGACCATGGACCGCAGCTCCTGGCGGGAGGCATCGCGGTTGGCATTGTAGGCCTCCTTGCGGTCCCCTTTGCGCCAGCGCTCGATGGAGGGCAGGTGCGGCACCGGCTCGCTGCTGCGGGCGAGAGCATCAATGCCTCGAATGAAGCCCGGCTTGGTGACGCGCAGTTGCATGGTCTTGGGATCGTGGCAATCGATGCAGGCGACAGGGTGCTGGGCCAGTTTTGTGGCTTCGTTGTAAGGCATCTTGCAGACGGCCTCGAAGCCCGCCATGAGCTGAGCCTGGGCGTTGGTGCTATCGAAGGCCTCATCGATGGAACCGGACGCGCCGTTCTTCAGACCCTGCTCGCGATAGAGAATCGTGTTGGAGGTATGGCAGTGGAGGCAGGAGCCAGGTTGCGGCTTCTCGGTTACGCGCTTGGTGGCGCGCTGGTCGAAGAGCATGTAGGCGTGGCCCCGGCGCTGGTTGTAGTCGAGAGCGAAGGCGTAGCCGTCGAAGATGATCGGCAGATGGGTGTCGTTCTTCAGCTTGCTGATGGGCGCGCCCTCGCTGCCGGCGCCGCCGTACTTGGTCCCGTAATTGTCCACGGTGCGCTGATAGCTGTCGTACTCCCGGGGAAAGTTCTTGCCCCACTGGGCTGGATCCACCGTCTTCTCGTCCAGCTCCACCAGGCGCAAGGTGGTCTGTCGTGCTTCCTCCTGGCGCTTGGTGATGTTCGCGAAAAGCAGCAGCACCAGCACCGTCGCGAAGGCCGCCGTAAGGGCAACCAGCGCCATTCGGGTGATGGAACTGGAGAACAGGGGGGGCTTGTTCTCGGTCATGGTCGAACTCCTTCAGTGCGCATAATCAATGAGTTCATCTGCGTTGCCTGTCTATCGCGAAGGGCCGTGGCCCACTTCCTGGTGGCAGCGGACACATCCGTAGAGGTCCGCCTGCTGCTCGGGATCGGTGGGAACGCCAAGGGTCCCGTGGGCCCGGATCTCTTCGGTCAATTCCCCATGGCAGCGGATGCAGTTGGCTTCAAGCACCTTGGCATTGCCGGGCTTGATGCGGATGGGTTCCTGGAAATTCTGCAGGGTGAAGGCTTTCGAATGGTGATAACCGTTGCTGGCCTTCACGAAGAGCTTGTGGGCGATGTTGTCGTGGGGCAGATGACAGTCGTTGCAGACGGCGTTCGCATGATGGCTCGCGTGCTGCCAGCCATCGTATTCCTGGCGCATGATGTGGCAGTTCACGCACACCTGGGGATCATCGGACATGTAGGAGAGGCCCTTCGCCGTCACGAAGGTGTAGATTCCGGACCCCAAGAAGGCACCGATCAAGGTGCTGGCGGCGATGCTGAGGATGGCCAGAGAGCGCGTCAGCTTCATGGGACGGGGGTTTCCACGTACAGAGTGAGAATCAGGGGAAAGACTAAGGCATCAGCAATTAAGAGGTTCACTGGATTAAAACAGTGCGTAAACGAAAATTTATTCGGACAATAATATCCCAAATAATCCGTACCGTATCAAGGCTGGATGAAAAACTTTCAGCTGTCGACTAGACTTCGCCCATGAGCGTCCCGTTCCTTCAGCCCGGCGAATCCATCGGTTTCTTTTCCCCCTCGTCCGCTGCCACGGCCTGGGCGCCCAAGCGGACAGCCCGGGCCATCCAGTTTCTGGAGGAGAAGGGGTTCAGGACCCGCGCGGGAAGCCTCACGGGGCAACAGGATGCCTGGCGTTCCGGCTCAGCGGAGGCCAGGGCGGAAGAACTTAATGCCCTCCTGCGGAATCCCGACGTCCGCTGCGTCATGTCCACCATCGGCGGCTTGAATTCCAACGCGCTCCTGCCCTTCCTGGACTACGACGCCTTTCGCAGGGATCCGAAGCCGGTCGTCGGCTATTCGGATGTCACGGCCATCCTCTTCGGCCTCTACGCCCAGACCGGAATTGGCACCTTCTACGGTCCGGCCCTCACGGCTTCCTTCGGCGAGTTCCCGCCCCTGGTGGAGGAAACCTGGGCCCAGTTCGCGGACATCGTCATGGGCCGTGCCCCGAGGCCCCACGAATACCTGCGCCCCGAAGCCTGGTCGGAGGAATTCCTGGACTGGGAGAACCAGGACAGGCCCAAGAAGACGAACCCCAATAGGTGGATCACACTGCGCACCGGCCGTGCCTGCGGCCGTCTGATTGCGGGCAACCTCAACACCCTGTCGGGCATCTGGGGCACGCCCTACATGCCTGAGATCCGGCTGGGCGACATCCTGATGATCGAAGACAGCCTGCACACGGCGGCGGAAGTGGAGCGGGGTTTCACGCATCTCGCCCTCGCCGGTGTCTTCGACCGGATCGCGGGTTTGATCCTCGGCAAGCACGAATTGTTCGACTCGCAGAAGAGCGGCCGGAAGGCCCTCGAGATCCTGGACGAGGTGCTGGTGAATCACCGCCGTTCCCGCGAGTCCGCCGGCCCTTTCCAGCAATACCGCGAGATCCCCGTCCTTGCTGAATTCGATTGCTGCCACACCCATCCCATGTTCACCCTGCCCATCGGTGCGGAGGTGGAACTGGACGCCACGGATCAGCGGGTGGTGCTCATCGCAGACGCATAATCAGATTCCATAGACGGCCGCGCATCTGCTCCTCAAATGGCGCATCAGCGGGTCGATGGAGAGGGACTTCCCGGTCACGTGCTGGCACAGTTCCGGAGCCTGCCAGCGCCTGCCGCGCAGGTGGATGTTCTGGTTCAGCCACGCCTTCACACAGCGGAGATCACCCTTGGATAGCCGGTCATCGAGATCCGGAAGATCCTCGCGCATGCGCTCCAGGAACTGGGCGCCGTACAGGTTTCCAAGCGCGTAGCTGGGGAAGTAGCCGATCAAGCCGCCAGCCCAATGGATGTCCTGCATCACGCCGACCCGATCCTCGGGAGGCTCCAGCCCCAGGTATTCCTTCATCCTGGCGTTCCAGAGCCCGGGTAGGTGCCGTGCTTCGATCCGCCCCGCGATCAAGTCGCTCTCCAGTTCGAAGCGGAGCATGATGTGCAGGTTGTACGTGACTTCATCCGCCTCCAGGCGGATCAGGCTGGGCTTCACGGTGTTAACGGCAGCAAAGAAAGTCTCCACCGAAATATCGTCGAAGGACCCGGGGCAGGCACGCTGGAGCACGCTGAAGTAGCGGTCCCAGAAGGGCCGCGAGCGCGCAATGAGGTTCTCCCAGAATCTGGACTGGGACTCGTGGATGCCCATGGAGCAGAAGCCGCCCGCGGGATTCCGGAAGCGATCGGGATCGAGCCCTTGTTCGTAAAGGCCATGGCCTGCCTCGTGGATGGCCCCGAAGAGGGCGCAGGGCAGATAGTCTTCGAGATACCGAGTCGTCAAGCGGACGTCCCGCATCGAGCCGTTGGTGAAGGGATGGGCGGACACGTCCAGGCGGCCGGCCTCCATGTCGAACCCCATGTCCTCGATGACGCGCCGGCAGAAAGCCTCCTGGGCTTCGCGTGGAACGCGGCAGGACAGGATCGATTCGTCCGGTTTCCGCGAAGCGCCCTTCACGGCATCCAGCAGGGGCAGCAGTTGGGCCTTGAGATCGCGGAATAAAATCCTCAGCTGGGCTTCATCCATCCCAGGGTCATAGTCGTCCAGCAAGGCATCGTACCGGTTGGCTGTGCCAACGGCGTCCGCAACTTCCCGGGTGAGCCGGACCACCTGCTCCAGATGGGGAAGGAACCCTGCGAAGTCGTTTCTGGGGCGGGCTTGCACCCAGACGCTCTGGGCCAGGGAGCATGCCTCCGTGCGGGCCGCGACCAGCGGAGCGGGAATCTTCATGGCACGACTCCAGGCCCGCTTGGCTTCCCGGATATCCGACTTCGCTGTTTCATCCAGATCGTTCACGGATTCGAGAGTTGCGATGCACTCGCCGTACCGCGGATCCGTGAGCTTCTCGTGGATGGCCGTGGCGACTGCGGCCAGTTGATGGGCGCGCTGCGCCGCTCCCTTCAGGGGCATCACCACTTCCTGGTCCCATTCCAGGAGCTGCTGAACCAGAGTCAGATCCTGGACCTGATGGGCAATGGCATAGAAGGCCTGCAAGGCTTCGGACATGACGCGACTCCGCATGGAAGTGATCAATCCTGCTTCGGGGTCGTGGAGCGATTCAGCAGACCCAGAATGTGGTGGATCAGAACTTCCAGGGCTCGTTCGTTCTCGACACCCGTGGGCACGATGAGGTCGGCCCAGCGCTTGCTTGGTTCCACGAATTCGAGGTGCATGGGCCGGACGGATTCGAGGTACTGCTCGATGACGCTCTCCACCGAACGTCCGCGCTCCTTCATGTCCCGCTGGATCCGGCGCAGGATCCGGATATCCGCATCCGTGTCCACGAAGATTTTCGCGTCCAGTTGCTCCCGCAATTCCGGCAGGGAAAACAGGAGCAGACCATCCAGGATGACGACACGGCCCGGTTGCATGGGCTCTTCCCATCCCACGCGGTCCGAAACGGTGAAATCGTAGATGGGCTTGCGGATGGGTTGGTTGCGCCGGAGGCTCGCCAGGTGGGCCGCCATGAGTTCGAGATCGAAGGCGTGGGGATGGTCCCAGTTGACGGGCCGGCCATTGAACCGGGCGCGCACCACTTCCAGGGGTGCGTAGTAGGTGTCCATGTCCAGCAGCAGGGCCTGCACGCTAAGGGCCTGGAGCCGCCGGATGAGTTCCTGGGCGATGGAGGTCTTGCCGCTTCCGGATCCGCCGACGATTCCAATGAGCCATGCACGATCCGTCATCATTCACCTCACGATCATCATAAGGGCCGTTTGGATTCCCGGGCGACTCCGGAGAATTTGAGGAAGGCTGTTGTGGCCAATTTCACAGGATCCCGGAGAGAATTGAAGAATGATCACGGCACCAACTCCCAGCATCTGCCTCGGCGTGGATCCGGGTTCCATCGCCTGCGGCTGGGCGGTGGTCTCCCGCTCGGGCTCGCGGATGGAACTCGTGGAAGCCGGCGTGATCCGCTCCGCTCGCGGTGAGGAATTCCATCAGCGCATTCTCGGCATCCACGAAAAACTCAGCTCCGTCATCGCCCAACACCATCCGATCTTCATGGCCGTCGAATCACCCTTCGTGGAGAAGAACGCGGCGACCGCGCTCAAGCTGGGGCAGATCCGGGGCGGCATCCTTCTCACGGCGGGCATCCATGGACTGCCCGTGGGCGATTACAATCCCATGCAGGTGAAGAAGGCCGTCAGCGGCTACGGTTGGGCCGACAAGGCGCAGGTGGGGAAGATGGTCCAGGTGCTCTTGAACCTCAAGGATCCCCTTCCCTCCGATGCCGCAGACGCAGCCGCCGTGGCCATCGGGCACCTACTTGCGACACGGCGTACCTGATGGCCTTTTCTTTGTTGAAGAGAGTGTGTAGTGGACGGAACCGCTGACATGACTCAATTCCGGTAACGCATTCCCAAGTTGCCGAGCCCCGATCTTCGCGCCAAAAACACCAATCGCGTAATTGAGGTCAGCACTCCGGGAGTGAGCTTTTACCACTTGATTGCTCCAACAATCACATCCAGATCGATCCCGCATCCGTGGTCTTCGCACCGATGCACTCAGGTTTCAAAGAATCACTGCTCAGAAACTTACTTATTCAAATCGCATAAACTCACAATTGATTTGAATTGTTATAATTAATTATTAAAATTCACTTCGGGCAATCATCTGATTACGCTGATCTTAGCCTCAACGATATCGATTGGTTCCGTGACCGAAATAGAAAGTTTTTCAACATTTATTATGGCTACCAAGCCACTACGGGTTAGGAACCATCACTTGACACCCATATTTTCCCAAGTATAGTTATTTGATTTTAGTAGGTCTTTATTAATGCCATTCAATCTTCCTGCCGGATACCTCAGATGACATCAATTACACTGAGCCGCAAACCCTATCAGATCGGAATATTTGGTTCAGGGACCATCAATCTTGAACAGTATCGAATGGCTTATGAAGTGGGTGCAGCCGTGGCCCATGCAGGCCATATTGTGCTCAATGGAGGAATGACCGGAGTCATGGAAGCCTCTGCTCGCGGCGCTGCCGAGGCTAACGGACTAGTGGTGGGCGTGTTACCCGGTGACCAGTTTGCAGAGGGGAACAGCTATTCGACGGTAAAGATCCTCACCGGCATGCAATTCGCCCGCAATTACATCAACGGATTAAGCTGCCACGGCGCGATCGTCGTTGGTGGATCCAGTGGAGCATATGAAGAAACCAGACGCGTGTGGGAGGGCCGGGGTCCAATCGTGGTGTTGGCGAACAGTGGATCGCCGACTGGGGCTGCAGGCACGATGCTTTCCCTGCAGGAGGCAACCGGCATGGCCTTCCCCGAGGACAAGCCGAAACCTTGGAAAGTGTTCCTCGCGCATTCCCCAGAGGAAGCGGTGTCCATGATCATTGAACTGATCGAGAAGGGGTATCCCAGTCATGAGTAACAGGCATCACGATGATTTCGGTATCCAGATCTATGCCCCGACGATCGGGGAAGCCTGGGCGGGGCTGGTGCAGGCAATCCTCGATTCCGGCCAACCATGCCTCGACGAGAACCGTCATCGCATCGCCATATCGAATGTGCGCGTGAAGTCCGCCACACAAAACTATCCGGATCCAGTCATAGAATCGATCTGCGACGGCGAGCAGCTCGATGCCATGCTGGGCTTCATGTTCGATCGGGATGTGATGGAGGACATCGACGTCGTTCCCAGTTTCAGCCCTGGCGCGAAAAGTTACCATCACCGCATCAAGGAAGGAAAAATGGTGGATTTCGTGATCGAGCGCCTCTCCCTCATCCCGGAAAGCAAGAAGGCGGTCATCGTATTCCCGACCCATGAAGACTACGCCGCTGTCATGCGTAATCACAGAGATGACTACCTGCCCTGCCTGGTATCGATCCAGTTTCGCCTCTTACCCAAGGACGATGGGTACGTCATGCATACTACTTTCTACTCGCGATCCATGGATGCCTGGCAGAAGGGCCACGGCAACTTGCTCTCGATCGCAATGCTCTCGGACCATATCCGGAAGGAGATCAGCAGCCGAACCAAGCACAAGATTAGGCTTGGCCCGCTGGACGGACTCATCTGCGATGCTCATATCTACCAAGAGAAATACACAGAGGCCCGCGAGCGCATGTCGCGTTCTATCGCGTCATGACCTGCGATGTTGAACTTTGGCAATAACTGCCGCGACATTCTGTTGCCGATAGCTGAGCCAAGTGCGCGGTTGGGAGTCGACATAATCGGATCAGGTTCGACCCGGATTTGAACAACTGCGATTCCTGACAGGAGTGAAATCGTGACAACTTTGCCAGTCATTCGCCGCAGTGACCTTTGCCTTTCCACGAGTTATGTCGCGCCCGAGGGACAAGCAGAGATAGCCATCGCCGAAATCTGGCAACGCGTTCTGAACGTCGACCAAATCGGTGTGAAGGACGATTTCTTCGACATCGGCGGCGACTCGCTGGCGGCGACCGCGCTGGCGAGCGCCTTGCAGGATGATTTCAGCCTTCCGTTCACCCCCAGCAGTATCATCGGCAGTTCCACAGTCGCTGCACAAGCGGCCCTGTTATCGCCCCAACAGACTACTCAGTCAGGCTCGCTGAATGCACTTCCAGCGCACTTGACTCTCATCAATAAGGGCGGCTCTAAGCCGCCGTTGTTCATCGTTCACGGCGCCGCCGGGTTCACTATGTTCGACAAGCGATTTCTGGACGGTTTCGACAGTGACCAGCCGATTGGATTCTTTGAGGCACCAGGACTGGACGGCAAAGAACAAACACCCGAACGTGTGGAGGAATTCGCCGAACGTTATCTGAAAACCATCCGCCAGGTTGCGCCGGAAAGCAATTGGATGATCGCAGCCAGCTGCACTGGTGGATTGATCGCCCTAGAAATGTGCGTGCAGGCTCAACAGCAAGGTGAACATGTTTCCAGGCTGATGCTGCTCGATCCATTCGATATACGGAACCTGAGTATCCCTGTCGAGAATTGGCAGTGGCATAGACCGACGGAAACCAAGGTCGAGCCCAAATCTACGGCATTCGAAAGTGGATTGCAGAAATTGCGCAGAATGCTCACTTGGACATCGAGCGCCAAAACCGACAAGCCAAAGACAGTAAACCCCACCGAATCTCAACCAAACCCTCCCACCATAGAAGAACGAATCCAACTTCGGATCTCCGATGAGGAAAGCATCTTCGTACCCAGTGCCGTAGCATATAATGCCGACGCCATGCGACAGGCGGTCTCACAATTCCTCAAAGCCATCACGATTTACCATCCGGGTTGCTGGAGCGGAGAGGCATTCATCCTCTCGACATCCTCGAGAATCCCCTGCATGCCGGCATGGAAAAACCACCTTCCGAACTTGAAATACCGCCCCGTTGACTTCGATCATTACAATTTATTCACGAATGGTCTTCCCACTATCTTGGCCTTTCTGCACGATGCTATGGGACCAAATCCAGGGGAGCGTATTTCATCATGACCCGCGATCTTTCAAGCGCATTCCTGGCTCTTGCGAAACGCTGGCCTGACCGCCCGGCCATCGAGACTCCTTCGAGAAGTTTCACCTATGCAGAAATGCTGAAGTCAGCCGGGGCTGTTGCGGAGACATTGGCAGCGCATGGAGTCAAAGGTCAAAGCCGAGTCGGAGTGGCGATGTCCCGGAACGAGGACGCCTTCATCGTCATGCTCGGAGCATGGCTGTTGGGTGCGACTGCGCTGGTTTCCGATTTCCGAGCCCGGGGAGCGGAACGAAGGAAGCTTGCCGAAGCTCTTAGTCTTGATTACTACGTTGAGGATCGACCCGCACCCGGTAGCGACACCTACCCGGCACTGCGACTCGATATGAGCACTCTGTGTGAAGGGCTGGAAAAGCGCGCTCTTCCGCCTGCACCGGGTTCGGGGGCAAGCTCGATCGCGGTGATCGGGATCTCCTCCGGAACATCTGGGATGCCCCAGCCAGCGGCATTAACTCACGAGTGCCTCTTTGCTCGGTACGCCATCGCACGCGTGAGCCCCCAATGGAATGTCGGCGGCCGTTTTGCCGTGGCCGCACCCTTGGCGTTCTCAGCTACGCGCAAACATGTGATATCGCGTCTGCTTGATGGTGGCACCGTGATCTTCCTGCCGCTTCTGGTAAGCCCGCAGGAATTTGCGGACCATGTGATTTCACTCAAAGCGGATGCCGTGCTAGCGGTCCCCTCCATCATCCGAGGCCTACTGCCACTGGTTCCCCCCGAACGAACCTTGTTCCCTCAGGTCCACTGGCTTATGTCTTGCGGAGCGCCCATGCTCCCGCAGGAAAAAATGATGGCCCGCGACTTGCTGTCATCAGGGTTTGTGCAGAACTATGGAAGCACCATGGCCGGCATGGTGACTCTTCTTGAAACTGCCGACATCGACCGCCATTCGGGCTCGGTGGGCCGACCACTTCCCCATGTTCTTGTGGAGATCGTTGATGCCGATGGAAACCAGCTTCCCACCGGACAAACCGGCAACATTCGCATTCGCACCCCTGGCGCTGCTGAGGACATGCCGCTAGGACAGAAGATGCAGGCACGGCAGTCGGATCTCATCGTTGATGGCTGGATTTACCCCGGTGACATCGGGTCTCTTGACGATGAGGGTTTCCTCACGGTTATCGGGCGTTCCAACGACGTGATCATCAGGGGCGGCGTGAACGTCTTCCCTTCAGAAGTCGAGGAACTGCTCGCGGGACATCCTGCTGTGGCAGAGGCCATCGTCGTGGGTTGGCCGGATCCACTAATGGGTGAGGAGATCGCTGCTTTTGTCGTGTTGAAGGGCGAAGCAACTCCCGAGGAAATCACGGCATGGTGCCGATCTCGCATCCAGACTGACAAACAACCCCGTGGTGTTTTTGTTGTCGCCGCCCTGCCCCGCAATGCGAATGGCAAGATCGTAAGAGGCGATCTGGTGGCAAGGCTGCCGATACGGGGAAACTCCTCACAGGCTTCCTCCTCGACATGACAGAACCGATCGATGACCATCGCGTGCGCCTTGCTGCCGACATATGCGTATTGCGCAGCATGGATGGCAACCAGCAGATCCTGCTGATCCGTCGCGGTAACCCGCCATTCAAAGGGAGCTGGGCACTGCCAGGCGGACGGCTTGAGGCAAATGAAACGCTCGACCAGTGTGCTATCCGGGAATTGCTGGAAGAAACGGATCTGAACCCGACTTCCATCGATCACTTTGCTAATTTCAGCGATCCGCAAAGAGACCCGCGCGAGCGGACCGTCTCTGCGGCTTATATAGCCTGGGTTGCGAGCGATGCTTGTCCGAGGGCTGGCTCGGATGCAGCTCAAATACGATGGTTCTCGACCTCAGCCCTGCCGCCTCTTGCTTTCGATCACGATTTGATTATCCAAACCTGCATCTCCGTGTTACGGCATTCCGCTGCCTCCAGCGACTGACGCGACGCCATAAGACAACCGATGGTGGGAACTCGATGATCAGCAAAGACATGCTTGCCGGTACCTTCCGGATGGCCGCATCGCAGCATTTCGCTCTATCGCCTCTCTATTCGTTCCTGGCCGTGCGTGCAGCCGAAGACGAGAATGTTCTCCGTGTCGCAGAGGCAAGCAATCCGGGCCAGTTCCCGCCCCATCTCCTGTTTTCCGCTGTGCATAGCTTGCTGCTGGAAAGCGCTGACGCTGAACTAGCCAAGTTCTATCCAAGCATCACGGGAAAAGCACTTCAGGTCGGCGCTGCTTATTCGGCATTCAGAGCCTTCGTGTTGGAAAGAAGCGAGGCGATCACCACCATCATCCGTTCAGCCCATGTCAATAAGTCGGTTCCCATGCGTTCCGCATGCCTTTGGGCTCTGCTCACGAAGGTCGCTACAGAGAACAAATGGAACAGGGTTCATCTGGTGGATATTGGTTGCGGTGCAGGCTTCAATCTGCTCATGGACCACTGGCGGATGACCTATAAGGGTGCGAAGGACGTTGGTCCTGCCGACTCTCCAGTGCACTTCTCGATCGAGCTGCGAGGTGGCTCCAATCCACCACTGGATGGCATGCCGGAAATTCTTAGCCGAACAGGTATTGATCTCGATTGCTTCAATTTTTCAGATGTCGCTCAGGAACGGTGGATATTGGGCAACCTGTTTCCAGACCATCTCGAGGCTTTTACGATCACGAAAAACGCGCTGGGAGTTCTTCGCAGGCATCCTCCACGGCTGGTCTGCGGAGATGCAGGAGCCTTGCTCGCGACGCTCCTTCAGGAGCTGCCAGGAGTTGAGCCGGTAGTCGTCATGCACAGCCTGATGCTCCCGCAGATGAAGCCGCAGCAGAAGCAAGGAATAGCCATGGCCATTCGACAAACATCCGCAATCAGACCCATTGCCAGGATCGGCATGGAATTGTCCAACGATAAAAGTACTGCAGTGTTATCCAGTGCCATCTCTGGTGAAGCTGAAGCCATCGTGGCAGGAGCAGCTGATCCCGATGGGGCCTGGATGCATTGGAACTGAGCTTGGCCACACGTAAAGGATAGCGGTTGACGGCGACAGCGTGACCAGCGAAGGCCAACTTGATCCAGGCAGCTTTCCACAAGCGTCAAATCCCGCTGCCACGATTCGGAAAATGTGAACAGAGGATTACCTGGGAATCCAGTGAGGACGATCATAGGTATCTCAACTTCTCACAGACTTGTAACTGCCGTTTGAATCAGATGTTACGAGAACAAAATAGATATCGCTCTTCGGTATACCAGTCATGAAATCCTGGCCTGAATCAATGAGAAAAGGGCACCAATGGTGCCCTGATCTTGGTTGTCTCGCAAGCGACAGGTTCCGGATTCCCGCGCCACGGAAGGGGCTCGTTGGAAGGTGGCCCCAGGTTTGGGTTGAACAAGAGTGTTTTTTTCTACCCAACGCCAAAGTTAGGCGGACTGTTCATTTTGACAAGAGGTTAAATGTGCCGGGGAAGCAGTGTTTGTAATGCTTCAGGAGTGGTGACCGGTGCCATGCAGGCGCGATTCATGCATACGTATGCCGTGGGGATGCCATCGATGGAAATGCGATCTGGGTGTCTGGATCGACTGGCTGCATCATGGGCAACCACGATGAGACGGCGCGGAATGTGGCTTCGCCAAACAGTCTCCACGAGCTGCTTCGTCCTCGGATCGTCCTTGTTTCCGTTGATCACGATTTCCACGGGACCCTGTATCGCTAGTTCCAATCCCTGAAGCAGTCCGAGACTGGAACGCGGCGCCTGAGCGATCATGGGCGCCAATGCGATGAGAGTCTTCTCGGCACTTTCGAGAAATTCTTGACGGTGGAGATGATGCCCGGTGCGCAAAAGCGCCAGCGCCGCCAGGGCATTGGCCGAAGGCAGCGAATGGTCGAAGACGGGCTTCTGCCGCAGGATCACATCCGGCTGGCCATCACGGGTCGAAAAGAATCCGCCCTCCGGGTCCTCGAACTGCACGCGCATAGTCTCGGTAAGTTGCCCAGCCAAGTGGATCCATCGTTCCTCGAAGTTGGTTTCGTAGAGATCCACGAGTCCGATGATCACCGCCCCGTAGTCTTCCAGGAATCCCGGTGTGTGCGCCTTCTCCTTGCGCCATGTCCGCAGCAGCACACCATCCCGGAACAGCTCGCGTTCGATGAAGCCGGCGCAGGAGATGGCTGCTTCCAGATAGCGAGGATCGCCGAGCACCTGGAATCCTCGCGCCATGGCCGAGAGTGCAAGCCCGTTCCACGAGGCCAGCACCTTGTCGTCCTTGTGCGGATGCACCCGATCTTCCCGCGCGCGCCACATGCGCTTTCGCAAGGTCTTAAGATGTTCCGGATCCACTTGCTCTTCATCCGCGTTGAAACGATGAAGCACGCTGGCCCCGCCTTCGAAATTACCCTGGAGCGTAATTCCGAACCGGCGGCAGAACAGCTCGCCGTCTTCGGTACCCAGGACGCTGCCCACTTCCTGCGGCGTGAACACGAAGAACCGGCCTTCCACGCCTTCGCTGTCCGCGTCCTCGCTGGAATAGAAGCCGCCGCTGTCATCGCGCATGTCCCGGAGGAGGTAGTCGAGGGTGTCCCTGGCCACTTCTGCATAGGGGGGGGTGTTCGTCGCGAGAAAGGCAGAAAGGTAGGTGAAAGCCAATTGGGCATTGTCGTAGAGCATCTTCTCGAAATG
>DCFP01000090.1:0-487 GCA_002319925.1 Holophagaceae bacterium UBA1801 | reverse complement strand
AGAGCATCTTCTCGAAATGGGGCACTAGCCACTGTGCGTCCACGCTGTAACGCGCGAACCCGCCCCCGAGATGGTCGTGGATGCCGCCATCCGCCATGGCGTCCAAGGTCCGCAGGGCCATCCTCCGGTCCCCTTGCTTCCCGCGGCGAAGGAGCTGGTCGATGGCTAGGAACGGCGGAAACTTCGGCGCAGGGCTGAAACCGCCCCAGGTGGGATCGAAACTCCGGCGCAGTTCCTCCAGGGCTTCATCCATGGCCTGCTCCGGCGGCAATGATGTTCCCGGTTCGATCCTGGCTTGGAACTGGATCGCTTCGGTCAGTCGCTTCGAGTCCGCCAGGACTGCCTCCCGTTTCTCGTGCCAGGCTTCCGCGATGCCTTTCAGCAGCGGTTTGAATCCGGGAAAACCGAAACGGGATTCAGGCGGAAAATAGGTTCCACCATAGAAAGGCTGCAGATCCGGCGTGAGCCACACGCTCATGGGCCAGCC
>DCFP01000196.1:13573-13917 GCA_002319925.1 Holophagaceae bacterium UBA1801 | reverse complement strand
CACGATCGCGTCGTCCACCACGAATCCCGTGGAAATCGTGAGCGCCATGAGGGTCAGGTTGTTGAGGCTGTACCCGAGCAGGTACATGATCCCGAAGGTGCCGACGATGGACAGAGGCACGGCCACGCTGGGAATGACGGTCGCGGCCAGGGTGCGCAGGAAGAGGAAGATCACCATCACGACGAGGGCGATGGTGAGCATCAGAGTGAATTCCACGTCCGCCACGGAGGCTCGGATGGTCGAGGTGCGATCGGTGAGGATGGACAGGTGAATGGATGCAGGAAGGGAACTCTGAAGCTGTGGCAGCAGTTCTTTCACACGGTCCACCACGGCGATGATGTTGG
>DCFP01000196.1:9167-13320 GCA_002319925.1 Holophagaceae bacterium UBA1801 | reverse complement strand
GGTCCACCACGGCGATGATGTTGGCGCCGGGCTGGCGCTGGATGTTGAGGATCACCGCGGGCGTCTGGTTCATCCAAGCGGCCTGGTTCACATTTTCGACGCCATCCACTACCTGGGCGACATCCGACAACTGAACGGGAGCGCCATTCTTGTAAGCGACGATCAGCGGCTTGTACTGGTCGCTCGACAGAATCTGGTCATTGGCGCCGATGGCATAGGCTTGCCTCGAACCATCGAAACTGCCCTTGGCCTGGTTGACATTGGCCGTTCCAATCACAGTGCGGATATCCGCTAACGTCAAGCCGTAGGAAGACAAGGCGGTGGGATTCGCCTGGATTCGGACGGCGGGCTTCTGCCCACCACTGATACTCACCAGACCCACGCCGGGCAACTGGCTAATCTTCTGGGCTAGCCGTGTATCCGCGAAATCTTCCACCTTGGAAAGCGGAAGGGATTCCGAGGTGAGGGCCAGCGTCAGGATGGGAGAGTCCGCCGGATTGATCTTGCTGTAGATCGGGGGCGCGGGAAGGTTCGCCGGGAGATACGTCCCGGCTGCGTTCACAGCCGCCTGGACTTGCTGCTCGGCCACATCGATGTTCAAGTCCAGTACGAACTGCATGGTGATCACCGAACAGCCGTTGGAGCTGCTGGAGGACATGCGGTTGAGCCCAGGAAGCTGCCCGAACTGGCGTTCCAGGGGCGCGGTGATGGCCGAGGTGACCACATCAGGGCTCGCGCCGGGATAGAAAGTGACGACCTGAATGGTCGGGTAGTCCACCTGGGGCAAGGCTGAGACCGGGAGTTGGCGGAAGGCGATGAAGCCGACCAGCAGCAAGCCGGCCATCAGCAGGGAGGTGGCGATGGGACGGAGAATGAATGGCCTGGATGGATTCATGACTCGCTCGCTAGAAAGGAATTGAATCCAAGAGGCTGCACGAATCAGAGCCGGTCATGAATTGGTTTTCTTGGCACCAGCGCCGTCCGGCTTCGCAATGGCCACGGCGCTTCCTGGCCTGAGCCTCTCCAGGCCGTCGGTGACGATCCGATCGCCGACCGCAAGTCCATTTCGGACGGAAGTGCTATCGCCCTCCGTGGCCTGCACCTCCACCACGACCATCTCCACGGTGTCATCCGCCTTGATCCGGTATACAAAAGAACCCTGCGGACTGCGCTGGACGGCGGCGGTTGGAATGATCAACGCGTTCTTCAGTGTGTCCACCAGGAGCCGCGCATTGACGAACTGATTGGGGAAGAGCGCGCCATCCTGATTGTCGAACAGGGCCTTGATGCGCACGGTCCCCGTGGCCGGGTCCACCTGATTATCGATAGCCAACACCGTTCCGCTCGCGAGGCGATTCTTCAGATCACGGTCATAGGCTTCAACGGGAAGGCGCTTCCCGTCAGCGTTGTGGGCCAGCACTTGGCTGATGCTGTCAGCTGGAATCGTGAAAACGACGGTGATGGGCTGCACCGGATTGATGACACAAAGCCCGTTGGCATCCGTGGAGCGGACCATGTTCCCTGGGTCCACCAACCTCAATCCGACCTTTCCGGTGAGCGGAGCCGTGATGTGGCTGTAAGCCAGGTTCAGCTTGGCGCTCTCCACCTGGGCCTGATCCGCCTTGAGCGCTGCCCCCGCCTGATCCACGGTGGAGATCTGAGAATCGTACTGCTGTTTCGAAAGTATGCCTTGGTCAAACAGGGCCTTGAAGCGCTGAAGGTCCATGTTCGCGTTCTTGTAGGCCGCTTCATCCTTGGCCTTCTGGCCCTCGGCCTGCATCAGCTGCACCTGAAAGGGCCGAGGGTCGATTTCCGCGATGAGATCCCCCTGATGCACCAGCTGACCCTCCTGGATGGGGAATCGAATCAGCTGGCCATCCACCCTGCTCTTCACAACGACGGAGTTCACGGGGGTAACGGTTCCCAGCCCAGAAAGGCTGATGTTCATTTCCCCCGCCTTAACCACTGCGGCCGACACCGGCACCGGTCTGGCCGCGGGTTGAGGGTCAGCCTTCACTGCCGCCACTGCGCGGAAATGGACGATCCCCCAAACAATGGCCATGCAAGCGGCAAGACCAAGGGGAATGAACAACCAGCGTTTGGAACGAGGGTAGACAACGTCTTCTCGAATGGGTTCCAAGCTCAAGGCGATTTCACCTTCTGATTGCGGTTCCTGGGAGGTAGGGTTCACGGTCGCCTCGAGAGTAGATGTCATCCGACGAAAAGGAATTTGTCCCAGGATCCAAATTCTCCAACCTATTTCAATGGGATGGGCCGGAATGGATTGAACTCCAGATCAATTACCCCAATGAGATCCGCGTGCGCGGATCTCGCTCATTGGATGTTGCGTCGATCTGGAAGGTTGAAGAGCGACCTGCGGCTAATTTTCTTTACCGTGGAAAGCCAGGCCCCACTATTTCGCCAGTCGCCCGAGAGAAGGCCGCTCGTCCGGGAACCGTTCTACTGATCAGACGGCCAGAGCCTTGGATTTGGGTTTCTTTTCCATGATTTCCTTGCCGGCTTGATCCTCATCCAGGTATTCACTCAGGTTCAGGATGACCTTCCCAAGCGCTGAATGCAGCGTTGCCTTTTCTTCCCCGCTCATGCCCTTTTCCAGCTTGGAACGGTAGGCCACGGCCTTGGCATAGATTTCATCAGCCAAACAAGTCTTTTCGGGATTGATGGCAATCAGCACTTTCCGCCCGTGGGTTGGATCGGGGTGGACCACTAGCAGGCCGCTCTCCTCAAGTGCATGGACAAGGCGTGAGGTGGTCGGGTGATCCATCCACATGCGTCCAGCCAACTCACTCAAAGACATGGGGCCCCGATCACGGAGGAGCAGGACCATCCAGCATTGATAAGGATTCAGGCCGTAGGGCTCCACGAAGGCCCCCACAGCGTGCTTCACATGCCTTCGGGCCGCCGAGATGAGCATGCTCAAGCTGGATTCAGGAAGAGCTGAATGAGCGAAGTCGTCTTTCATGATTGACTCCTGACGTTGCGTCCAGGAAATGCATTTGGTTAATGTAAAACAGAGCGATGTCAAGCCCGTCGCTCAGAGTCAACGGGCAATTCGAAGAGGGGATGGGCTCCAAGAGGCCATGATCAATCCTCTTCCCTATTATCTTCCTTAAAACAGGAAAAAAGAAGGTTAGAGTAGAAAATCCTGCATTCATGGTTGAGGTACGCAAGGTAAACACTCGGTCACAACTTGATGCGATGTTATTTTGCCGTCACTTTATTGACTAAAAATCAATGAGTTACGATATTGAAATTTGAAAGAGAGGTGAAAGCCACCATCGGCGATGAAGATTAATTTTCAACATTTAAATGATTATTTAATTTTTACTTTTTCCGCAAATCATCCTGCAGCCGAGGCGCTATCGGCTCAATTCCACCCGTGACTTTCCCGAAAAAGCCTTTGTGGCCGCAAGTGGAACCACCTTTGTTGCTCCCTTACCCGGCCGATGTATCCTCGGACAGTCGCGGAAGCAGCATTCACCGTCGTTCCAACCTTTTCCTTCCTGAGTCTGCGTGTTCACATTCCGGATCCTTCCATTCCTTCTGCTCAGCCTTTTGGCTTGGCCTCAATCGCCGAATCCCGACACCGCTGCACCTGCGGCTACTCCGCTGAGGATCGCCGTGGATCCTGGCCATGGAGGTGATGATTGCGGTGCCAAAGGGCAGAAGGGCTTGATGGAAAAGAGTGTGGCCCTGGATCTCGCGCTGGCCATCCGGGACAACCTGCAGGCCACTGGGTTCGAAGTGATGTTGACTCGGGCGGAAGACGTCTTCGTACCTGTTTGGGATCGCGCAAAACTGGCCAATGAGGCCGGTGCGGATTTGTTCATCAGCCTTCACCTCAATGCCGCGAAAGCCAGGGCTGCCAAAGGTTCTGAGGTCTACTTCCTGAGCCTGGACACGGGGGATGCGGATGCGGCGGAGATCGCCGCACTAGAGAACGAAGGAGCCGGTCAACCCCAAGGCCCCGACAGCGTCCTGGCTAGCATCCTGGATGATATGGCCCAGAAAGCATTCCTGCAGGATTCGGAAAAACTGGCGGTCACCATTCAGGGTGAACTCAATCGGCTCGGGGGCATCAAGGAGCGCGGCGTGAAGCAGGCGCCGGTTGCGGTATTGCGGAGCGCCGCCA